>CANHPN010000025.1 GCA_947462535.1 Akkermansiaceae bacterium | reverse complement strand
GATTTCCTCATCGGCGGACCGGCCGGTGACGCGCTCCGCAAGATGGTGAATCTCGCCGCCCGCTGCGAGATGGCGGCGGCGCTGATCCGCACCCGCGCCGTCCGCGAGGTGGTCTCGGTCTATGACGCGCGCTGCGAAAAACAACTCCGCCGCCGCGGCCTGCTCGGCTTCGACGACGTGAAAATCCTGATGGGCGAGTGGGTCAAGGGCGAGGACGCGCGGCTGCGACGCGAGGCGGTGGATTTCCGGCTCGACGCCCGCTACGAGCACTGGCTGCTGGATGAGTTCCAAGATACCAGTCGGTCGGATTGGATGGGCTTGCTGCCGCTGATCGACGAAGCGGCGGGCGAAGGCGAGGGCACGATGTTCATCGTGGGCGACCGCAAACAGGCGATTTACGCTTGGCGCGGCGGCGAAGTCGGGTTGTTTGACGAGGTCATCGCGCGCTATCGCGGCGGTTTGGAAATCGAGCCGATGGCGGAGTCCTGGCGCTCGTGCCCCGAGGTTCTGGCGCTGGTGAACCAGGTTTGCGGCGACGCGGCGACCCTGCGCGAGCTTTTCGGCGACGCTGCGGCCAAGTGGCAATGGCAGGAGCATGTTTCCGCAGACCCGTTGACCGGGCCTACCAAGCGCGGCGAGGCGCGGGTGGAGGTGGTCGAGGGAAAATGGGAGGAGCGGCTGGAGAGGCTGGGGGAGTTGCTAGACGAGCTCGGCGTCGGCAAGCGGCCGATGACTTGCGGCGTGCTGGTGCGCAGCAACTCGATGGTGCGGGAGGTGGCAGATCATCTGCGGGCAAGGGGGCTGGATGTCATCGAGGAAGGCCGACGCGAGCCGTCGAAGGACAATCCGGTGGGCATCGCGCTCGGGCATTTGCTCAAGTGGCTGGCGAATCCGGCGGACGACTTCGCCCGGGAAGTCGTGGAAATGTCACCGCTGGCAGCCACCTTGCGGACGAGGTTCGGCGAGCAATGGCAGCAAGTCTGGGAGGGTCTGCTAGGACTCGCTTCGGAATCGGGTTTCGCCGGGATGATCGAGACCGTGCTGGAAGACAGCTGGGCGGATTGGTCGGATTTCGGCCGCCGTCGCGCGGGGGATATCATGTCGGCGCTCGCGGCCCTCGACGCGCAAGGCGGAGCGACTCCGCGACAAGCTGCGGAATGGATCGGGCGGCTGGAGGTCTCGCAAAGTCCGGGGATCGCCGCCGTGCAGGTGATGACCATTCACAAGGCGAAGGGCCTCGGCTTCGACATGGTCGTGCTGCCGGAAGTTCCTAACGACGGGGTGCCTTCATCGCAGTATTTCGAGGTGGCGGAGGCGGACGGCTGGATCACCCAAACCCCGCCGAAGTGGGCGCGCGAGCTGATTCCGGAGATGCGCGCGGCGGAGGCGGAGTGGGCCGCGGGCCAGCGTTACGAGGCGTTTTGCATGCTCTACGTGGCTCTCACCCGCTCGAAGCGCGGGCTCTATGTCCTGCTGGAGCCGCCCGCCAAATCCCAGGAGCCGGACAAGCCGTCGCTGGCGAACTGGCTGGCGAGATCCGTCTCCTCGACGGGCGAGCCCGGCGTGGTCTATCAGTCGGGCTCGCCGGACTGGGCGGAAAGCATTTCCCTATCAGACAGTCCGGAGGTTTCCGCCGCGACGCCCCCGCTTGCCGCCGGGGTGGCCCGCCGCGAGCGGACGACCCCGAGCGGCGCGAAGAAAAAATCGGCCGCCGCGGCGACCCATTCCGCGAGCGGAATGAAGTTCGGCAGCGAGGTCCACCTCGCCTTCGAGCGGGTCGGCTGGGTGGACGAGGCGATCCCGGATTTACCCGCGAGCGACGCCGGGCGGCTGGTGGCAGATCTGCTGGAAATCCCGGACCTGCGGAAGCTCTTCGAGCGAGGCGGGAAGTCGGTCGAACTCCACCGCGAACAGCCGGTGGACGCGGTGCTCGACGGCAAATGGCTGAGCGGCGTGATGGACCGGCTCCACCTCCACCGCGACGCGTCAGGCGCGGTGACCCACGTCCAGGTGATTGATTTCAAAACCGACGGGCTGGATGAAATTTCAGAGCTGGTCGCAAGGCATTCCGGCCAGATGCACGCCTATCGTGAGGTGATGGAGCGGGCCTACCCCGCAGCGCGGGTCGAGTGCGTGCTCCTTTCCACGCGTTGTCGCGGATGGGTTTCTATCTAATCGGAGGAAATCGGCACAAATCTGCGCATTTCTTGGGAAATTCCGTCCCTATCTCAAGATCGAATTGCCAAGAGTTGGAGAGTTCGCTCTACTGTGTTTGCTATGAATAAAACATCTAAGACCACTCACCCCGCCTTGTTGAAATGGGTCGAAGAAATGACCGCCCTCTGCACGCCCGACGCCGTCGAGTGGTGCGACGGGTCACAAGCCGAATGGGATCGCCTCACCACGCTGATGGTGGAAAAAGGCACTTTCACCCGCCTCAACCCGGCGAAACGCCCCAATTCATTCCTCGCCCGCTCGACTCCGTCAGACGTCGCCCGCGTGGAGGACCGGACCTACATCTGCTCGAAGCGCCCCGACGAGGCCGGCCCCACCAACCACTGGGCGGATCCCGCCGGGATGCGCGTCAAGCTGACAGGCAAATTCAAAGGCTCGATGAAAGGCCGCACGATGTATGTCATCCCGTTCTGCATGGGTCCTCTCGACTCGCCGCTCGCCAAGATCGGCGTGGAAATTTCTGATAGCCCTTACGTGGTCGTCAACATGCGGATCATGTGCCACATGGGTTCGCACGTCCTGAAGCGCTTGGAAGACGAGGCTAACGGCACGATCACCAGAAAACGCGACGGCCACGGCCAGTTCATTCCCTGCCTCCACTCGGTCGGCTCGCCGCTGGCGCCCGGCCAGGCCGATTCCACTTGGCCCTGCAACGATGACAAATACATCGTCCATTTCCCCGAGACCCGCGAGATCATGTCTTACGGATCGGGCTACGGCGGCAACGCCCTGCTAGGGAAAAAATGCCTCGCCCTGCGCATCGCCTCGAACATCGCCCGCGAGCACCAGTGGATGGCCGAGCACATGCTCATCGTCGGCGTCCACGCGCCGGACGGCACCAAGACCTATCTCTCCTGCGCCTTCCCGTCCGCCTGCGGCAAGACCAACCTCGCCATGCTCATCCCGCCGAAGGCCTATGTGGATGCCGGCTGGAAGACCTCCATCGTCGGCGACGACATCGCTTGGCTGTGGCCGCATGCCGACGGCAAACTGCACGCGATCAATCCGGAAACCGGCTTTTTCGGCGTCGCTCCCGGCACCGCCTACGACACCAATCCCATCGCCATGGACTCGATGAAGGAAAACACCATCTTCACCAACGTCGCCCTCACTGACGACGGCGACGTCTGGTGGGAGGGCATGTCTCCGACCAAGCCCGCGCACCTCATCGACTGGACCGGCCAGTCGTGGACGCCGGACTGCGGCCGCAGCGCCGCCCATGCCAACGCCCGCTTCACCGCGCCCGCCGTGCAGTGCCCGACCATCGACCCCGAGTGGCAGAATCCGGACGGCGTGCCGATTGACGGCATCGTCTTCGGCGGCCGCCGCCCGACGACCATGCCGCTTGTCTATCAGGCATTCAACTGGAGCCACGGCGTTTACGTCGGGGCCACCATGGGCTCGGAAATGACCGCCGCCGCCGCCGGCGCCATCGGCAAGGTCCGCCGCGACCCGATGGCCATGCTGCCGTTCTGCGGCTATAACATGGGCGCGTATTTCGGCCACTGGCTGGAAATGCGCCGCTATCTCACGAGCCTTCCGCGCTTCTTCCACGTCAACTGGTTCCGCAAGGACGACGACGGGAAGTTCCTGTGGCCCGGCTACGGTGAGAACATGCGCGTCCTCGAATGGATCGTGAAACGCTGCCACGGTGCCGCCGCCGGTTACGAAACCCAGATCGGCTGGACCCCCGCCTTCGAGGATTTCAACATCGACGGTCTCGAAGACTTCACCCGCGAGAGCTACGACAAGGTCATGGCCTTCAACCGTGCCGAGTGGAAAACCGAGCTCGTCAGCCAGGGAGAGCTCTTCATCGACCTTTACGACGACCTACCGAAGGAGCTCATCTTCCAACGCGAGCTGCTAGCGGCGCGCCTGTCATAGGAATGTGTTCCGGCTGTCTCAGCCGGGACACATTATTGGCGCTGGCAAAGCGGCTGCGCACCGCTAGCCTTTCGGGGTGTTTCAAATCGTCTTCAACGAAATCAGCGCCGCCGAGCTTTCCGCCCTCGGCACTCTCGAACAGCTTGAGCTGCTGGAGGAATTCAAGGTCGGCAAGGAGGATCTGGCCAACCTGAGCGGCGAGCGCTTCGGCAAAATCGATCGCGACGGAGTGATCCTCTATCGCTTCCGGGCGAAGGATTACCGGTTCTATTTCGAGGTGAAGGAAGGCGCGGTGATCGTCCACCGGGTGCTGCATAAGGGGACGTTTTCGGATTTCATGTTCCGTTCGAAGCTGCCGCTCGCCGAGGACGAGGCGCTGGCGAACTCCAAGCATTTCTGGAAACTGATCGACGAGGGCCGCAACGCCCGCCGCTTGTAAGTTGCAGTAAAATTTACTTCCAGTCCCCGGCCGCGATGGAGCACGCTGCGGAATGATGAGATGGATCATGTATGGATGGCTGACGGTGCTCGTGGCTGGAAGCTGGATGATGTATTCAAAAACCGGCCGGGAAATGGCGACTCTCGAACAGCAGATCGAGGTGCAGGAAGGCGATGGCGACCCGGATGGCAAGGTCGCGGAATTGAAAACCGAGCTCCAGTCGATGGAGGGTGAGAAAACCTTCAACGGTATCCTGCTCACCTTTTTGACCTCCGGTCTGGTCGGCATTTTCGTGGTGGTATACCTGTTGCCGTTCTTCGCCCAGCGGATCACCCACGCGGTTTACGACAGCGGGGAAAAAGTGGAGAAGGACGTCATGCGTGACGGCCGCTCGCTGATGGCGCAGGGCGATTATGAAGGTGCGATCAGGGCCTTCAAGGAGGCGGCCGCCGCAGATCCGTTGAACCGCGTGCCATGGGTGGAAATCGCCAAGATCCAGAAGACCCACCTCGGTGACGCGGCGGCGGCGATTCTAACCATCCATCACGCGCTGGAAAGCCAGGAATGGGAGCTCAACGACGCGGCCTATTTCCTTTTCCGCCTGGCGGAGCTTTACGACGAGATGAAGGGCGACCGCGCGACCGCCGTGTCGATCCTGAACCAAGTGGTGGATCAGTTTCCCGGCACCCGACACTCGTCGAACGCTAGCCACAAACTGCGCGAATGGGCCGCAGCCGAGGAGGCTGCGGCATTGGCGGCTCGGGAAGCGCAATGCAAGGGGCAGATGTGATCGGGCGCGACCGCTGCATTTTCCTTCCGCCATGGAACCGACATGATGCGGGAAATCAGGCTCAGCATCCGCCGCCGGGCGGGGAGGTTCTGCGGGCGGCACCCCCTGTTCGTGGCGGCGCTCGTCGCCGCCGGTTGCGTCTTGTTAGCCGGGTGGAGCCTTCCGGCGGGCCTCGTTGCAGGCACGGCGCTGGGTCTGGCAGGAGCTTGGTTCACGAGCTGGCGGGCGGGTTTGGCATGGCTGTTTTGCGGCTGGCTGGCGGTTGGGGTTTTCACCTGGCGGACCGGGGCGAGGGACTCCGAAGAGCGCAAGCTGTTGGAATCCGGCGGGGGCGAAATGCAGGGCCGCCTGCTCAAGGATGGCAGGGGCAGTGAGAATTTCTGGTCGGCACCGGCGGTCTTGCTAACGGGCCCGCAGGCCGGGGCCAAGGTCTGGTGGGAGGGCAGGGGAGAGCTGCCGGTCGCCGGCTCGCGGGTGAGGGCGCGCGGGAATTTCGGCCCGCTGCCGGAGCGGCGCAATCCGGGCGAGTTCGATCAGGCCGCCTGGCTGCGGGGGCAGGGGGTGGCGGCGGTTTTCCACGCCGGCTGGGTGCGCGGCGAGGTCGTGACTCACGGGTGGGCGGCGCGTGGAGCCGCGCTACGGCGGGGCTTCCGCACGGCGGTGACGGACGGCTTGGCGGAGGATTCGCGGGAAGCCGTGGTCATCCGCGCGGTGGTCATCGGCGAGCAACCGCCGGACGCGGACGAGCTGGTGGCGGCGTTTCGCAACAGCGGGACTTTGCACGCATTCTCTGTTAGTGGCTTGCACGTGGCGATGGTCGGGAGCATCGGCTGGCTGCTGCTGCGGCTGGCGGGGGTGCCCCGGCGCTGGGCGGTGCCGGCCTTGCTGCCGCTCATTTTCGGCTACTCCTGGCTCACCGGCAACAGCCCGCCGGCGATGCGCTCGGCGTGGATGGCTGCGGTGTTTCTCGGGGCCTTCGTCTGCCGCAGGCGGCCGGATCTGTTGAACGCGCTCGGTGCGGTTTTGTTAGCGGCAATGCTGTGGGACGGGCGACTGTTGTTCCAGCCGGGCGTGCAGCTTTCCTACGGCGTGGTGGCCGTCATCGCGGTCGGCGCGGGGTGGGGGACACGGCTGTTTTCATGGATCGCGAAACCGGAGCTCTATCTGCCGCTGGCGATGATGACGCGGCGGCAAAAGGCCTGGCTCGGGTTCCGCAGAAACATCGCGCAATCGCTCGGCGTCTCGCTGGTGGCGGGGATCGGCTCGACGCCGCTCACTGCGTTTCACTTCGGGCTGGTGACTCCGGTTTCGGTTTTCGCCGGGGTGATTCTGGTGCCTCTGGTTTTCGTTCTACTAAGCGCGGCGCTACTCGCGGGGGCGTTGCATCCGGTGGTTCCGTTAGCCGCCAGGCTGGTGAACCGGGCGAACGGCTATGTGGCGAAACTATGCGTCCTGACGGCGGAAGGATTTTCAGCGGTCCCCGGCGGGCACTTCCAACTGGCGCAGGAAAGCCAGCCGTTCCTGCTCGTTTATGATTTGGAGCACGGAGCCGGCGCGGCGTGTTTTTCCGGCGGTAGAAGCGGCGCGTTGCTGCTGGATTGCGCCGACCGCTACAGTTTCAAACGGCGGATCGCGCCTTCGTTGCGGCGGCTCGGCGTCATGCCGGATTCGGTGGTGCTGAGCCACCCGGATGGCGGTCACCTCGGCGGCGGCGCGGAGGTCTGGGAGACTTTGCCGGTCCGGCAGGTCCTCCTGCCGGTCGCCCGGTCGCGCAGCCCGGCATTCCGAACCTGGGCGACGGACGCGCCCAAGGCGGGAATCCGAACGCTCCAAGCTGCGGATCTCCGCGTTCTAACGATGCCGCACGGCGCGCGGTTGGAAATCCTCCACGCTCCCGATCCGTTCGCACAAAACGCCCCCGCCGACGACCGCGTCGCGATTTACCGCCTCCACTGGCGGGGCTGGAAACTGCTCTTCACCAGCGATGCGGGGGCACACGCCGAGTCGGCATTGCTGGACGCCCGCGCGGACGTCTCGGCCGACGTCATCATCGCTGGCCGCCACCGCAGCCACGCGTCTCTCGGCGATGCGTTTCTCGACGCCGTGAACCCGCTGGCCATCGTCGCCTCGCATTCCGCATTCCCGTTGACCGAGCAGCTCAAGCCGCAGACCGTGAAATACTGGCGTTCGCGAGGCATCCAGGTCATCCACCAAGGCGAATCCGGCGGCGTCACCGTGCGGGTGGACGCGGCGGGAAATCTCCGCTTGGAAGGCTTCGCGGATCAATCCGTGATGATCCTCAAACCCCGTTGAAAGCCCTTGGTGGCCGGAGCGTTTTAACCTGCCACGACCTTCCGGCAGCGCAGGCGGAACATCGATTTCCCCTCTGCCTCCCATTGCTGTTGGAAATCCGTCTTCGGATAGAAAAACGATTCCTCCGTCCATTCCTCGATTTGAAATTTCCCGAACGCCCCGACTTTCTCCACTGCCCACTGGAAATATTCCTCGTGGTCGGTCATGAAAAGAAACTCGCCGCCCGGCACCAGCGCCCGCCGCACCGCTTCCAGAAATTCCATCTGTACCAATCTCCGCCGGTGATGCCGCAGCTTCGGCCACGGATCGGGGCAGAGCAGGTGCAGCCGCGAAATCTCCGCTTCTGGCAGCAGCCACTCGACCACGTAGCGGCTGTCCAGCCGCAGCACCCGCGTGTTTTCCAAACCCCGCCGCGTCAGCTTTTTGCAAACCTTCCGCACCCGCCCGAGCAAGCGCTCGACTCCCAGGAAATCCCGCTCGGGGAACTCCCGCGCCATCTCCATCAAAAACGAGCCGTCGCCGCAGCCCAGATCGATTTCCAGCGGCCGCTCGCCCCGGCAAATCTCCGCCCGCTCCAGCTTCCGGAAATAATCCCCCGGCACGAATTCCCCCGCCAGCGCCGCGCGCGGAAGGACGTTGAAAGTCTGCATCGCAATCACGGCCGCATTTACCGTCTCAAATCCAAAATCCAAAATCTAAAATCCAAAATTCCCATCCCCCCATTCCGCTTGACGCTCATTCCCCGCTCCTTCTAGCTAGCGCCCACGAGATCCATCCCGTCGGACCGGCACTCGTCATCCAAACTCCCAACCTTCTCTCACCGTGGAACTCCAGGAAATCCGCCGCATCGTCGAACTCATGAATGAGCACGGGCTCACCCACTTCGACCTCACCAAAGGGGACTTTCACCTCAAACTCAAAAAAGGCGCGGACCTCGACGACCTCCGCGGCCTGCTCGCCTCCCTCCCTGCCGCCCAAGCCCCGGCCTACGCGCCCGCCGCCGCGCTCCCGGCCCCCGCCGCCGCGCCGGCCGCTCCCGTCGCCGACGGCGCGGAGATCACCTCGCCCATGGTCGGCACTTTCTATCTGAAACCCGCCCCCGACGCCCCGAACTTCGTCGATGTCGGTAGCGTCGTTTCCATCGGCCAGACGCTTTGCATCATCGAGGCCATGAAGGTCATGAACGAGATCAAGGCCGAGCGCGCCGGTACCATCTGCGCCTACGTCGCCGAGGACGGCAATCCCGTCCAATACGGCGATGTCCTCTTCCGCATCCAGTAAGCCGTTTTCGCTGATCACTGCTCACTGAGCACTTCTTCACTTCTCCGACCATGTTCAAGCGCGTCCTAGTTGCCAATCGCGGCGAAATTGCCCTCCGCATCATCCGTGCCTGCCGCGAGCTCGATGTCGAATCCGTCGCCGTTTACTCTGAGGCAGACGTCGATTCCATGCACGTCCAGCTCGCCGATGAAGCCGTCTGCATCGGCCCCGCCTCCAGCAAGGAATCCTATCTTAAGATCGACCGCATCATCGCCGCCGCCGAGATCACCGGCGCGGACGCCATCCACCCCGGCTACGGGTTTCTATCGGAAAACGCCCGTTTCGCGGAAATTTGCGCCAGCTCCGGCCTCACCTTCATCGGGCCGTCCCATCAGGTGATTTCCATGATGGGTGACAAGGCCACCGCCCGCGCCACCGCCATCGCTAACGGCGTTCCCATCACTCCCGGCTCCGACATCATGGCGGACGCGGAAAGCGCCCTTATCGAGGCAAAAAAAATCGGTCTGCCCGTCATGATCAAGGCCACCGCTGGCGGTGGCGGCCGCGGCATGCGCCCTTGTTTCAAGGAAGAAGAGTTCATCAGCCTCTTTCAAGCCGCCTCTAACGAAGCCGTCGCCTGCTTCGGCAACGGGGCCTGTTATCTCGAAAAACTCGTCCTCAATCCGCACCACGTCGAGTTCCAGGTCATCGGCGACTCCCACGGAAATTTCATCCACCTCGGCGAGCGCGACTGCTCGATGCAGCGCCGCAACCAGAAGATCATCGAGGAATGCCCGTCGCCCCTGCTCACCCCCGAGCTCCGGGCCCGCATGGGCGAGGCCTCCGTCAACCTGATCAGGAACATCGGCTATCAGAACGCCGGCACCATCGAATACCTTGTCGATGAAGCCGCCGAGAACTTCTATTTCATGGAAATGAACACCCGGATCCAGGTCGAGCACCCGGTCACCGAGGAAGTCATGGGCTGCGAGCTCATCAAGGAGCAGATCCGCGTCGCCGCCGGCGAGCCGCTTTCCCGCCACGTCCTCGAAGCCCAGCCGCGCGGCCACTCCATCGAGTGCCGCATCAACGCCGAGGACCCCTTCAACAACTTCACTCCCAGCCCCGGCACCATCGACCTTTGGTATGCCCCCGGTGGAAAAGGCGTCCGCGTCGATACCCACGTCTATTCCGGCTACACCGTCCCGCCGCATTACGACTCGATGATCGCCAAGCTCATCGTCACCGGAGCCACCCGCGAGATCGCCATCGCCCGCATGAAGCGCGCCCTCGGCGAGTTCATGATCCGCGGCATCAAGACCACCATCCCCTTCCAGCAGGAAATCATCGCCCACCCGGATTTCGCCGCCGGCACCTACGACATCGGCTGGGTCGCGCGCTATCTCGAAGAGCGCAAGCCATAAGGAGAAGGGACATTCCTGTCCCTTGCATTCATTCATCACGTGGCTGGAGCATCTTGCTCCAGACCGTCGAGGGGGCGTCTCGCCCCCTGCGTTCATTCATCCGTCTTCAAGCATGCCAACAGCCCGCCTCTACGCCATCCTCGACCTCGGCTACGTCCCCGAGGCCCGCGCCGAGGAAGTCACCACCTCGCTCCTATCCGGCGGAGCCCACCTCCTCCAGCTCCGCGCCAAAGGCCACGACCTCGCCACCATCCAGCGCGTCGCCGAAAAACTCCTCCCGCTCTGCCGTGCCGCCGGAGTCCCCTTCATCCTCAACGACCACCCCGCCCTCGCCGCGCAAATCGGCGCCGACGGCGTCCACATCGGTCAGGACGACGGCTCCCTCGCCGAAGCCCGCGAAAAGGCGGATAGGCGTCTCGCCTGTCATCTTCATCCCCCCCCGGACCGCGGACTTCAGTCCGGCCTTCATTCATTCATTCATTCATCCTCTCCCGCCACCTCCGTCCCGCGTTCCTTCCTCTTCGGCCGCTCCACCCATTCCCTCGACCAAGCCCGTGCCGCCCTCGCCGAAGGCTTCGACTACATCGGCTTCGGCCCGCTTTTTCCCACCCCCACCAAAGCCGGCCGCCCCGCCATCGGTCTGCACGAAATCGCCGCCATGGAGCGCGAAGTCGGCTCGCAAATCCCCGCCTTCTGCATCGGCGGCATCACCCGCCAAACCCTCCCGCAAGTCCTCGCCGCCGGAGCTCGCCGCGTCGTCATCGTCTCGGATCTTCTCAAGGCCACAAACGTCCAATCCGCGACCCGGGCAGCCATAGCGGCCTTGAACGCGGAATGCGGAACCCGGAACCCGGGAAATTAAGAAAAAGCTGCCAGCGATCCGATTGATCTTCGCGAAAGGACAAGGTGCTTCGCGCTCCGCGTGGTCGAAGCCGTCGACACCCTGCCAAAAACAATCCAGGGACGGAACGCCGCCGACCGGCTTTGTCGATCCGGAACTTCCGTCGCGGCCAACTACCGCACCGCGAAGCGGGCCAAAAGCATCGCCGATTTCAGCAGCAAAATGGCAACCGTCGAGGAAGAAGCCGATGAAGTCCTTTTCTGGCTGGAGTTAATCGTTCGTTCGGGAATGCTCCCCGCCAGCCGCCTCCAGCCACTCATGGCCGAAGCAAATCAGATCCTTTCCATCATCGTAAGTTCCATCAACACCGCCAAACGAAACCGCAAATAACTCACCTCCATGACCCCATCTTCCGTTCCGCCATCCGAGTTCCGACTTCCGCCCTCGCAGCCCCCCCGCATCGTCATCGGCGGCACCATCGCCATCGACCACGTCAAGACCCCCGACGACGAGGCCCGCAACCTCCTCGGCGGTTCCGCCGCCTATGCCGCGCTTGCCGCCTCCTTCTTCAGCCGTCCCGTTGACCTCATCGGCATCATCGGCCACGACTTCCCCCAAGAGCATCTTGAAATGCTCGAAATCCGCGGCGTTTCCCTCCATGGCGTCGAGCGTTCCACCAACGAATCCTTCACCTGGTCCGGCGAGTATCACGCCAACATGAACGACCGCACCACCCACCGCGTCGGCCTCAACGTCCTCGAAAACTGGCAGGTCAAGGTCCCCACCGACTCCGCCGCCTCGCCCATCGTCGTGCTCGCGAACATGTCCCCGGACAACCAGCTCGAAATGCTCGCCCAGTGCGGCAACGGCTCTTCAAATCTCAACGCCTCCTTCGTCATCGCCGACACCATGGACCTCTGGATCGAGATCGCCAACGACCGGCTCCACGATGTCCTGCCGCACCTCGACCTATTCGTCCTCAACGAAGGCGAGGCCCGCGACCTCGCCCGCACCTCCAACCTCGTCAAAGCCGGCCGCATCCTCCTCGAAAAAGGCCCTCGCAACGTGGTCGTCAAACTCGGCGAGTTCGGTGCCATGTTGTTTTCCCAAGACGGGGAAATCTTCCGCTGCTCCGCCTATCCGCTTGAAACCGTCGCCGATCCCACCGGTGCCGGCGACACCTTCCTCGGCGGCATGGCCGGCTACCTCGCCTCCCAAGGCCATCCGCCCTACGATGCCCCGATGCTCCGCCAGGCCATCATCCACGGCTCCATGCTCGCCTCCTTCACCTGCGAGGCCTTCTCCACCCGCCGCATGGAAACCCTCGCCGTCGGCGAGCTCGAAGCCCGCATCCAGGAATTCCGCGCCGCCACCCACTGGTGACCTCAAGCGCGATGGCCGTCCTGTCCATCCAAGCTGCCCTTACAAACAAAACAAACAAAAGAGGCCGCACACTCGTGCGGCCTCTTTTGTTTTGTCATGAATGAAACCGGGGACCTCTCCCCTCGACGGAAGACACCTTCCACAAAAACCGCCGATCTGTCATGTCACTAAAAAATGGGACACCCCGGCCCCCGATCCTGGACCTCTGACCTTGGACTGCGTGCAGCCTGCTGCCACTCCTCCTCTTCCCTGCTGCCAAAGTCGCAGGCCTCACGCGTGATACTCCTGGATGCTCTTCACCGTGAATTCACGGGTCTTTAGCGACCGCATCGCCTTCACGGACGCTTCGGCGGCGGAGAGGTTGGTGGCGTGGGAAATCTTTTGGGCGATGGCAGTGGAGCGGATCAGGATCTCGTCGGCGCGGGATTCGTGCGTGGACGGGGTGTTGATGATGAAATGGATTTCGTTGTTTTTCATCATGTCGATCACGTTCGGGCGGGCCTGCTCGAGGACCTTGTAAACGCGGTGGCTCGGAATGCCCTCGGCGACGAGGCGGGCGTGGGTGCCGCCGGTGGAGTAGATTTTGAAACCGAGCTCCACGAGGTCGCGGGCGACTTGCACGGCGCGGTTTTTGTCGAGGTCGGCGACGGAAAGGAAGACGTTGCCCTCGGTAGGGAGCGGATTGAAGGCGCTGATCTGGGATTTCGCGTAGGCCATGCCCCAGTCGGCGTCGATGCCCATGACCTCGCCGGTGGACTTCATTTCCGGGCCGAGCACGATGTCGATGCCGGGGAATCGGTTCCACGGGAAGACGGCTTCTTTTACCGAGAAATGGGGCGGGACGATGGTTTGGGTGTAGCCGAGGTCCTTGAGTTTTTCGCCGACCATCACTTTGGCGGCGAGCTTGGCGAGGGAAACGCCGGTGGCCTTGCTGACAAACGGCACGGTGCGGGAGGCGCGCGGATTGACCTCGATGACGTAGAGTTGCTCGTCCTTCACGGCGAACTGGATGTTCATCAAGCCGCGGACCTGCAGCTCGCGGGCGAGCTCGATGGCGGCGCGGGTGATTTCCGCCTTGATAGAGTCTGACAGGGAAAACGCGGGGATCACGCAGGCAGAGTCGCCGGAGTGGATGCCGGCCTGCTCGATGTGCTCCATGATGGCACCGACCACGGAGGTTTCTCCATCAGAAATGCAGTCGACGTCCACTTCGGTGGCGTTGTTAAGGAAGCGGTCCACGAGCACGGGGCGCTCGGGCGAGGCGATGACGGCCTCGCGCATGTAGCGGGAGAGCTCGGCGTCGTTGTAAACAATCATCATGCCGCGGCCGCCTAACACAAAGGACGGGCGGACGAGCACCGGGTAGGTAATGCGGTTGGCGATGACGATGGCTTCTTCCTCGTTGGTAGCGGTGCCGGCTTCGGCTTGCTTGAGGTTGAGCTTGTCGAGCAGGGCGGAGAAAAATTTCCGGTCCTCGGCTTGTTCGATGGATTTCGGCGAGGTTCCGATGATCGGGACGCCGTGGCGTTCGAGGTCGGCTGCGAGATTGAGCGGCGTTTGGCCGCCGAACTGGACGATGACGCCGAAGGGTTTTTCCTGGTCGCAGATGTTGAGCACGTCTTCTAACGTGAGCGGCTCGAAGAACAGCTTGTCGGAAGTGTCGTAGTCGGTGGAAACCGTTTCCGGGTTCGAGTTGACCATGATGGTTTCGTAGCCGAGCTCCTTGAGCGCGAAGGCGGCGTGGACGCAGCAGTAGTCGAACTCGATGCCCTGGCCGATCCGGTTAGGGCCGCCGCCGAGGATGATGATCTTCTTTTTGTCCGACTGACGGGCTTCGTTTTCGTCGCCGTAGGACGAGTAGAAATACGGGGTGTAGGCCTCGAACTCGGCGGCGCAGGTATCGACGAGGCGGTAGCCGGGGACGATGCCTTTCGCTTTGCGCTCGGCGCGGACTTCGTCTTCGGACGTGCCCTTGGCCATGGCGATCTGGCGGTCCGAGAAACCGAGTTTCTTGGCGCGCTTGAGGTCGAGCTCGGCGAGATTCGCGCCTTCCTCGGCGATCTGTTGGAGGTGGCGGAGGAACCACGGGTCGATGGCGGTGGCGTCGAAGATTTCCTCGAGCGTCCAGCCGTTGACGAAGGCGGTTTGCAGCCAGAAAATGCGCTCGGCGTTCGGGATTTGTAGCTTGCGGGCGATCTCGTCGCGGGTCGGGTTTTGCGGGTCCTTCTTGTCGAAGCCGAAGCCCCAGCGGCCGGTTTCGAGCGAGCGCAGGCATTTCTGCATGGACTCTTTGAAAGTGCGGCCGATCGACATCGCCTCGCCGACGGATTTCATCGAGGTGGTGAGAACCGGGTTCGCGGTCGGGAATTTCTCGAAAGTGAAGCGCGGAATTTTGGTGACCACGTAGTCGATGGTCGGCTCGAACGAGGCGGGCGTGACGCGGGTGATGTCGTTAGGAAGCTCGTCGAGCGTGTAGCCGACGGCGAGTTTCGCGGCGATCTTGGCGATAGGGAATCCGGTCGCTTTCGAGGCCAGCGCGGAGCTGCGGGAAACCCGCGGGTTCATTTCGATGACGATCATCCGGCCGGTTTTCGGGTCGGTGGCGAACTGGATGTTCGAGCCGCCGGTCTCCACGCCGATCTCGCGGATGACGGCGAACGAGGCGTCGCGCATGATTTGGTATTCGCGGTCGGTGAGTGTCTGGATCGGCGCGACGGTGATGGAATCACCGGTGTGCACGCCGCAGGGGTCGAGGTTTTCGATCGAGCAAATGACCACGCAGTTGTCGGCGCAGTCGCGCATGACTTCCATTTCGAACTCTTTCCAGCCGAGCAGGGATTCGTCGATGAGGACCTCGGAAACCGGGGAAAGATCGAGCCCGCGGGTGATGATTTCCTCATACTCCTCGCGGTTGTAGGCGATGCCGCCGCCCTGGCCGCCGAGCGTGAAGGCCGGGCGGATGATGAGCGGAAACGTGCCGATTTCCTCAGCCACCTTTTTCGCATCTTCCATCGTGTGGGCGATGCCGGAGCGCGGCATGTCCAAGCCGATGCGGATCATCGCCTCTTTGAAAAGCTGGCGGTCCTCGCCCATGTCGATGGCCTCGGCCTTGGCACCGATCATGCGGACGCCGTGTTTGTCGAGTGTGCCGGACTTGTAGAGCGACATCGAGGTGTTCAGCGCCGTCTGGCCGCCAAGCGTCGGGAGCAGGGCGTCAGGCTTCTCGCGGATGATGATTTTTTCCACCACTTCCGGCGTGATCGGCTCGATGTAAGTGCGGTGTGCGAACTCCGGATCGGTCATGATCGTCGCCGGATTCGAGTTCACGAGGATGACTTCATAGCCCTCTTCCTTCAGCGCCTTGCACGCCTGGACGCCGGAGTAGTCGAATTCGCAGCCTTGGCCGATGACGATGGGGCCGGAGCCGATGACGAGAATTTTCCGGATCGAGGTGTCTTTGGGCATGGTAGGAGAAGGTTGGGAGAGACCGCCGGGCGGCTAAATTTCGAGGTGTGTGGCAGGGATCATCCGGCTTGTAAAGGGCGGGATTGAAGATCAACATCAGTTATCGCCACAGTCCGTGCCAATTCCATCTTGACCTGTTCAAACGATCACGCTTCAACTGATGCCATGAGCCTGCAACTGTTATCCAGCCGCCTCAAGCAAACCTTCGGCTATGACGAATTCCGCCCGCTGCAGCGGGAAATCATGGAAGCCTCGCTCGCTGGCCGTGACGCCGTGGCGATTTTGCCGACCGGGGCCGGGAAAAGTCTCTGCTATCAGCTGCCCGCCCTCGTTCGCGAGGGACTCACCGTCGTCGTTTCCCCGCTCATCGCGCTGATGAAGGACCAGGTGGACCAGCTCGAAGCCAGCGGCGTGGCGGCGACGTTTCTCAACTCGTCGCTGGACGGAAACGAGGCGCGGCGGCGGCTCGACGGCATCAACGCCGGAAAATACCAGTTACTCTACGTCGCGCCCGAGCGCCTGATGCTGCCGGATTTCCTGGCGCGGCTGAAGGATTGGAACATCGCCGCGCTGGCGGTGGACGAGGCGCACTGCATTAGCGAGTGGGGCCACGATTTCCGCCCGGAATACCGCCGCCTCAAGGAGGTCCGCCAAGTCATTCCGCACATCCCGGTGCTCGCCCTGACCGCCACCGCCACTGAGCGCGTGCGCGAGGATATCGTCAAACAACTCGAGCTGCGCGACCCCGCCATCTTCCTCGCCAGCTTCAACCGGCCGAATTTGAAATACCAGGTCATCGCGAAATCCGGTGCCGCCGCGCAAGTATGCAATTTCGCCAACGCCCGGCCCGAGGACTCCGGTATCGTCTATTGCCAGTCCCGCAAAAGCGCGGAAAACCTCGCCGCCACGCTGCGCGGGCAGGGATTCTCCGCCGTCGCCTATCACGCCGGCCTCGACCCGGCGGAGCGCGCGAAAAACCAGGACGCCTTTCTTCGCGACGAGGCCAAGATCGCCTGCGCCACCGTCGCCTTCGGCATGGGCATCAACAAACCGAACGTCCGCTACGTCATCCACGCCGACTTGCCAAAGAACATCGAGGGCTACTATCAGGAAACCGGCCGCGCCGGCCGCGATGGCCTGCCGGCCGACTGCCTGCTGCTGTTCTCCCGCGGCGACGTCACGAAATACCTGAAGTTTCTCGAAGAAATCCCGGACGAACAGGCTCGCAACATCGCCCATCGCCAGCTCGACCAGATGACGCATTTTGCCGAAAACGACGCCTGCCGCCGCGTCAGTCTGATGGGTTACTTCGGCGAGATCTGGACCGAGGAAAACTGCGGTTGCTGCGATCACTGCCTCCATCCCCGCGAAAAATGGGACGCGACCATCGATGTCCAGAAGCTCCTCAGTTGCGTCCTGCGCATCCGCCAGGTCGGCGGATTCAGCGTCGGCCTGAACCATGTTTCCGAAGTCCTAACCGGCGGCCAGTCGGAGAAAATCCAACGCTGGAAACACGACCAGATCACCACCCATGGCATCGGCAAGGACCAGCCGCGCCCGTATTGGGTCGATCTCGGTCGGCAACTGCTCCGCGCCGGCCTGCTCGCCGCGAGCGAGGATAAATTCCCCACCGTCGCCGTCAGCCAGCGCGGCCTCGACGTTCTCAAAAAGCGCGAGTCCGTCATGCTTACCCGCGCGCTCAGCACGCCCAAAGCGAAGACCGTCCGCACCGGCGACATCCCCTGCGATCCCGGCCTCTTCGAAAAACTGCGCGGCCTCCGCAAGGAGCTCGCCGACGCCCGCAACGTGCCGCCTTACGTGGTTTTCTCGGATGTCACGCTGCGCCATTTCAGCCGCGACTATCCGCAGGACAACGCCGCGCTGCTGCGCATCCCCGGCGTCGGCGAGAAAAAACTCGATGACTACGGCAAGGCGTTTCTCGGCGTAATCCACGACTGGCTAGCAGAAAACCTGCGGCAGGATTTCGCGCCGCTCGAAGCCGTTTCCGCGCCGCCTCCCCGCCCGCCCGGCGTCACCATCGGCACTGCGGCGATCACCCTGGAGCTCTTCAAAAACGGCCAGTCCGTCGCGGAAATCGCGAAATCCCGCGGCCTCGCCGAGTCCACCATCGAGACCCACCTCGGCCTGGCGCTGGAAAACGGTGCTCAACTCGACCCGCGCGGACTCTACACCGACGAGGAGGAACAAATCATGAAAAGCGCCTTCGAAGGCTACGAGGAAGGCGCGCTGAAACCGATTTTCGAGCATCTCGAAGGCCGCATCAGCTACGGGAAACTCCGGCTGTTCCGGGCGACAAACTCGCAATTTGCCCCGAAATAAGGAGTGCGGACCGCTGCCGTCCGCACGGCTCTGGCAGGACGATGAAGCGGATTTCATCGGCCTTGGATGATAGCTGCCAGTCGATTCGGGACACGCGCTTGAGCCCGATGTGGGCTTAAGTCAGCGCTCCAGTTGGTTGGATCAGATGAATCTCACCGCATGCTTTTTCGAGAGCTTGAGGACGTCGCCGGCGGCGGGTGAGATGGCGGCGGCGGGGTCGGTGAGTTTCTCGCCGTTGAGCTGGACGGAGCCCGTGGTGATGAACTGCTTCTTCAGCTCGCCGTTGGATTTTTCCAGGCCGTAGGCGGCTTGGAAGGCGTGGGCGGTGAGACTGAGAACGGTGAGATCGGCGGGAAGATCCGCGAGGGAAATTTCCGGCAGCTCGGCGGCGGCGAGGTCTTTTTTGGAGAAGCGCGTGTCCCAGTCGGCGCGGGCGGCGGGGCCGGCGGCGGGGCCGTGGTAGCGGCTGGTGATTTTCTCGGCGAGCGCCTTCTTCGCATCCATCGGGTGACCGGACGGGTCGCGGGCCTCGCCCAGCAGGAGCAGGTAGTAGCGGTCCATCAGCTCGTCGGAAACGCTCATGAGCTTGCCGAACATTTCCTGCGGCGCGTCGCTGACGCCGACGTAGTTGCCGTAGGATTTGGACATCTTTTTCACGCCGTCGAGGCCTTCGAGCAGCGGCATGACCATGACGACTTGCTGCGGCTGGCCTTCCTCTTTCTGGAGGTCGCGGCCGACAAGGATGTTGAAGAGCTGGTCGGTGCCGCCGATCTCGACGTCGGCGCGGATTTCCACGGAATCCCAGCCCTGCATGATCGGGTATTGGAGCTCGTGGAGGCGGATTTCCTGGCCGGCATCGAGGCGGGTGCGGAAGTCCTCGCGCTGGAGCATCTGTTGGAGCGTGACGCGGCCGTTGAGCTTGAGAACTTCCTCGTAGGTCATTTTGCGGAACCAGTCGCCGTTGTAAACGATCTCGGTTTGCGACTTGTCGAGGATCTTAAAGGCCTGGTCGGTGTAGGTGGCGGCGTTGACCAGCACCTCATCGCGGGTGAGCGGCGGACGGGTGGAAGAGCGGCCGGTCGGGTCGCCGACGGTGGCGGTGAAGTCGCCGATGAGCAGCACGGCCTGGTGCCCGAGAAGCTGGAACTGGCGGAGCTTCTCCAGCGCGACGGTGTGGCCGAGGTGGATGTCCGGGGCGGTCGGATCGACGCCGAGCTTGATGCGTAGCGGGCGACCGAGGCGGAGTTTTTCCAGCAGTTCCTTTTCGGATAGAACTTTGGCGGTGCCGGCGGTGAGTTGGGCGAGTTGTTGTTCGGGAGACATCTTTGGGTAAACGCTGAGAAGCTGACAAACTGAAAAGCAGAAGTGGGACAGGGGAAGAAGGACGCGGGGAGAATGCCCGGTGTGAGGGTGCTGCCAAGCCCGGATGCCGGGAAATCGCGGGGCCGGCGCGGGGCCGGCGCGGCCGTTTCCTCAGCGGCCCAGCTCGGCCATCGCTCTGCGGATCGCCGCTTGGACCTGCGGATCGCCGTAAAACGGACCCGCTCCGGGGCCGCCCGTGGTGTGCGTTTCGAGCAGGACGAGCTCGCCGTTTTTCCACAAAAACGACGGGTTACCGCTGTCGCCGACCACCAAATTCCGCCGATAGAGCGGATTCAGCCCGGGAACGAATCCCAGCCGCACGACCCCGCCTGAAACCGCCTCAATCTGGTGCACCGACAGCGTGTTCGTCTGGTCCGAAACGACGACCGGCCTGCCGATGACGGCATCGCCCGCGTCGGCGAACCGGTAGAATTTCACCTCCGGCGGCAGCGGCAGATTCAGCCTAGCCACGGCGATATCGCCCACGCCCGTGAGCATTTTCACCGATGAAATGAAGCGCTCATGAGGCTTTCCGCGCTTGTCATGAAACATCACCGACACGTTCGCCGGCCTCGTAAAATGGGCGGCCATCACCACGTGGCTGGGAGAAATGAGCGTCGCCGTCCGCGAGTCGTTCCACGAGACGCCGGTGAGATCGAGCTTGGAGGCCCAGTTATTCCGCCACTTCGACGGTGCCTTCGGTTGATAGTAGGTGAACAACGTCCCCTTCTCCGCCTCTTTCGGGAGAAATCCGAGACCATCTTGCGCCGGAGCGGAACCTCCGGCGGCGAGGCTCGGGCCGTTTGAGGGACCGCAGGCGCAGAGCAGGAGAGAAACTGGCAGAAGGAGCGCGGATTTCATGGGGCGAGGGATTTTTCAATCGATAGCCGTCACCTGCCGGGCTGGCAAGGGGCGTTCCCGCCCTTGCGTTCGATGGCGGACGCCGTCTAGGCTCCGCGCATGCCCGCCGAGACCCGCACCCAATTTTTCCAAACCGGAAGCCCTGCCGATCCGGTTAGGCTGCGCGAGGGCGGACTGCTGCCGGGAATCACGCTCGCCTACGAAACCTGGGGCGAGCTCAACGCTGCGCGCTCCAACGCGATTTTCCTCTTCCACGCCCTGTCCGGCTCGCACCACGCAGTCGGCCTGAATCCAAGCATCGAAGGCGTCGGCGAACTCTGGCAGCCGGAAATGCACGAGGGCTGGTGGGAAGGCATGATCGGGCCCGGCAAGGCCATCGACACGGACAAATATTTCGTCATCTGCGCGAACTACCTCGGCGGTTGTTACGGCAGCACCGGCCCCGCTTCCATCAACCCGGAGACGGGAAAACCCTGGGGGTCCTCGTTCCCCGCCGTGACTGCGGCGGACCAGGTAGAGGTCTTCGTATCGCTGCTGGATCACTTCGGCATCCACGCGCTGCACGCGGTGGTCGGCCCGTCGGTCGGCGGTCTGGTCGCGCTGACCTTCGCCACCCGCTTCGCCGATCGCGTCCACAACGTGATCATCATCGCCTCGGGATTCAAAACCACCGTCCTCAACCGGCTGATCCTTTTCGAGCAAATCCTCGCCATCGAAAACGACCCGCATTTCAACGGCGGCGACTACTACGACGGCGAGGGCCCGCTTTACGGCCTCGTCCTCGCCCGGATGATTTCCCACAAAACCTTCGTCCACCTCGACGCCATCGAGCGCCGCGCGCGGCAGGACGTGGTGCAGCCGGACGACGTGCTCGCCTGGTATCGCGTGCGCGACCAGTTCCAGAGCTACATGCTCCATCAGGGGAAAAAGTTCGTCCGCCGCTTCGATGCTAACACCTATCTGCGCATCATCGACTTGTGGTCTCGCTACGACGCCACCCAGGAAGGCGACGCGGAAACGCCCGCCGACTTGTTCGCGCGCGCGCAGCTCGCCGGCCAGCGCTGGCTGGTCTTCTCGATCGACTCCGACTTCTGTTTCTATCCGGAAGAGCAGGCGGAGCTGGTGAAGCATCTGGAGGAAGCCAAGGTCGATGTCATGCACATCATCGTCCATTCCGACAAAGGCCACGACTCATTCCTGCTAGAGCCCGACCTCTACACCCCGCACATTTCCTGGGTGCTCGGGAAATGACGCGGCTCAGCAGGGGTTCTCGCAGAATTTCCTGAAGGCCCGGACCTCCTCCTCGCTGGCCACGCCCGCCACGATGTGGCCTGCCAAGCTGCGGACGAGGTTTTCCTGCATTAAATCCAAGTTGAGCCTCTTCACAAGAATTCTGGCGATCGCCGCAAAGGTGTTGCCGTTGAAATTCGTGAACGGAGCGAGCCTGTGACATTTCCGGCATGTTTCAATCGCATCGAACAGACTCATCTCACGCTGTCGCGCTTCTTCCCAGAATTCCTTGGCGACCGCATCCCCGTCGGAGGGAGGTTGGGCCGTGATGGGCTGTTTTCTCACTGCAGAGAACCTCATTCTGGGCAACGACAAAATCCCATGAAAATGGCTCAAGCCAACGCGCGCTCGCTGTCATGGCGAAGTTTTCTTCGAGCCAGTATTCCGCTGCTTCTTCAACTCCTTGATTTCGCTCACACCCACGCTTTTGAGGTAGCCCTTGCCGGTCTTGGCGTAAACGGGTGCGGCGGAGAAGCGATCTTGGATCGCTAGTGCCTCGGCCATGACTTCGAGAAACAGCGGATCGTTCTCAAATGGGCTTCCGGGTTTCAGTTTCGCGGGCATGCAGTGAAACTACACTCCAATCCCCCGGCTGGCAAGATGCCGCTTCGGCCGGCTTGGTGGCTGGCGATCTACCAATCTTTAAAAACAGGCACTTCAGTATTCCGCCACCGGGCTTTCAGCGGCGGACTCCCCAGTTTCAGGAACCTCGGCCGCCAGCTTGGCGAGCGACTCGCAGGTTTCCCGCCACTTCTTGTCCGACCAGACGAGCGGCCCGCGGAGCTTGCGGCGGAATTTCTCCACCCGCTCGCGCGCCTCCTCGGTCATCCAGTGCGGCAGCTCGGCAACCGCCCGCGCCGCGATTTCCGCCGTGTCCGTGCGGTGGCAGATCAGCGCCAAATCATTGCCCGCCTCGATAGCCAGCTTCACGTCCTGGCCGCGGCCGTAGCGGGTGGTGATCGCGCCCATGTCGAGGTCGTCGGTTAGAACGAGATGCCTGTCGAACCCGAGCTGGTCGCGGAGAAAGCGCCGGATGATCCGCGGCGAGAGCGAGGCCGGGAAATCCGGGTCGATGTTAGGAAACTCTACGTGCGCGAGCATGATCGCGTCCAGCTCCGGCATCAGCGCGGTGTAGGGGACCACGTCCTCGCGGAGCAGTTCTTCGAGAGTCGCCGGCGACGACGGCAGATCGTGGTGCGGGTCGGATTGCGCCCGGCCGCAGGCAGGGAAATGTTTCGCGCAGCTCGCGATGGAGCGCTTCCGCAGCCAGCGGTTCCAATGCCCCGCGTAATCGATCACGCGCTGTGGATCGCGCCCCCAGCAACGGCCGCGCAGCGCGTTCTGGGTTTCCGGGAAATGGTCGAGATCAAGGACGGGTGCGAAGTTCAAATTGAAACCTAGCAGGCGCAGCAGGTCGCCGGTGAAAGCCCCCGCTTCCGCGATTTTCAACATATCCTTCCTCGCCGCGAGCGCCGGAGCGGAGGGCGCGGCCGGGGCGATTTCCTTGGTCCGCGTCACCCGCCCGCCTTCCTGGTCGATGGCGATGATCGGCGTCTCCGAGGACAAGTCGCGGAGGTCGTCGGTGAGCTTGCGCGTCTGTTCGGCGGTGACGATGTTGCGGGTGAAGAAGATGTAACCCGCCGGTTGCAGCTTGCGGAAAAGCGCCGCCTCCTCCGGAGAAAGTTCCGGTCCGGCGATCCCGAGCACGAGCAGTGAGCCATCCATCATCGCCGTGAGAACAGCATTTCCGGCGGGTTTTGTCGAGCCTTGCGCGGGTGGATTCAAGCTGAGAGGCTTCCGGCCGTTGGAAACGGTTTGGAAAAACGACTTGCCCGAGGGCTTCGACCCGATGACAGCCAAGGAGCTGCGGCTGGATCTATCATTTCACCGCGCTCGCGGCGGTCGTCTGCCACTCGCTGGTGGGGCTCGCGCTGGCCCGCTCGCGCCTGCGGCTGGCGATCATGGCCTACGAGGTGCAGCCGGACGGAAGTTGAAGTGGCATTCCGCAACCGGCAAGACGCCTCGACACGCCGTGATCGGGGTGGCACTTTGGGACATGAGCGGCGTTTTCGATAGACCACCCACCTCGGCTGATCCCGCCAGCGTGCATGCGCGCAGCACGTCGGAGGAAAAGGTCGCGCTGTTCCGCTCGTTGTTTCGCGGGCGGGAGGATGTGTATCCGCGCCGTTTCGTAAGCAAGAAAACCGGTCACCCCGGATATGCCCCGGTTTGCGGTAATGAATGGGCCCGCGGCATCTGTGAGAAACCCCGGATCAAGTGCGGCGATTGCCCGCACCGCGCGTTCCTGCCGGTGACCGATGAAGTCATCCACTCGCACCTATCAGGAAAAGACAAGGCGGGGCAGGAACTCATCGCGGGAGTCTATCCGATGCTCGCGGACGAAACCTGTTATTTCCTCGCCATGGATTTCGATAAGGAATCCTGGCGGGATGACGTGCTCGCGGTGATGGAGACCTGCCGCATCCTGCAAATTCCAGCCGCGCTCGAGCGCTCGCGCTCCGGCAATGGCGGCCATGTCTGGTTGTTCTTCACCGGCGCCGTTCCCGCCACTCTCGCGCGCAAACTCGGATCGTTCATCCTCACGGAAACCATGGAGCGGCGTCCCGAACTCGGCCTTGCGTCTTACGACCGCCTGTTTCCCAACCAAGACACGCTGCCCAAGGGCGGCTTCGGCAACCTGATCGCCCTCCCGATGCAGAAAGGCCCTCGTGAAAAGGGCAACAGCGTGTTCGTCGATGAAGCTCTCACTCCCCATCCGGATCCTTGGGCGTTTCTCTCCTCCCTCCAGCGCTTGTCTCGTGATCGCATCGAATCCATCACGGAGGACGCGGAAAGCCGTGGCCGCGTGGTCGGCGTGCGCTTTGCCCTATCCACCGACGAGGAGCCGGAGCCGTGGAACGCCCTTCCATCGCGGCGGCACCGCGAGCCGCCCATCAGTGGTCCTTTGCCGAGGGAAACCGAAATCGTGCTCGGAGATCTCGTCTATCTAACAAAACAAGGGATTCCACCGGCCGTCCGGAACCGCCTGCTGCGCCTCGCCGCCTTCCAGAACCCGGAGTTCTACCGCGCCCAAGCCATGCGACTCCCGACCCACGACAAACCCCGCGTCATCGCCTGCGGAGAAGATCTGCCCGCACACCTTGCGCTGCCACGCGGCTGCCTGGAGGAAATTCTAACGCTCTTCGCCGAGTTGAAAATCAAACCCTTGATTCGTGACCAACGCGTTACTGGAACCCCGCTCGATCTGCATTTCACCGGCACCCTCCGCCCGGAACAGGAAACCGCCGCCACCGCGATGCTCGCGCACGACACCGGCGTGCTGTCTGCCACCACCGCCTTCGGCAAAACCGTGCTTGCCGCCCATCTCATCGCCGCCCGCGGGGTGAACACGTTGATCCTGGTCCATCGCCAGCAACTGCTGGAACAATGGATCGAGCGACTTTCCTCATTCCTCGGCCTGCCCGCCAAGTCCATCGGCCGCCTTGGCGGCGGGCACAAGAAACTGACAGGTGGAATCGACGTCGCCCTCATCCAAAGCCTCGTCCGCAAAGACGTCGTCGATGACCGCGTGGCGGACTACGGGCATCTGATCATTGACGAATGCCACCATCTATCCGCTCACAGTTTCGAGCTCGTGGCCCGCCGCTCCAAGGCCCGTTTCGTGCTCGGACTTTCCGCGACGGTGGCCCGGAAGGACGGCCATCATCCGATCATCTTCATGCAGTGCGGCCCTGTCCGCCACCGCGTGGATGCCAGACAGCAGGCGGATGCCCGACCGTTCACCCATCATGTCATCGTCCGCCCGACCGGCCTCCGTTCCGCTTCCGAGCCGGATCCCGATCGGCGGCTTGAATACCAGAACCTATGCGCGGAAATCATCCGTTCGGAGCAGCGCAATCTCATGATCTGCAACGACGTCGCCGCCGCCCTGCACGAAGGTCGATCACCGCTGGTCCTCACCGAGCGCACCGGGCACGTGGCGGTCCTCGCGGATTTGATCCGCCCGCACGCCCCGCACCTGATCATCCTCCAAGGCGGCATGGGCCGGAAATCCCTGCGCGAGGCGATCGCCCAACTCGCCGCCGTTCCGGAAAACGAATCCCGCGTGGTCATCGCCACCGGCAAATTCGTCGGCGAGGGCTTCGACGACTCGCGGCTCGACACGCTTTTTCTAACCATGCCCGTCTCCTGGCGCGGCATCATCGCCCAATACGCCGGACGCCTCCACCGCCTCCACGACGGCAAACGCGAAGTCAGGGTCCACGACTACGCCGACCTCGATGTCCCGATGCTCTCCCGGATGTTCGACAAGCGTTGCGCGGGATATGAAGCAGTCGGCTACACCATTTTGCTCCCCGCCAGCGCACTTCCCGGCTGGCCGAGCGAGGTTCCGCTCCCTATCGATCCCGCATGGAAAAAGGACTACGCCGCCAGTGTCCGCCGCCTGATCCGCGATGGCGTGGACATTCCTCTCGGAAATCTTTTTGTCACCGCCACACGAACTAACAACGACCACGAGCGCGCCCGCAGCGCCTCCGAGGCCTTTCTTTTCCAGCGCCTCGACTCCCAGCCTGAAACCGCCGGCCTGTTCCGGCTCAATGCCAAGCTCCCAATCCCCTTCGATGGTTGGAGCGAGATGGAGATCGACCTGTATTGCGCCGGGCTCAGGCTCGCCATCGAGATCGACGGGCCACAACATCTATCAAACCCCGCCGCCTATCGCAGTGATCGCCGCAAGGACGCCTTGCTTCAGGAGAATGGCTGCCATGTCCTGCGTTTCCTCGCCGAAGACCTCGCCAAACATCTGGATGCCACGCTCGATGCCATCCTCCGCGCCATGACGCACCTTCGGAAGAATCGATAGACAGCCGGGACACATTTGTTGGAATCTCCTGTCCACGACATGCATCGGCACTCACGACGATCGCCGCGCCCATTCGGCGGGCAGGCGCATGGGTTTGCCGGCGGGCATTTGGACGAGGGCGAGGGCTTGGCGGGCGGTGACAAGGAGCGCGCCGTCGGACTCGCGGACCATTTCAAAGGCGCACCAGAACCGGGCGCGCGACATCTCATCCAGCCGGCCGCGGATGACGAGCCAGTCGCCGAGCCTGGCGGGGAGTTTGTAATCGACCTCGGTGCGGGTGACCACGGGGTAAACTTGGGTGCCGGACATCGTCGGCAAATCCATGCCCATTTGCGCGGCGAGGCGGGTGCGGCAGGTTTCGATCATCCGCAGGTAGGCGAGGTTGTGGACGACTCCGCCGCAGTCGGTGTCGAAAAACATGACTTCTTCGCGGGTTTCGAGACTCGGGACGCTGTCGGACATGCGACGATTCAGGCCCGGCCGGGCGATATCTGCAATGTTCGCTTGTGAGGCGGCGTATATTATATTTGTTTAAATCAAGCAGGATGCGTCCGAGAAAATTCCATTTGTGGCGAGTCGCGGGGTTGTCGCTGGGAGCGGCGACCTGCCTTTTCGCGCAAAAGTTCGCGCCGCCCGCAGAAGGCCCGGTGGCGTTCCGGCGCGACCGGGTCCCGCTGGATGCCGAGGCGATGGCGGGGCTTTCCCGGCAGCTCGCGACGCTGGCCGAGGGCCTGGATTTCAAAACGGCGGCAAACCGCCGTGCCGCAGCACAGATGCTCGCGCTCGCGGTAACCCTTGATCCGGCTAACAGCAAGACGAGGGAGCTCATCGCCCGATTCCAGGCAGAAAAACACCTGCCACCAGCCGATCCGCAGGAGGCCGCGAAAGCCAGAGAGCGGATCTGGCAGCAGCTAACCTGGCTGGAGACGCCGGAGTCAGGGACCCATGGCCAGGCGCTGGCCGCTTGCCTGACGGACGTCATGCTCGTTTCCGATCCGGCCCATCCGCGGGCGGAGGTCTTGCGCGCCGCCGGGGAGCGCGGCGCATGGCAGGGCTGGATTCCCAACCTCAGCGCCTACGAAACCGTGGCCGCCGTAGAGCCCAAGCCCCCGCAGGCAGTGGTGGCTGCGGTGCCCGCCACGCCCGGTATCCTCCTTTCCGAGGCGCGGGTTTTCACGCCGCTTTGGAAAAATGTCGGTAACGACGAGTCCGTAAAATGGGTTCTCAGCCGCGCTCCGCTCCAAATGTCCGCCGAAATAATCCCGGCCGGGGAGGGTGCGCCGAGGCCATTTTCCGTGACCATTGGTGCCACGAATGACGATCACCGGCTCTCGCGGCTGAACATCGCGCTGCGCCGAATCCTCATACAACAACACGGCAGCCTGCCTGCGGGCGGGCGCGTCACCGTCACCAGCAGCGCTTTGGAAACGTCGCTCCGATCGAATAAAAGTCACGCGATCAGCGCCGCCGCCGCCGTGCTCGCGAGCTCCGCGATTTCCGGCCGCGAGCCGGATGCCACGATCATCGGCCTGATCGATGAAAGCGGGGCCTTCAAGCTGCCGCAGGGATTCTGGGAGCAGCTCCAGTCGTTAGGCCCCGGCAAAGGCGGCCGCCTAGTCCTCCCCGCCGCCGCCGCCGCTTACCTGCCCTCGATGCTGGCCCTGGAAAACCCCGGATTTTTCCTCGAATACGAAGTCTTGCTCGCCTCTAACTTCCAGGAGCTCGTCGACCTGTCGGAGATGACTCCCCGCGAGGACCTTGAGAAAACTTCCGCACAGTTCCGGGAGATCCGGGAAAAAGCCGCCTCTCAGGCAATCGGCAACTACCTTTCCAACAGCTTTGTCCGCCGCCGCCTGGAGGAGCTCGCCCAGCAAGCACCCTACCATTACTCGGCGAAAATGCTCACCCTCCAAAGCTCTGGGAATCGCCCCGGCTACATTTCCCGGGCGGTTCTCGCTGCCGAACTCCGCCGCGTCACCGAGCCTCTCGACTGGCTCGCGAAACGGGATTTTCGTAGCATTTCCAGGGCCGAATCCGAACAGCTGAGATCCGTCCAAGACACCTGCCGGAGCGAGACCGATCGCCTTTTCCGCTATACGGAAAAGGGCGACCGCGAACTGCTGGTCGGTATGCAGGAAATAAGCACCTCCATCCGGACTCTGGAGCGGGCCCTCAAAACGCGCGCTGAATTTAAATCCGGGGGCCCCGGGGGCTTCTCCGCCTATTCGGCGCTGACCCGCGTTCACGCCGAAATCACCGCGGAGCTCGCCACCGCGATCGGAGATCCCGAGGCCGCCTCGGACCACTAAATGGGCTCGCCGCTTGCGTCAGCCAGTCAGGAATTGGCCGAAAACCATGTGGCTGGAAATTTCCACTGGGTAATCGCACCGGACTGTTTATTCTCTCGGACAAATGGATTTCAGTTTTTCCATCATGAGTGAGATGGCACCGGATTTCCCTTGGCAGAAGGGCGGTTTTTCCCGCTAGTTTCCCCCGCCCATGCCAACCGAAGCGATCCTTTCCACCGTCCGCCAGTTCCTCGGCGTGGACCCGACCGTGCGCATCACCCTCGAGCCGATCAAACGCGGCGCCTCGGGCCGCACGATCGTCCGTGTGAAAACGCCGGGCCACGAGCCGTTCATCGGCGTGCATTGGAACGAGGAGCGCGAGGACAACTCGCAGTTTATCCCGGTCGCGCAGTTCCTGAAACAGGCGAAATTGCGCGTGCCGACGATCATCCATGAGCGGGCGAGGTATCGCGTGGCGCTGGTCGAGGACCTGGGCGACGTGGATTTGTTATCGCTGAAAGACCGGCCGTTTGCAGAGCGGCTGCCGCTTTACCGCTCCGCGTTCGAGCAGGTGGACAAGTTGTTTTATGCGAAGCCGGCGAAGGATTTCCACCTGATGCCGCCCTTCGACGCGGCGCTCTATCGCTGGGAACAGGAGTATTTCTTCGAATACATGGTCGAGGATTTCCTCGGGCTGGATGCCGGCGGACTGAGGAAAAACGAGGCGTTCATCGATCTCTCGCAGCGTCTCGGCACGGTCGCGCGGCATCTGGTGCACCGGGATTTCCAGTCGCAAAATCTCATGATCAAGGACGACCAGGTCTGGCTCATCGACTTCCAAGGCCTCCGCCGCGGCCGTCAGGAATACGATCTCGCGTCGCTGATTTTCGATCCCTACATGGACCACTCCGCCGAGGAGCGCGAGCAGCTTCTCAAGCTCTGGGAGGAAATCGCCGACGAGCGCCCGCTGGAAAAGCTGTTCCACGAATGCGCCGCCCAACGCCTGATGCAGGCGCTCGGTGCTTACGGCAACATCGTGAAAAACCGCGGCGACGAGTGGTATCGGCCGCACATCGCGACGGCCGCGCGCCTGCTCGGCGAGGTGACGGCAGGCACGCCGCTGGAGGCTCCGCTCGCGCCGGTTCTCAAGGCGATCCGCCAATCGAAAAAGTGACCAGCTCGTTCCATCGCCGACTGCGCGCGCTGCTCATTTCGGCGGCGGCCCTCGCCGTGTGGGTGGTGGTGCCGGGAACGGGAGTGGACCGCGCGGCGTTCACGACAGTCGCTGGCAGCTTCGTCAATCCGCCACTTTTCGTGACCGGGCAGGGGACTCGCGCCGACCCATGGAAGCTGCGGGCGTTTTCCACGGATTCGAAGTTAGACCGCCGCAACGCCCCGGTGATCGTCGCGCTGGAAGACGATCCGGGGGGCTTTTTCCAATCGTCGCCTCCCGCGCCGATCGACCTTGCGGTGATTTTCACGAACTTCTATCGGCTCGGCGCGAAGAAGGCGGCCTCGGCGGCGGTGCTGGCGTGGGAGACGCCGGACCCGGTCGGGCTGGCGGCTTTGGAGAAATCGCTGTCGCGCTTTGATTCGCTGGTGATGGCCGCGCCGCTTTCCCGCGGCGCGGTCGCCTCGTCGATGCCGCCGGCGTTCCGCCGCGCTTCGATCCCGCTCGCCGCCGTCCAGGGAAACACCTCCTCACTGGCGGTGGTGAACCGGGTCCCGATTTCCGGCGTGATCCTCGGTGGAGAAGACGCGCTGGCGGGATTCTCCGTGCTCGAAGCCGAGGCGGGCGATGGGGGCTCCCCGCTGCTGGCCCGCTGGGAAGATCGCGTTGTTCTCGGCTTTCCGCTGTTAGCCGTGCTCCAGCGGCTCGATCTCCCGACGGCCGGCGTGGAGGTCCGGCTCGGCCAATACCTCAAGCTCAGCACTAACGGGCCGATTGTTCCGATCGACGACTGCGGCCGCCTCACCACGCCACTGAAACCGATTTCCGGCTACGCCGAAATTTCCGCCGAAACCCTGGTCGATGGCGACGACGATCTTTTCCCGAAACAAGCGCCCGACCCGGTGATCCTGCGCGACGACCGCAGCGCCGCCGAACCCGCGACCCGGACCTTCTCGCAAAATCTATCCGGCCTGATCGCCGCCATCGCGTCCAACGAGGGGCTGGCCGAGGTCCGCGAATATCCGAGGCTGGCACCGGTCTGGGAAATCGAGTTCATGGCGGTATTCGTCGTCGTTCTCACGTTGCTTTGCGGGGCGGCGGATTTCACGCGGCGTCTGGGTTTCCTGGTGGTCGCCGGCGTCTGCCTGACCGCGCAATGGGCCGCGCTCGGCATGGCGTCCGTCTGGCTGCCGGGCCTGGCAGTCCTCGCGGCAATTTTGGCGGCGCTCGTCGCTTCACGATTGATCCGTGAAAGGAGCGCTCAACACCATGGACTTCGCCCAAGTCCCAAGCCTGCGTTTTGAAAATAGGCTGGATTGAAAAAGCAACTTTTCACCTTGAAATCATTATCAAATCCGGCAACGTTCACCGCAAGTGGTCGGAAACTTCACCTGCAAGGAAACCTCCAAAGTCTTTCATGGGGAAACCTCTCGGAAATTCCCGGGCGACATTCAGCCACGGGCGCTCATGAGACTCCGTCAGCTTCACCGGATCATTGCCATCGACCAACTCCGCCAACCACCTTCCAACCGACTCGAATCACTCTCCGGCAATCTCAAGGGATTCTGGAGCATCCGCATCAACCAACAGTGGCGCATCGTCTTCCGCTGGAAAGACGGCAACGCCGCCGACGTCCAAATCACCGACTATCACTGAGCCACCACCATGAAAAAGAAACCGCAACTCATTCCACTGCTCAACTTCTTCGCCGAGACCCTCCGCGAAACGCTTGAGGAATCGGACCTGTCCCAAGCGGAGATCGCCCGCCGCTGCGGCATTCCCGCGCCTCACCTCACCCAAATGAAACAAGGCAAACGCCGCTGCACCCCCGAATACGACCTGCGCCTGAGCGCCTTCTTCGGCATCACCCCCGGCATTTGGATGAACCTCCAACTCGAATACGAATTCATGCGCGCCGACCGCGAAAAAGGCGAAGCCATCCGCAAGGAAGTGCAGCCAAGCGCGGCGTGAGATGTTGGGTATGTTGAAATGTATAACCTAGCCTTATTCACGTGACCCTATTCACGAGGCTGGCGACAGAGGAAAATTGAAGAGAGATCTAACAAGCTAAAATAATGCCAAAGAAGCCACATAAGGATTCAATGTATCCTGAAGAATGGATCAACCGCCGTTTGGAGTCATTGGAACTGGATGACCTTATTGATCCTAATTTCATTTCCGAAAATGGGCTCTTCAGCAAAATCTGTGGGTGAATTTTGGTTCGGGTAGATCTCCAAGTGTCTGATAGAGAGAGATTTGCAGCATTTCGAAGCTGCGGTAACCGTAAGCTTTTCTCATACACAGATTAATTCGCAGGTTGAGCCCCTCGACGATGCCCAGCGCGGACTTTCGTATTGCCAGAAGGCGTCGAAGGATTCCTTGAGTGCGAGGGCGCGCATGGACTTGAGATCGTATTTGAGCAGGTCGCGCAGTTTGGTGGCCTGCCTGATGGTCAGATAGGGTTTCCACATGTCGGAACAGACGACCTTGATTCTCGCGCAGCGCTCTGCTCCGAAGGACTCGAAGAAGCTCGTGAGGGATTGGGTGTCGCGGTCTCGGATGATACCAAGAAGACGCTTGCGCCCGCTGTCGATCTGGTAGACCAGGGTCATGTAGCGGTGGCCCTTGCTGTAGGTGACTTCATCGACTCCGATGGCGGTGATGTCCTCCAGATCGCGGTGTTTCAGGCCGAAATCGACGACCCATTTCACCGAACG
>CANHPN010000024.1 GCA_947462535.1 Akkermansiaceae bacterium | reverse complement strand
TTGTGTGTGGAATTTCACCTGAGTGCCCCTCCGAATTGCTACAACTGATTGATTTTATGCTAATTAACACACTGTCCCCACCCTGTCCGCCATCGTCTAGCACGATCTCCGCAAGTCCTTATCAATCAGAGGATTGCGTGCCATCACCGAAAACCGCGACAGGTTTTCCACACACAATTCCACACAAGTTGACGCGGAAGCCGGGTTCGATGACCCAGAAACGCAAACGACGCAGTGCAATCGTGGAAATTGGAACAGGTCCGACCAAGGTCCGGATCTACACGATCAACCGAAAGGATGGATATGACCAGTTCACCCTCGCATGGAAGGAGGGCGGCAGCAGACGGACCCGCTGCTTTTCCTGCATGGACGAAGCCAAGATGGTCGGCCAGCAGGTTACCGTTCGGCTCATCAATGGTTTGACCGATATTGCACCTTCCCCTGCTGGTCCCACCCATCATAGATCGTGCCGCACTGTGGCGAATAGACGGTCCAGTCACGGGCGAGAAACTCATCCACGCCGAAGTCGGTGTTGCGCACCACGCCGTTCACTGCGGCTCCCGTTGCGGTCGATGATTTCGACAGGTAGGTGAGATGAAACAAGCCGTGGTGATGGACGATCCAACGAAGTGACGTGTCTCTATCGAATGGCTCGGTAATCTCACTCGCCCAGCACAACACCGTCAAAGTGCGTGTCGGTGGCGGCTACAACTTCGTTTACGACCCGAACGCCTACCCGGCCCGCTGGGTTTGCAAGCGCAGCGGAGACTTCCTGAAACACTACTACGAGAAGGTCGGCGAACTGGAGATCCAGACTGAAAAGGGCAACACGCCGGAAGAGTTTCTTTGCGCCCAATACCTGGACGAACAACCAGAAATCGAGTGGTGGGTCCGCAACCTCGACCGCCAGCCCGTGCATTCGTTCTGGCTCCAAACCAGCACCGACCGCTTCTATCCAGATTTCGTCGCGAAGCTCAAGAACGGCAAGATCCTCGTCGTCGAATACAAAGGCGAGGACCGCTCCACCAATGACGACACCTACGAGAAAGAACGCCTCGGCAAACTCTGGGAGGAACGCAGCAGCGGCCAATGCTTCTTCGAGATGGTGAAAGGACCCGGAGAAAAAACGAAAATCCGTGACGCCATCCGGAAGGCGGCAGAAGGCTGAGGCATTGATTCACTCCGTAAAACAATTCAATGAGCATCTTTAGTTCAGAAAAAACCTGCGCCTGTTCGTTCTGCGGCAAGCCCCACACCAGTGTCATCAAGCTGATTGCCGGCCCCGGAATCTACATTTGCGACGAGTGCGTGATCATTTGCAGCGAGATTCTAGCAAAAGAGATTCCGGAATGGCCCAAGCACGTCCGTTGCCCCAAGGATCCGATCAAGGTGAATCACGACATGCTGAAAGCCATGCACGACGCCGGGGAAATACCAGAGCTGGTCTTCAACGCCCGGTTGGCGGAGGCAGTTTGCCGGGAATTCTCTCCTCCTCCGAAGCCATCACCTCCAAGGAAAAGGAAAAAGGACCATTGAAAATGAAGAGGGTATGAGTTTTGGAGCGTGACTTGAGGGATGAACCTTTGATAGGAGTGTTCCAGTCGCTTCACATTGTGTTGGATCAGTTCAACAGTATCGAGCGGTCAAGTGCCTGAACTAGAATTCGTTATGACACTCCATCGCACCTTTCACAGCATATTTCTCATCGGAGCCGGTCTGTCCGGGCTGAACGCTCAGGAGCTCGTCACCAAATGGGATGTTGAGATTCCCGTGCTGATTACTGACGGAACTCCCTCTCAACCCGCCCTGAAACCTGAGCCTATCGACTTCAAGGTCCTAAATTCCCGCACCAGCCGCATGGACGTGACGGAGGCCCCGGAAATGGCGGACCTTCCACCCATCACAGGAACGATCAACGTCACGGTGCAAGCTGTCCAGGATCCGAACCTCCTTGATCCACCCGCGCCACTTCCCGCACTGCCGCCCAACGACCCAGCAGTAATCGCCAGACTGGCCGAGCTGAAAGAAAAGTATCGGGGCACCGAACTCGTGTTCCTGTCCGCTACCGTGTATGACCACAACCGCACGCTGCTTCGCATTTACCCGAACGGGCGGGTAGGCGATGCGGTCACGGCTTGGAGCAACCTGAATTTCAACCATTTCAGCGGCTTTTCGACCTATCGTGTGAAGGACGCGCAAGACGGCACGCTCTACGACTTCGGGCTGCTGATGGGAATCGGCGGCATCGACACACGCCGCTGGAAGGAAATTGCCGAAGCGCGGGGTATTGAATACAAAGGGCCCGAAGTCCCGGAAATCCCCAAGATCCCCGACCTCGCCGATGCCGGCCCCTCCTTCATCCTAGTCGAAGGCGACACCAATAGTCCCGCGATGGATACATTGGAGCAAATCCACGATCTCTATCGCAAGGAGGGCGAGCGAATGGAGGAAGCCTACCACGCCCGCGAGAAAGCCCACGCCGAGCGTAAAGCCTATTTGCTGGCGAATCCACCCAAGCCGGAGGACATCGTAATCAAGTTCTGGGAGCGCGACCCATCGCAAAGCAAATAATGCCAATCAATAGCCGATCATGAAACCATCGCTCAAGCTTTCAATCGCCGTCCTTGCCCTAACGGTTCCCGGAGTCCTTTCCGAAGCCGATGCGCTCGACGAGCAAATGACGTTTGTTCCCTGGACTGGAGGGACGTGGAAATCGGAGTGGCCGGGCGTGGAACAACGCACGTATTTCTATCAGTGGTCGCATGATCTGGTGACCTGGCATTACGCGCCCTACATGGCTTTCGGAACCGGCGGGCATGAATTCTTCATGGAGTCCAGCCCGAACAAGCTGTTCGTCCGGCTTCATCGTCACGATGATCCTTTGATAACAACGCTTCAACAGGCGAAAGACGCGGATTTCGATGGCGACGGTCTTTCCAACTGGAGCGAGGTTTTTTCTGCGGGCACGCTTCCCTTCGGTTGGGACACGGACGGCGATTTGATCCCAGACGGTCTTGAAGTTCTGCTCGGCACGTCACCCCTGATCAACTCCGCCGCAGGTGATGATGATGCCGACGGAATGAACAATGCGGAGGAATACCTTGCCGGACGAGATCCGGCTCTTGCCGATCCGGTTGCCGACGCTTCCGCTCGCCAGCTCGATGTTTTTAATCTCAGTCCCTTCTGATCCATGCGCCTTTCAACTATTTGCCTGCCTTTTCTTGGAGCATTACTTTTCACCGGAGAAATTTCCGCCCAATGCACCACTTGCGACGGCCAGGTGGAGGTCACGTTCCGTGGAGCCATGTGCGCTGATGGGACGTTCACCGTCCAACTCCATGACAAGACAATCGGCCCCGTGACGGGCCAGGGTTGCGGTTATTATACTCCATCCCCGGATGGAAAAGTGAAGCTCAAGCCGGATGTGCCTTACACCATGATGATCAGTGGTTCAAAGGTCTCCACCGCGCATATGGAGATCGACTGTCCTCAATGTTTCAAGGTGTATATCAATGGCGAGGAGATTTCCACCGTTGATGAAAGCGGTCTGGGTTGTGAGGCATACACAGGCACATGGACAGTCGTCTTGAAACCTGCAACATCGGGCAGCTCTGGCGCTGCGGGTGACGGTGACGCATCAGGCGGTTCGGCTTCTGGCGGCATGGGCGGAAGCTTCTCGTTGGGAGGCTCCGCAAATGGATCGGCCGGTGAAATTTCATTTTCGTCAGGAACCATTTCTCCTGATCTTTTCACTGCGGGTGCGCTGAATTATGTGAGCGTGTCCCCGGATGTTGAGGTGATCAGGGATTCGGGAACCAATGCGCTGCGTCAAATTAAGGCTCCAGAGACCTTGGCGGATATCGTGACGATCAGCGCCACGTCGTATGAGATCAGGTTTTATCCGATTTCACAGGTTGGGGCGAAAGTTTCAGGGCTTTATCAAACAAGCGGAGCAGCGTCGAAAATCTGGAGAATCTCCAGTCCACAGAATTCCGCGTCCATTCCTGAAATCAAGGTTACTGAAATTCAGGGCGCTATATCCAAGGAACAGGTTTTCAGCGCGATTGGCGGAACATGGCTTTCGACGATTGCAGGCCTGCGTTCCGAAAGCCGCGTGGAAACCACGCTGGGCAATGGCGACAAGCAAGTCGAAACAACGGTGTTTCATCCGACCACGAGCTTGGTTGTTTCGCAAGTCCGGGATGTCTATCATGCGTATCCCTGGGGAACTGAAAAAATAACTTCCATCCAAGACCCGGACGGAGACGCGCTGACCACCACTTGGGCGTTTCATGAAAATTCGGGAGATGCTGCCAACTATGGTCGTTTGAAATGGATCAATCAGCCGGATGGGTCGTGGGAGCGTTACTCCTACTATGGAGACGGAGGGCGATCCGGAAAAATCGAATATGTTTTTCGCCCTTGGAAGAACCTTCCCGCATCACCGGCGGACGCGACGACAGCGAATTGCCAGTTAACGATCTACGACTACGCTTCGATTGGCTACACCTATTTCCAAACGGAAATTTCATTGGTGGAAAAACGCGTGCTCGGCACAGTCGTCGAAGAGAAATACACTTGGCCCTATCTCAGTTATCTTTGGTCCTGGGATTTTCCGATTTATGAGGACTATCCAGATATGGATTATCTGCCGATTGTCGCTCGCACCGACGGCTCCTATTACGGCAGGGAAACAGCCACGATTGCAACCACATCGGATGTTCCAGAATATCTAAAAGGGCGACTTGCTTACATTCAAGAGCCAGATGGTCGACAGGAGATCCACACCTACGAGTTGGGCGCTTACATCGTTTCCACGGATGCCTTCACGCCGTCATCATCCGGCGATCACTTGAGGGAAATCGTCACACAAGCGGATGATTACCATCCATACGGAGTCGAAGGGAAAACCCTTCGAACTGTCAGAATCACTTCACCGGCAGGCAATCTCCTGAAAGAGGAATCACAGGTGAGAACCGCAGCAGGCTACGCCTCTTTGGGAATCATCCTGCATACCTATGACGCGCAAGGACGGCTGACGCAAACAAGCGTCAAAGATGGCGGCAACGTCCGGACGACGTATGATGCGGTGTGGGTCAATGGAAGGCTTTCGTCTGAGACCGATGAACAAGGCATCGTCACCACCTTCGATATTTATGACGCGGAGGACCGCGTGACTCAAGAGACGCGCGCCGGAATCATTACCTCGCGCGTTTATGATCCGATGGGGCGGCTCACTTCCACCACCCGCAGCGCGGGAGGTCTGAGCCTTTCGACAGCTACCGGCTACGATGTTTCAGGCCGGGTGACTTCCGAAACTCGCGAGGACGGCCTTGTGACGGGCACCGTTTATACAAGCGGCGGACGTATCGTCACCCGGACTCGTCCCGATACCGCCACGGAAATCACGACCCGCTATTTGGACGGACAGACATACTCCATCACCGGAACCGGCATGGTCGCGCGATATTTTGATTATGGGACCGATGCCAACGGCCTGTGGTCCAAGGAATCCAACGCTGCGGAGAATTCACTCCGTTATTCCACGAGCTGGCGGAATCTCGATGGCGATACGTGGCGCACCGCCTCAAATAGCCCATCCGGCCTGATTGTCTCGCAGACGGAATTTGATCCTTACACAGAGCGAGTTACTTCAAGAACGGTTCCCGGCGAAGCTCCCATTCTGTTTGCCTATGACGCCGATAACGGAGCGCTGACCCGGCAGGCGAGGGATTTGAACGGAAACGGGATCATTGATCTGGCCGGCCCCGATTCAATCGAGGAAACCCAAACTTCATACGTTGAGGAGGGCGGCGCTTGGTTCAAGGAAACCGTGAATTCAACCTATTTGGGCGATGATAGTCCCACAGCCACCGCGCTTTCCACCAGCAGGGAGAATCTCACCGGGCTCGGCGCGGGAATCGCATCTGTAGCGGAATCCATTGATTCGCAAGGCCACGTCACCACGCGAACGGTTGCCATCAATCGCGCCACGCGCATCGTGACCACCACCACGGATGTTCCTGACTCCAATCTGGATGCCGTCGAAATCGCCGTTGACGGTCTGCCCAATTCCGCGACGACTCCAACCGTTTCGACCCCGACGGAATACGATCATGACGCCCTCGACAGGCTTGAAACCGTCACGTCGCCGCGCGGCGTCGTCACCACGACGGTTTATGATCCCACGACGGGAAGGATCTCCAGCAGGGTCCATGCAGGGAAAACCACGCAATACGCCTATCATCCGTCAGGCGGTGCGGGAGCCGGAATGGTGGCGACGGAAACACGTCCTGATACCACCGTGATTCGCATAAGCTATACTTTGCGGGGCGAAATCTTCCGCGTCTGGGGCGGCGGCGCCTATCCTCTCGAATATTCATACAACTCCCACGGCCAGATCGAAACGCTGAAAACCTTCCGCAGCGACGCCGGATGGACCGCCGCCACCTGGCCCGCCAGCCCCGGAACCGCCGACCTCACCACCTGGACCTATCACCCGGAAAGCGGCCAGCTCTATCAGAAATCCGATGCGGCCAACAAATCGGAGACGCTGACTTATCACGCCGACGGCAAGCTCCAAACCCGCCAGCGCGCCACTGGAAGAACCACCACCTACGCATGGACCAACCGGGGCCAGCCGGAATCGGTCACCTACAACGATGCCACCCCGGCGGTATTCCACACGTATGACCGCGCCGGAAGAGCGAAAACCACCAAGGACGCCGCCGGGACGCGCACCTTCACCTATCCCGATTTGTTGACCACCACCGAAAGCATTGCCGGTGGCATCCTCGCCGGAGTCAACCGCTCATCCACCCTCGATACCTATTCCCGTCGCTCCCAAAGCGCGGCGGGTTCCGGCAGCGCACTCCATGCAGTGGATTACCAATACTCGCCCGTCTCGCGTCTTGATCAGGTCGTGACCGGAACCCATTCCGCCACTTACGGCTATCTGACGGATTCGGACCTTATTGAAACCATCACCCTGAAATCAGGCTCCACCACCCGTCTTGGCACCACCCGCAACCACGACGTTTCAGACCGTCTCGATGGCGTCACGAACGCTTACGGCTCCCAAACGCAATCATTCGGCGTCACCGAGTTCGATGGCATGAACCGCCGAAAGAAGATTGAGCGCGAAGACGGCACGCGCTGGGCCTACGGTTATAATTCCAAAGGGGAAGTCACCTCCGGCCTGCGGGAGAAAACCGCTGCGCCCCACACTTCCGTTCCCGGCTGGCAACACGGCTACACCTTCGATGAAATCGGCAACCGGCTCACCGCCACGACCAACGCCCGCGTTTCCACGTACGTTCCCAACCCGCTCAACCAATATGACAGCCGCACCGTTCCTCGCGCATTCGATGTCATCGGCAAGGCGAACTCGGCGGCGTCCGTCACCGTCGATGGCAATCCAGCCACCCGCCTTGACGAGTTCTTTTACAAGGAATTGGCAGCAGGAAGCGGGGCGGTACATACGCCGTATGTCGTGCAAGCGACGGACGCCAACGGAACCACCACCCGCAGCGGCGGCAAATTCCTTCCCGCCACTCCTGAGAACTTCGTCTATGACTTTGACGGCAACCTTACCTCGGACGGACGCTTCACCTGCACTTGGGACGCGGAAAACCGGCTCGTTTCGATGGAAACGCATGTCTCTGTTCCCTTGGCCGCGCGTCGCAAACTCGCATTCTCCTACGACAGCATGGGCAGGCGTATCCGCAAAAGCGTCTGGCACGGCGTCACCGGCGGCGGATGGCAGCTTCGGCACCACTCTGATTTCATCCACGAACTGAACGGTTGGAATATCCTTGCCGAACGTTCCGGGGGCAGCGCAAACGGCTTCATCCGCACCTATGCCTGGGGAACGGACCTGAGCGGCACGCTATCAGGCGCGGGCGGAGTTGGCGGACTCTTGTTCGCCACCCTTCATGCCAGCGGCAAGACTTTCGCTTATGGAGCGGATTTGAACGGGAATGTGACTTTGCTGGTGGATACCGCCAGCGGTCAATCCGCAGCCACCTATGACTACGGTCCCTTTGGAGAGCAAATCCGCCAGAGTGGGGAATACGCAACGCTGAATCCCTATCGATTTTCTACAAAATACATAGATGATGAAACAGGTTCACTAGATTATGGCCTCCGCTACTACGATCCTTCCACGGGGCGGTGGCGCAGCCGTGATCCAATCGGTGAAGAAGGAGGGGTGAATCTTTATGGTTTCTTGGAGAATGACGGGCAGAATAGAATCGATTATTTGGGCAATCGAAAAGTGGTCATAGAGTACAACGCTTTCATTCCAAAAAGCATCGGGCATCCGGTGACTGGCGTTCCGGTTAGCGTTCGAAATAATAACTGGTTTAAAGAACCAGGACCACCTGCAGGATTTAGTACTGTTTCGGCTGCCGAAACCGATAACCGCGAAAACTTCGGTGGGAGTTCCACAGGAACCTCGCGTATCCAGACAAGACTGGAGTTTGATACAAGTGAGGTTGGATCTTTCGGAGGAGGCAAGCAACCCGACGTTCTTGTTGGAGAAAGTCACAAGCTCTCATACACGTGGAGCGGCTACGTGCCTGGCACATTGCAGACAAAACGGGGGAAATGGAATTGGACTACTGGACCAGCTTCCAGTGACACAGGAAGATCTTCAAGTAATATATCGTGGGGTGTTGAAGCAGCTTATCCCTTTAACGCCTTAGCGCCAAACATTGATTTAGAAATTAACCTGACCATGTGCTACAACCAGAACAATGACTTTTTGACTATAAGCGCAGAAGGCCAGCACAATGGATTTCCCGCTTACGAAATGTTGATTAACGGTCAAGTAGTTCATGCATATAGGCCAACTGCAACTGGTCCAAGCATCTGGAATCTTGCGGTTCAGACCAAAAAATGGGCGAACAGTGGAAAATATTAAAATGAATACAATTTACAAAATTTCCGCAGTTCTATGCATGTTTTTTTCTTCATGCAAACAATCTCCCAAGAGAATAAACATTGAAATTCCTGAAAATTTTCAAGGTGTCATACACATCTACAAAAGCGACCAGGGCGCGCCAAAGCCTATCGGTGACAATGAAGTGATAGTAGTTGTGCCGGAATCTGGTGTCGCTTTCACAGATCATTACGAAGCCTTCGCCGATTGGCATCAAATAACCTCAACTTCAAAAAATGACACTGGGAAAGAGTTTCACTTATTTGGATTAGGAGAAGCAAATAAAACCCATATGATTTATTTTTACGGCGACGTTGATGTTTACGAAAAGCAGATCTCGAAGATTTCAGCATTCGATCTTAAGCCAGGGAGATTTCCATAGAATCTCAGATGGCCGAAGCTCGATAAGTCTTGGCCGAAAATGAAAGTGGAAACCCAGAACGGGAGAACGCACATTTCCAGGTCCGATGGCGAGACATCCACGACCCCGAATTGAAAGACGCAAAGGAGTTCCAAAACTATTGGCCTTTCGCGGAAGATTCGAAAATGACACATGATCTGAACCAATTCGCCCTTGATTGACGGCACGAATCTGGCACACGTGGGATGGATGGAGAAGAACCTGACAAGCCACGCCCGGAACCGGATTCCCGGAAAAGCGGAGTTGACTGCTTGGGTTCCAACTCCCCTCGAAATCCGCGACAGAATTCCACGGGTTCCACACGGATTTCACACAAAATGGCCGTTCATGGCTTCGCACTCAGCGTCGCCCGGTCAAACCACCAACGCACAAATACCAATGCAGCAATACAGTAGCGCGTTCTCGGCAGGGTTCCCTGCCGATCCGCCATCTTGTTGACTCTGAGTAGGTTGTGCGCGATTCCTTGATTTTATAGGGATATTTGCGTTCGTGGTTTCACCCGTCCTTGCACTACTTCGCGCTGTTTACGGGCCGTTTGTGTGGAATCCGTGTGGAATTTCGAGAAATTCTGTCGCGAATTACGTTTAGATTTGAATCCCGACAAAATCACGCAGTTGCCCGGAATCCGGGAGTCGGCATCTCTGGTCAGGTTCTCGTCCACCTTCTTGAAGTGCTGGCCATACTCGGAGGCCATTGCGGCGAGCGATTCCGTTCCGGCCAGATCTCGAGCGCGGAGGTAGTCCTCCACGGCGGCGACCAATGGAATGCCGGATTTCTGGAGCATGGCCTCCGCCGCCTTGAAGCTGTCTCGCTCGTGCGGCTTGAGATCAGTGACGTGCTGCATTCCGACCTGAATTCGCTGCGCCACGAAGAGCGCCTCCCTTTTAGTGTCCTCCAGGGTATTGAAGACCTTGCGCTCTCTCCGCCCGTCCCGATAGAAACTCAGCGTGTAGCGAACCCGCCCCTTGGATTCAGTCTGATAGATCGGCACCACGGCAGACCCGGCTTTCACCTTGAGAAACGGACCTTGTTTCTTCCTGCCTCTGGGACGCTTTGTCTTTGAGCGGATTGCAGAGTCCGATCCGTCATTTGTCACCAATTTTGTCACCACCCTCGTTCATGGGGTAGTGGGGGCTGTCAACCGGCTAGGGACTCGGCCCTGTAACCCATTGAGAATGAAATGGTGCGCGCGACAGGACTCGAACCTGAACAGGGTTGCCCCCACTAGAACCTGAATCTAGCGCGTCTACCAATTCCGCCACGCGCGCACATCAACGATTGCTCCGCAGGAAAAACACCATGCGCCCCACGGGATTGCAACCCCGTTTTCGAAAAGTTTTAAAAATCCGGCCCAAGCCATGGCGATCCTGCGGTTTTCGGCGTTGCCAAACCCGCTTGCCGTCAACCACCTTACGGGCATGCAGAAAGCCACGCCGCTTATCCTCGTCCTCATCCTCGCTGTCACGGCAGGGATCCTTTCGCTGCGATCGCCCAAGCCGCCCGTCGCTGTCTCTTCGCCGGTCGTCGGGACGGCTTCGGCACCCGCCCCCCCGCCGCCACCACTCCCGACCCAGCCGGACACCGCAGCCGCCAAGGTGACACCACGCCCTTGGCCGCAGGCTTCCTCGGACATCGCCCCCGATTCCGGCGCGACGTTCGGGACTCTGCACAACGGCTTGCGCTACATTATCTATCCGAATTCCGAGCCGCCGAAGCGGGTCTCGCTCCGGCTCCACATCGCCGCCGGATCGCTGATGGAGGCGGATGACCAGCTGGGCCTCGCCCATTTCCTGGAACACATGGTGTTCAACGGTTCCAAGAATTACACGGCTGCCGATCTCATCCCGAAGATGCAGCGGTTAGGAATTTCTTTCGGCGCCCACGCGAATGCCTACACCTCGTTCGACGAGACGGTTTACATGCTCGATCTGCCGGATCTATCGGAGGACACGATGAAACTCGGGTTCACCGTGATGCGCGACTTCGGCGACGGGGCGCTGCTCGCACCCGAGGAAATCGACAGGGAGCGTGGCGTGATTTTGTCGGAGAAAATGAGCCGGGATTCCGTCAACACCCGTCTGATGGAACAGCAGTTCGCCGAACTGTTACCCGATTCGCTCGTCAGCCGACGCTTTCCGATCGGCACCGAGGAGGTCATCAAGTCCGCGCCGCGTGAGCGATTTCTGGACCTTTATACCCGCTTCTACACGCCGGAGCGCATGACTTTCATTGTTGTCGGCGATATAGATCCGAAGGAAATCCAAGGCAAGATCGAGAGGACGTTCGCCTCGATGAGCAATCCGGAGAATCCCGGAAAAAATCCCGATCTGGGCCCGATCAAGCAGCCGGAAGGCCTTGAAACCGGGGTTTTCGTCGATAAGGAGGTCGCCTCCACAGACGTATCGCTGCTGCTCGTCCGGCCCTACGTCGAGAAACCAGACACGGCGGCGACCCGCGGCGAACGCATGCCGCTGGACATCGCCCACTCGATCATCAGCCGCCGCTTCGACCGGCTTTCAAAAATCCAGGGCTCTGCCATCACTTCCGGCTCCGCCTCCAACAGGACGCTCTTCAATTACCTCGATATCGGCTCCATCGACGTCACCGCCGCCGATGACCGCTGGCAGGAGGCCGTGCCGATCCTTGAACAGGAATTCCGCCGCGCCATCAATCACGGCTTCACCGACGCCGAGCTCGCCGAGGCCAAGTCCAACCTCCTCAACGCCTATCAGCAGCAGGTGAAGCAAAAGACCACCCGCAAATCCGAGGGCATCGCCACGGTTCTCGCCAAATCCATCAACGACAACACTGTCTTTTCCGACCCGGCCACCGACCTTGAAGTGGTCGCTAGCACGCTCGCCGCCATCGACGTCGCCGCCTGCCACCAGGCGCTCGCGAAATTCTGGGAGGCTTCCGGCCACCACCTGATACTAACCACCAAGGAGAAGCCGGAGAGCGCCGAAAATGAGCTCGCCGCGTTGTTCGAGGAATCCCGCGGGAAGCCGGTGGAGGCACCCGTTCTGCGTGCCATCCAGGCCTTCGATTACACGGACTTCGGCAAGCCCGGCACGGTGATTTCACGCAAGGAAGTGAGGGATCTCGGGATCACCCATCTCGTGCTTTCCAACCAGGTGCGGGTCAATCTCAAACCGACGGATTTCGAGAAAGGCAAAATCCGCCTGCTCGCCCGCGTCGGCTCCGGCAAGCTCACCCAGCCCAAGGACATGCCCATGCTCGATGTCTTCGCCACCGCGGTCTTCGAAGGCGGCGGCCTAGGCAAGCACAGCAACGACGACCTCCAACAGATTCTGGCGGGTAAAAACGTCGGCTCCTCGCTCGCGATCGGCGACGACGCGTTCACCCTCGGCGGCACCACCACCCCCGCGGATTTCACCACCCAGATCCAGCTCATGTGCGCCTCGCTGACAGACCCCGGCTACCGCGACGAGGCGCTCTGGCAATTCCAGAAGGCGGTCCCGATGATCTATCAACAGATCAAACACACGACCGCCGGCCCCCAACAGGAAATGGAGGCCTGGCTCCATGGCGGCGACTCCCGCTTCACCATCGCCCCCGCCGAGAAGCTCTCCTCCTACACCATTGCGGATGCGAAAAAGTGGCTCACCCCGGAGCTCACCAAGGGCTACCTCGAACTGACGATCGTCGGTGATTTCGAAACCGACAAAATCCTGCCCGATCTCCTCGCCACGCTCGGCGCGCTGCCCTCGCGCGCTCCCGCCGCAGCCTCTCTGCCGGGAGCACGCAAGATCCGGTTTCCTAACGCTCCCGCCGCCAAGACGTTCACCTACGAATCGAAAATCTCCCAGGGCGTCGCCACCACCCTCTGGAAGACCGTCGGCGTCCGCGGAAACCAGAAGGAGTTCCGCCGCCTCAACCTCCTCGGCGACATCTACGGCGACCGGCTTCGCGAGGAAATCCGCGAGAAGCTCGGAGCCTCCTACAGCCCTAACGCCGGGGCGTCCGGCTCCGACGCCCTCGAAGGCATCGGCTACATTATCGGCGAGAGCGTCGGCAAGCCCGAGGACCTCGAGCTCCTCCTCAAGACCATGCGCGACCTCGCTGATAGTTTCGCCAGCACCGGTGCCACCGCCGACGAACTCGACCGCGCGCTCAAGCCCACGCTAGGCCAGCTCGAAAAATCACTCCGCGATAACAGCTACTGGCTCGGCACCGTCATGAGCCAATCCCAGTCCGATCCCAAGCGCCTCGAACTCGCCCGCAGCCGCGACGCCGACTACCGCTCGATCACCCTAGCGGAAATCAACGCACTCGCCAAAAAATACTTCAAGGCGGAAAACGCGCTGCTAATCTCCATCAAACCCGCGGACTGAATTCACCCGCAGCCATGGAAACCATCCGGATCGAGCCTCTCCCTGCTGCCGAGCTTCCCGCCGCAGCGGCGTTGCTGGCCTTATTGAATCCGGAGACCCCCGCGGAGATCATCGTCGAGCGCCTCCACGCGTTGCTAACGGATCATGCCCACTACCAGCTCTTCGGCGCGTTCGGCGGCGACACGCTCGTCGGCGTCGCCGGTGCCTGGATCGCCACCAAGATCTGGTGCGGCCGCTATTTGGAAATCGACAACCTCGTCGTCGCTCCCGAGCGACGCTCCGCCGGCGTCGGCAGCCTGCTGATCCGCCATCTCGAAGCGCTCGCCCGCAAGCGCCACTGCAACATCGTCGTGCTCGACAGCTACACGGCGAACCATCCGTCGCACCGCCTCTATCACCGGCTCGGCTTCGAAATCTGGGGCTTCCATTTCGCCAAGCCCGTCGGCGATTGGAAAGCTGCCCCATGAACGTCGCCATCGTCCACTATCACCTCGGCCCGGGCGGCGTCACCCGAGTCATCGAGTCCGCCTCGCAAGCCCTAACTGCCGCCGGCATCAAGCACGCCATCCTCACCGGCGACCCGCAGCCAAGCGGCTGGGGCGTCTCGACCCAGACCGTTGTCCGGGCGTATCGCCCGGAGCACCGCCACATCCCCGGTCTCGGCTACCTCACCGCCCCCGGCGCGCTCACCGTCGAGATTCTAACCGAGTCCCTCCGCGCCGCCGCCACCGAATCCCTCGGCGGCCCGCCCGACATCTGGCATTTTCACAATCACTCGCTCGGGAAAAACTGCCTCATTCCCTACGTCATCGCCCGCCTTGCCCGGGAAGGCGAGCGCCTCGTCCTCCAAATCCACGACCTCGCCGAGCAAGGCCGCCCCGCGAACTATCAGCTCATCGCGAACTGCCGGACGCTCTATCCATTCTCGCCCCGTATCCGCTACGCTTTCATCAATTCCCGCGACCTACGGATCTTCACCGCCGCCGGCCTCCCACCGGAAAACGCCGGCCTGCTCCCCAACCCCGTCACCACTCCAAGCTCACCGCTAACCGCCCCAAGGTCCCCCATTCTCTTCGCACCCATCCGCGGCATCCGCCGGAAAAACCTCGGCGAACTCGTCCTCCTCTCCGCGCTTGCCCCCCCGGGCACCCGCGTCGCCGTCAGCCGCGCGCCGCGCGACCCCGCCGCGCTGCCCGTCCACGAAACGTGGCGGAAATTCACCTGCAAGCACCGACTGCCCATCGAGTTTAACGTCGTCGATCGCTTCGCCCCCGCCGCCGGGGCCGCCACCACTTTCGAGTCCTGGCTCGCCCATGCCAGCCACATCGTCACCACCTCCGTCTCCGAAGGCTTTGGCCTGCCCTTCCTCGAAGCCGCCGCGCTCGGCAAGCCGCTCATCGGCAGAAATCTCCCGCACCTCGCCGCAGAACATGCCGCACATGGGATCCGCGCCGGCCGCCTCTACGACCGTCTACTAGTTTCCGTCGATTGGAGCGATCTGCCGATCCTCCGCGACCACCTCACCACCGATCTGGAGAGAAATTACCGCGACTACCGCCGCCCGCTCTCCCAGGAAACCATCGACGCCACGCTCGCCGCACTCGTCCGCGACGGCTATCTCGACTTCGGAAACCTCCCGGAACCCCTCCAGCAGGGAATCATCGAGCGCCTCGCCGACCCCGCCAACCGCCGCATCCTCCTCATCGAAATTGATGGCGAAACCCAGCCCGCCGAGGACTGGCTCGCCGCCGTCATCGCGGACCGCACGCCCACCGCCACTCCCGCCCAGCTCGCGCCTTATTCTCCAGCCGAGTATCAGAAATCCCTCATCGCCCTTTACGCCCAGCTCGCCAGCCAGCCGACCGACCCCGTCCGCCATCTGCCCGCCGGTGAAATCCTAACGGCCCACCTCGCTCCCGGATCGTTTCACTTCCTCCTCTCGTCGTTGAAGCCCGCCGCCGGGCCGCCCAAATCCTACCGCGCCGTTATTTTCGACATCTACGGCACCCTGCTCGTCGCCCCACCCGGCGGCGTAAAACCCGATCCGCTCGCAGATCCTTTTCTCCGCGAAATCCTCCGTCAATTAGGCCACGTGCCGCCGGTTTCTCCCAGTACCGATCTCCACGCCGCAGTCCTCCGCCACCACTCCGCCGCCGGAGTCCCCTTCCCCGAGGTGGATCTCCGCGCCCTCTGGCGGGAAATTCTATCACTCGAACCCGGCACCGACACCAGCCCGCTCGTCGAGGCCCTCGAAGCCGCATGGCATCCGGCCACGCCCATGCCCGGAGCGGAGAGTTTCATCCAGCGACTCTCCCGCTCCGGTATCTCGCTCGGCCTCCTATCCAACGCCCAGTCCAACACCCTCGCCTCGCTCGGCGGCGTCGCCGAGCTCTTCGCGCCCGAGCTCACCCTGCTTTCCTATCAGCATGGCATCGCCAAGCCCGCGCCCGAGCTGTTCCAGATGCTAAGCGACCGCCTCGTCGGCCGCGGCATCACTTCTGCGGAGACGCTCTTCATCGGCAACGACCCGCTGCAAGACATCATCCCCGCCGCCGCAGCGGGTTTCCAGACCGCGCTCTTCACCGGCCACCCCGACTCCCGCCGCCCCGGCGAATGCCAACCCGATCACACCTTCCAACACTGGTCCGAGCTGATCGCCCTCTTCTGACAACGACGGCGATGAGACGCAAGCCGCGCCGCCCAAGCCCTGTTTTGACCGCTCAATGAATAAATACACCGATTTCGGGAAAAATTTACTTTCCATCCCCTAATCATCATTTAGCTTCGTGGCCGTTCTGCACGAGGTTTGCCTCGTCAAAACTCCGGCCATCAATAGCCGGGCCAAGTGTTTCGAGTTGATCTCCGGGGGGACGTCAACCGAGCCAGGCCCAAGCAGGTGGCTAGATAAAAAGGCGCGCGTTGAGAGATCCGGGGGGAATTCCAACGCGCGCTTTTATTTTGTCCGGGATTCACTAACAGTCGCTGCGCGCAAATCCGGCACCCACCCCGAGGGTTCCACCCTGATTGAATGGCTGGTCCCTCGGTATTCCGCGTCTATCAATTTCCTCGACGGAACACGGGCAAAAGAATGATCAAAGAATGATCTTGCCGCCCTAATGATTCTCCCGCAGTCGCTCCGGATCACCTCGTTCATCATCCGTGTCCGGAAATTGATCGTAGCAGATCAGATGCAGACCCAGTTCCAGCCTCACCACGAGGGCGTCACGCCAGTGATTTCGCAGCTTGGCCCGCACTGTTTCACCAACACGGGAAATCTTCGGCCGATACGGCGGCGTCCGCCCCGGCGGCAACCACTCATCGTATTCCCTGCCTTGCATTCCGGCCAAGTCTCGCCAATTTCCCCGCATGTCCATCGCGCCCAAGCCAACCAGCGCCCTTCTCATCGTCGGTCACGGTTCCACCGAGAACCCGGACTCCTCGACGCCTTACTTCGACCACGCCGACGAAATCCGCAGCCGCGGGCTGTTCGCCGAGGTCTGTTGCTGCTTCTGGAAAGAAGAACCGTCGATGCGCGAGGCCATTTACATGATCGATTCCGACGAAATCTACGTGGTCCCGGATTTCATCAGCGAAGGCTATTTCACCCAGGACGTCATCCCCCGCGAACTCCAGCTCAACGGCCCGACCACCGTCGTCCGCGGAAAAACCTTCCACTACTGCCTGCCCGTCGGCGTCCACCGCTCGATGACCGAGCTGATCCTGAGGCGCGCCAAGGAAGTCGCTCCGGACGTCGATCCGGCCCATACCACCCTCATCATCACTGGTCACGGCACCGGCCTGAACCAGAATTCCACCAAGGCGATCCGCGACCAGGCCGACCTTATCGCTGCCTCAGGTGCCGGTTACGCCGCCGTGCTCGACGCCTATATGGAAGAGCCGCCTTTCATCGCCGAGTGGGATAAAATGTCACCCACGCCGAACGTGGTCGTCGTGCCGTTTTTCATCTCGGACGGACTCCATTCCTATCAGGATATTCCGGTGCTTCTGGGCATGGAAGACGAGGTCGGAGCCGCCGCCAGCCAGCGCGAGGTGTTCCGCCACAACCCGCATCACCTGCGCGAAAAGACCCTTTTCTACAGCTCGGCCATCGGAACTGAACGACTGTTGGCAGACGTGATCCTCGACCAGGTTTCTGACTTCGACAAGCTCCACAAGTCGCTCTAAAAAAGAAGATTCCATTCAAATTTAATTAAGATATGTCCATCGCCACCCAGCTCCACGATTTGCTTCGATCCGGCATCCATCGCATCGGAGAACTTGAGCTTCAAACAAATGTTTGTAACTTTCCCTACGTGATTTGCCACTCGGCGGATGCCGGGCTTTCCACCGAGTCCGCATTCGGCGGATTGGAAGTCCACGAAGGTCCGGCCGACGCCCGCGAGCTCTCGACATATGCTGAGGACGGGACTTACCGCTTCACCAAAGGCCAAACGAATCTGAAACGCGGCTGGGTGATGGTCTTGGAAAACGAGCAAGATCTGCTCCTCGCCCTCGACCAATTTTACCCGGCCTGTGTCGGGCTGTTCATCGCCCAAAAAGGCGGCATCCTGGAAATCGAAACGCTCCGGGACAAGCTCAACCGCCAGACTGGGATGTATCGCTTCGCCCGCACGATCAGCGACACCGGTGCGCAGAAACTCGTCCAGGAAATCTGTGGACCCGCCCACCAGTGCGCGAAGAAAATCTTGTGGAAGCTCGATGCGGACACTCCGCTCGACGAAAGCGAGGCGAGCCGCTTCAACGGCATCCCCGGCGACCTCCCCGAATCCGAGGCGATCCCACTGCTCTGCCGCGAGGCTTGCAACCACTTCGTCGCCGAGTGCCGAAAAGCGGCGAAAGCCGAGTTCGAGGCGAAAGCCGCCGAAGCCTGATCAAACCTTCTGCTTGAGCAAATCGCGGATCTCGATGAGCAGTTTCTCCTCGGCGTTCGGTGCGGGAGGAGCATCGGCCGCTTGTTTCTCCGTCAGCGCCTTAGCCTTGTTGATGGCCTTCACCACCAGGAACATCACAAACGCCACGATGACGAAGTTGATCCCGATGGTGATGAAATTCCCGTAAGCGAGGACAGCCCCCTGCTTTTTCGCCTCAATTAGATTCGTGGCGGTCACCTTGTCGGAGAGCGCGAAAAACTTGTTGGTGTAATCCATGCCGCCCGAAATCCTGCCGACGACCGGCATGATGAGATCCTCGATGAACGCGGTGGAGAGCTTGGTGAAAGCGGCTCCCATCACGAAGGCCACGGCCATGTCGATGAGGTTACCCTTGAGTGCAAATTCTTTGAATTCCTTGAACATGGCGGTTTGACGGTCAAAAACGGGTTCGAGTGATAGACTATCCCCGCGGATCTTCCAAGGTTTTTTTGTGATATGCCGCCACTTGAACCTTGGCAGCCCGCCGCTTTCCCGTGAGCCTCCAACCAATGTCCACACGGAATTTCCATGCCTTACGAGGCCTCCTCAACGATGTCGGAGCGGTCGATCAAGTGGGCATCGACGAGCGCGTCGCCAAATTCGCCACCCGCAGCATCAAGAAGAACGCCAAAGTCTTCGGCCTGAAACTTGCGGTAACGATGGTCGATTTGACCACGCTCGAAGGCAAGGACACGCCGGGCAAGATCGCCTCGCTCTGCCAGAAAGCCCTCCGCCCGCACGACGCCACGGACATCCCGCCGACCGCCGCCGTTTGCGTCTATCCGTCGATGGTTAAACATGCGGCCAAACATCTGAGAGGGACGCCGGTCAAAATCGCCTCCGTCGCCGCCGCGTTCCCCTCCAGCCAGACACCACTCAGAACCCGCATCGCCGAAGTCCGAGCCGCCGTTGCCGACGGGGCGGACGAGATCGACATGGTCATCAACCGCGGGGCCTTCCTCGCAGGGGAGCTCCAGCTCGTGCAGGACGAAATTTCCGCCGTGCTCGAAGCCTGCGGCGATCGCACGCTCAAGGTGATTTTGGAAACCAGTGAGCTCGAAACCTACGACAACATCCGCGCCGCCTCCTTCCTCGCCATGCGGGTCCTGCGCCCCGGCGATTTCATCAAGACCTCCACCGGCAAGACCTCCGCCAACGCCACGCCCGGCAACAACCAGGTCATGCTCGAAGCCATCCGCGACCACTTCCTCGCCACCGGCATCGAGATCGCGATGAAGCCTGCTGGCGGCATCCGCACCGCCAAGCAGGCGCTGCATTTCCTCGTCGCCGTCAAGGAGACGCTCGGCGACGCGTGGCTGACTAACACCCGCTACCGCTTCGGAGCGTCCGCCCTGCTCAACGATCTTGTGCGGCAGCTGGTGAAGGAGAAAACCGGAGCCTACCAAGCGCCTTACACCTTCAGCGAATCTTCCTCAGCTTATTAAGAAATAGGTCCTATAGGACCCATACGACCTATCACTCCCATGCCCGTCAAGAAATCCACCTGCCCTGCCGCCCGCGAACTCCTCTTCGGCGACCTTTGGGAATATGATCCCGCCCCGGAATCGGCACCTGCCTTCATCGAGCCGCGCTACGGCCTTTTCATCAACGGCAAATTTGTCGCGCCGAAGACGAAGAAATATTTCGACTCCATCAGCCCGCGCAACGAGGAGAAACTCTCGGAAATCGCCCTCGCCGGAGCCGCCGACGTGGATGCCGCCTATCAGGCCGCCTCCGCCGCGTTCACATCATGGAGCAAACTCCCCGGCACCGAGCGCGCGAAATACCTCTTCCGCATCGCCCGCCTGCTGCAGGACCGCGCCCGCGAGTTCGCCGTCGCGGAAACGCTGGACGGTGGCAAGCCGATCACGGAATCCCGCGACTTCGACGTGCCGATGGCCGCTGCGCATTTCTTCTATCACGCCGGCTGGGCGGACAAGCTCGGCTACGTGACTCCCGGCCGCAAGCTCACGCCGCTCGGCGTCGTCGGCCAGATCATCCCGTGGAATTTCCCGCTGCTGATGCTCGCTTGGAAACTCGCCCCCGCCCTCGCCACGGGAAACACCGTCGTCCTCAAGCCAGCGGAAACTACCTCGATCACCGCGCTCAAGTTCGCTTCCATATTACAAGACGCAGGACTTCCGCCGGGCGTTGTCAACATCGTCACCGGTGCGGGCGAGACCGGCGCAGCGGTGGTCAACCACCCGCTCGCCGCGAAGATCGCCTTCACCGGCTCGACCGAAGTCGGGAAATCCATTCAGCGCGCGCTCGCCGGAACCGGCAAGCGCCTCACCCTCGAACTCGGCGGCAAGACGGCTAACATCATCTTCGAAGACGCCCCGCTCGACCAGGCGGTCGAAGGAATCATCAACGGCATCTTCTTCAACCAAGGCCACGTCTGCTGCGCCGGATCGCGGCTGCTCGTGCAGGAATCCGTCGCCGGGCAGATTCTATCCAAACTCAAGATCCGCCTCAAATCGCTCCGCACCGGCGACCCGCTTGACAAGAATACCGACGTCGGCGCCATCAACTCGCAAGCCCAGCTCGACCGTATCCGAGAGCTCGTCGCCTGCGGAGTCGCCGAGGGTGCGGAACTCTATCAGCCCGACTGCGAGCTTCCGAAAAAAGGCTTCTACTTCCCACCCACGCTGTTTTCCAAGGTCGCCATGAGCCACCGCATCGCCCGCGATGAAATCTTCGGGCCGGTACTTTCCATCCTTACCTTCCGCACGCCGGAGGAAGCCGGCGAGAAAGCCAACAACACCTGTTACGGCCTCAGCGCCGGCGTCTGGACCGACAAGGGCTCGCGCATTTTGAAAATGTCCGCCGCGCTCAAGGCCGGCATCGTCTGGGCGAACTCGTTCAACAAATTCGACCCCGCCTCGCCCTTCGGCGGCTACAGGGAGTCCGGTTTGGGCCGGGAAGGCGGGAAACAGGGACTGCTCGATTACGCAAATCTGATCCAGGTCCCCTAAGACCTAGAGGACCTATGAGACTTATGTTAAAGATTACCAAAACCCCCAAGTGTTACGTCGGCGGTAGTTTCATCCGCTCCGAGAGCGGACGCGTTGCGCCGATCAAAGACGCCTCCGGCGCGTTCTTCGCGAACATCCCGCTCTGCACCCGCAAGGATTTGCGAAACGCCGTGGAAGCCGCCGCCAAGGCCGGTCCCGGCTGGGCCACCCGCAACGCCTACAACCGCGGCCAGGTCCTCTATCGCCTCGCAGAGATGTTGGAAGCCCGCGCTGCGGAAATGTCCGACGCCATTTCCCTGTCCGGTATTTCCAAAAAAGACGCCAACCGCGAGGTCCGCGCCAGCATCGAACGTGTTGTCCACTACGCCGGCTGGACGGACAAGTTCCAAGCCCTGCTCGGCAGTGTGAATCCGGTCGCGTCCTCACATTTCAATTTCACCGTCACCGAGCCGATGGGCATCATCGGCGTCGTCGCGCCGGATGAAAAACCGCTGTTAGGCCTACTTTCTCTGGTCCTGCCCGCCATCACCGGCGGCAACACCGCGGTCGCGCTCGCCTCTGGCACACAGCCCTATCCGTCTATCCTGCTGGGCGAAATGCTCGCCACCAGCGACCTCCCCCGCGGAGTCGTCAACCTTCTCACCGGCCGGCGCGACGAGCTCATCCCTACCTTCGCCACCCACGCGCACCTGCGCGGACTCGCCGCTGTCGGAAATCTTGATGAACGCAAAGCCCTCCAAATCGGCGCGTCCGACAGCGTCAAGCGCCTCAAGCTCATCCCCTCTGAAACACCCACCGACTGGTTCGCCGAAAACGCCCAGGGCCTCTACGAAATCCGCGACCACCTCGAAGCGAAGACCACCTGGCACCCTATCGGCGCGTAATTCGCCCATGGAGCGCGAGAGGCTAGACCCGCTCCGGAGTCATCCTCACCGGCGTGTCCCACCAGAGGATGGCCGACTGATAGGCGTTGATGATTTCCCCCACCTGCGGCAGCACGATGGATTTTAGATAGTGATCGTAATCCCTGACCTGCGCGGATTGCCGGGCAGCTTGAGCGCTCACTCTCCCGAAGTCTTTTCTGGCGTAGGCGGAGCGGATATTTACCTTCTTTCCAAAGCCTCCTATCCATGTCATCCCACTCACTTGCTGATTTTTTCGCCGACCACGCCTCATGGCTGGTGGTCGCCTCGGGCCAGGCCGAGGGCCGCCTCACCCGCGCCGAGGGACCTGATGGAAAACCGGCGCTGCGGCTCGACTACGATTTCCACGGCGGCGGCGGATTCGTGGTGGCTCGGAAGGAAGTCCGGCTCGCGCTGCCGGAGACCTTCAAAATCGCGCTCTTCCTCCACGGCAAGGGGTTGCAGAACCACTTCGAGTTCAAGATCGCGGATCCGGGTGGCTCAAACGCATGGCGCTGCCTGCGGGAGAATTTCGATTTGCCTGAAAACTGGACCGAGTTCCCGATTTGCGAGCGGGACCTACCATTCGCCTGGGGTCCGGCGGGCGGAGGAGCCCCCACCGAGATCGGGGCCATCGAGCTGGTCATCGCGGCCGGTCCGGGAGGAAATGGCAGCGTGTGGTTCTCAGACATCTCGCTGGAAGACGAGACGCTCTACCTGCCGAAGGAAATCAAAGCCACGAGCCATCTTACTAACTGCCCCCCGGAGTCGGTGTTCCAGACCGACTCACCCGGCTGCTGGCAGGCCGAGCCGGACGATCCGGCACCGCAGTGGTGGGTGGATTTCGGACGCCTGGTGCGTTTCGGCGGACTGCTCATCGACTGGCCCTCGGCGGTGCCGCCACGAGCCTATGACATCGAGATTTCTAACGACGGCGAAACGTGGTCGCAGATCTACCGGGCCTCGCACGCGCTGGGATTGCGAAGCCACATCCCCACGCCGGACGCGGAAGCACGCTACCTGCGGGTGAACTTTGCCCGTGCGGACTGCGCCTCGCTGGCGGCGTTGCAGTTGCGGCCCGACGCGTTTTCCCGCACGCCCAACGAGTTCATCCACGCGGTAGCGGCGGATTTCCCGCGCGGCTGGTTCCCGCGATACTGGCACCGCGAGCAATCCTACTGGACGCCGGTCGGCAGCCCGGAAGGAGGCCACCGCGGACTGATCAACGAGGAGGGCATGGTGGAGGTGGACGAGGCGGGATTTTCTCTGGAGCCGTTTCTAATCGTCGGCGGAGATCTAATCAGCTGGGCGGAAGCGGAAATCAGCCTTTCGCTTCCCGACGATGGCGCTCCCCTCCCGGCGGTCATGTGGCGGACCGGCGGCTTCAAGCTGGTCATCCGCCCCTGGGTCGATGGCGCTGGCGACGGCCTGGTCCTGCGCGTGACCTATCAACTGGAATCCACCTCGGGCCTGGATTTGCGCCTGGCCGTGGCGGTCCGGCCGTTCCAAGTGAATCCGCCATGGCAGGCATTCCGCAATCTCGGGGGACGCAGCCCGATCCAACGGATCACCTGTGGTCCCGAAGGCATGAACGTGGATGGTCGCCCGGTGAAAACGAATCGCCCGACGGATGCCCACGGCGCGGCCGCGTTCGAGGAGGGCGGCGTAATGGAATTCCTCGCCCGTGGCGAGGTTCCCACAAGGGATGCGGTGAACGACGAATCCGGCCTGGCTTCCGCGGCGATGGCCTGGAGCGTGCCGCCCGGAGACGCTTCATTCCAGGTCACAGTATCGGTTCCGTTCTTCAAAAACGCGGCCGACCCGGCTGACGATGGCTTGGCAAACACCATCGCCCGCTGGCGCGAAATCCTCGCACCGGTCGAGTGGCAGGTGCCGTCAGTCGCGGCCAGTGCGGTCGAGTGTTTCCGCACGTCGGCGAGCCACATTCTAATCAACCGCGATGGTCCGGCGGTCCAACCCGGCCCCCGCCGCTACAACCGCTCGTGGGTGCGCGATTGCGTGATCATGGGGGCCGCGATGGCCAAGGCGAGCCACCCGCAGGTGCTGCGCGATTTCCTGCTCTGGTATGTGAAATTCCAGCGGGAAGATGGCTACGTGCCTTGCGTCGTGGACCGGGACGGCGTGGACTGGCTGGTGGAAAACGACAGCCACGGCCAACTCATCTGGGGAATCTGCGAGGTTTTCAGAAACGAGGCGGACCTGAATTTCCTGAAAGCGATGTGGCGGCCCGTTAGCCTTGCGGCGGAATATCTCCTGCGGCTGCGCGCGCGGCGAATGACGGATCAATATCGCAAGCCAGACCATTCCGCGTGTTTCGGACTTCTGCCGGAATCGGCCAGCCATGAAGGCTATCTGGCGCACCCCGTCCATTCGTATTGGGATGATTTCTGGGGTATCCGCGGGCTTGATGCCGGCGCGGAAATCGCCAGTGCGCTCGGCCACGAAGACGAAGCGACGCGCTGGCGGAATGAGGCGCGCGCATTTCTGGGAGACGCGCTGCGCTCCATCGACCAGGTAATCACGGAACGGAAAATCGACTACATCCCCGGCTCCGTCGAGTGGGCAGACTTCGATCCCACGGCCACCTCCAACGCGATCGCGCTGCTCGACTTCGCCGACGATCTCCCGGCGGTTCCTCTCCATCAGATGCTCGACACCTATTTCGAAGGGTTCCGCAAAAAACACCGGGGCGAGATCCCGTGGCTCAACTACACGGCTTACGAAATCCGGATCATCGGCGCGTTCGTGCGGGTCGGAAAACGCGAGGAAGCGCATGAGCTGCTGGAGTTTTTCCTCTCCGACCGCCGCCCGATGGAGTGGAACCAGTGGCCGGAAATCACCTGGCGCGACCCGCGCTCGCCCGGCCATCTCGGCGACGTGCCGCACACCTGGATCGCCGCGGAATACATGCTGGCGCTCGCTTCGATGGTCGCCAGCGAGCGCGAAGCATCGCGGAAGATGATCCTCGCCTCCGGCCTGCCGTGGTCGTGGATTTCCGAGGAAAACGGCTTCGCGGTGCGCGGGCTGATGACCCGCTACGGCCCACTCGATTTCAAAATCGCCGTCAGCGAGACCGACTGCATCGCCATCGAAATCAGCGACCGCATCTCGCTGCCGCCCGGCGGCCTATCAATCGCGCCGCCGGTCCCGCGCGGTCAACGCATCCGCCACGCGCTCACCTCCACCGGACATGTCCTGGCGGTCGATGCAGACGGCGCGTCCGTCACTATCGAAAGTCTTCCCGTCACTGCCACGCTGTTCCTCGGCCCGTCGGATTCCCCCACCCTGGCCTGAAACGGTTAGCAGCTCAGATCCTGCAGTTCCTTGTGGGAATTCGCGGGCGCTTCATGGCGCACTTCCCACGCGCCGTCCGCCTTGATTTCCAGCACGGCGTCGTAACGCAGGCGCGACTCGCCGTTCTTGGACAGGATCACCGCGCCGATCCCTTGTTCCGTTAGCATGTCGAGAATCTTTGAAATCTGGCTCTTGGGAAGCGCGCTGCCCGGACGATCGAGGAAGACGAACGCAGGTTTCGCGAGGAAAATCCGCGACACGGACAGCAGGTGCTGCTCGCCGATCGAGAGCAGGTCGTCCCAATCGTGATCGGTATCGAGGCCGTTCGCATGCTTGACCACGTCTTGAAGGCCCAGCTTCACCAGCACGTCCATGATCACGGAATCCGGTGTGACCAACTCCATCCCGGTCCGCAGCAAGGCCTCGCGCAAGGTTCCCGGCGGCAGATAGGGCCTCTCTGGCAGAAACAGAATATCATCCAGGCCGGGCCGGACGATGTGTCCGCCGCCGCATTCCCACACGCCCGCAGTCGCGCGGAACAACGCCACTTTCGGCGCGTCGTCTTTTCCAATCACCAGCCAGCGCGAGCCACGGGCGATCTCAAGACTCAGCTTGGAAACCAGCAGGCGCGTCTTGTCCGCCGAGCGCAACGTCACATCCTGATAGGCGACCCGGTCCGATGATTCCTCAATCGCGATGGAGCAAGGTGATGTCCGGTGCACGTTTTCAATCGCATCACTGAGCGTATGAAGGCGGGCGATGACCGCGGTGAATGCCGAGATTGATTGAAACTGCGTCACGATCAGGGAGAACGCACCCAGCAAGGTGGCGAACGCCATCGTGGACTGGGTGATCACCCCGAACTCCTTGTCGCCCCAGATGAACATGGGCGCGATGATCAACGCCGGGATGATCTGGATGAAATAGTTATAGCCGTTGGTGAAAAACCCGAGGTTACGGTTGATCCGAATCAAGCGGCGGAAGTTGGTGGTCAATGCGTCGAGCCGCTTGTTCAAGCGCGCCTTGAAACGGCCCTCCCGGTGAGCCAGCGCGATCGACTCAGAGTTTTCCCGCACGTGGATCAGGTCCGACCGGAAATTGGCCTCCATGTCGAGCTGGTTGTAATTCAGCCGGATCAGGGGCTTGCCGAGGAAAATTGTCATCGCCGAACCACACAGCGCATAGACCACCGCGACGGTGAACAGAAACGGGCTGATAGTCCACAAGACGCCGGAGAAGGAAATCGCCGTTAGAGTTCCGTTCACGATGAGCAGGATGAACGAAAGCGTCGTGGTAGTGAATGCGCGCACATCGTCTGAAATCCGTTGGTCCGGATTGGCGACGCCGGTGGCCGAATCCAGGCGATAATACGTGCGGTCCTTCAAATAGGCATCCGTCAGACGCCTCGTCAGTTGCTCGCGCCAGAGAATTCCCAGCCGCTCCTCGGTGAATCTGAAGAAGGCCAACACCACCGTCGAGGCGAGGAAAACTCCGACGTAAAACAGCGCCTGCTGCTTGAAAACTGCCATGTTGCGGCTTTCGATCGCCGACATGAAATCCCGGCCCACGTAGCTATTGAGGACGTTCAGGCCGTTGATCGCCATCATCAGCAGCATCAAGGTAACGGCAAACATCACCGCCTTAGGCCCTTGTTCCGAGTGCACCAGCATCTGTAAAGCGCTGCGAAGGCGCTTCCACGTGAGGCGGATGATTTGGACTTTATCGTGAGCCATGCTTGATAGAATGAGCTGGATTAATGGTTTAGGTAATAAGGATATGTTAACAACCTTCTGCCGCGGGAATGACAAAAATTTCCATTCATGGCAAAGACAATCACCGAAATCCGGGAAAAAGCCAGTCGAGCACCCGGATTCCAGCGGCCATTTCCGGCGTTTTTCCACCGGACTGTGCATCGAACGGCTCGTGGAGACCACCGAATGTTTCAAAAAAGTCACCATCCACCGCTTTCCGCGCAAAGGCGACTGGTTCAGAGTGCTTAAGTAGTTCGCTCCCATTGGCAGCGCTTCGCTCATGGCAACGGGAAAGGACTGCGAGAACATCACCCAACAAATGAAAATCACAGTACCACGCAGACCCTATCCCGATGTCTCTACCGTGCCGTCCGATTTGTCCTTCGGGGACAGCTGGGACGGCGAGGCCATATCGGAATTGATTCGCTCCAAGTGCGACCACGGAGAAACTCCCGCCTTCCTTTTCCTGGGGAGAAAAGAGTCGCTCCTGTTACGAAGTCATCTCGCCGAATCATTCGGTGAGGAAGCTGTCACCACCCTGTATGGCACCTATTACATGGGGCTCGACGTGATCACCGTCGATTGCGAGAGCTTCATAGCGACAGGCGGCCGCAAGGTGATTCGCACGCTGCAAGACCCGATGTCACGCCGCCCCGCGTGGCGTGACCGCGAGACTGAGGCGCTCTGGCAGTTCCGAATCTGACGGCATCTTGTGACACCCGCTCCCCCTGATCCAAGGGGTAGCGGGCGTCCCAAGACCTTCAGCCAGCCTTCCCACCCCGGCGAAAAGGCTCCCTCACGAGGGAGCCTTTTCCATTTTCTCGCGCGTGACTTCCTCGATTTGATGACACAAGACTGGTGCTTCCCGCAGGTTTCTCCAGAGTTCCCGCAGCCATGCTCGCTTTTTCTTCATGTTGGAATAACAGCCGTCATACGGACGGCGAGGCGATGATCGAGGAAATCGTCGAGCTCGGATTTTCCAACATCGAGCTCTCGCACGGCATGACCATCGCCAAACTGCCGGGCATCAAAAAAGCTTACGAGCGCGGACTTTTCACGTGTTCGGGAGTGCACAACTATTTCCCCTCTCCCGTCGAGGTGATGATCGACGCGCCGGACGCCTACGAGTTCACCTCGCACCGCCCATTCGACCGCCAGCGGGCGATGGACATGACCCTCCGCACGCTTGATCTCGCCGCCGAGTTCAAGGCGCAATACCTCGTCCTCCACATGGGCTCGGTGCCGATGAGCCCGAAAAAATGGACCCGCCCGCTGACCACGACCGTCGCCGAGGGCGGCCAGCACAGCGCGGACTATATCAAACGGAAACTCGCGTTCGTGAAGAAGCGCGAGAAAATCGGCCCGTTGTATTTCCACCGCGCCATCGAGGCGCTCACCACCATCGCCGAGCGCGCGGCGGAGGTCGGCGTGAGCCTGGCGGTCGAGTCCCGCTCGCATTTCGAGGATATGCCGACGGAGCGCGAGATGATCGCCCTGCAAACGCATTTCGCCGACAACCCGAGGGTCGGCTACTGGCATGATTTCGGCCACGTCCAGCTCAAGCACAACCTCGGCCTGCTCGATCACGAGGAGTGGCTGGAGAAAATCTCCCCGCACTTGATAGGCGGCCACGTCCATGATGTGCAGTGGCCCGCTAGAGACCACCGCACGCCGTTCAGCGGGACGCTGGATTATGCCTCGCTGTTGAAATTTTTCCCCGCCGGCTGCCCGCTCATCTGGGAACTCAGCCCCACCCGCGAGGCCGCGGAAATCCGCAGCGCGCTGGTCCGCTGGAAAGCCGAATTCCCCCAACGTGCGTAAGATCCAAGACAGTTCCCGCGCATCGCGTCGTTGTACGGGGACAAAACGCCCTCTCATCTTTCAATTCATGAAACCTCATTTCAAATCCCTCCTCCCCGCTTGCGCGGTCAGCGCCAGTCTGATCGCCCTCGCCGCGGCGTTCGGATTCCGCGGCGCGGACCCGCTCGATGCCAAGGCGACCGATGCCGCCGTGACCGTCCTCACCACGCAGATCCTGGAGAAATCCCAGTTCGCCCACCAACAGCTCGACGAAGAGCTGGCCGGCAAGTTTCTCGACCGCTATCTCGACACGCTCGACGCCAGCCGCATGGTTTTTCTGAAAAGCGATCTCGATGAATTCGCGGGCTCCCGCAAGTCGCTTGCCGATGCCACCCGCAAGCAGGGAGACACCAGCCTGGCGCACCTCATTTTCAGGCGCTATCTCCAACGCCTCGACCAACGCGTCGCCTTCATCGCCAACGAGTTGAAGAACGGAAAATTCGATTTCACCGCTGATGAAACCTATTCCTACGACCGCAAGGACGCGCCCCACCCGGCCGACATCGAAGCCGCACAAGCCCTCTGGCGCCAGCAACTGCGCTATGAATACCTCCAGGAGAAACTCGCCGGAAAAAAGGAGGAGGACATCGTCAAAACCCTCGGCCGCCGCCCTGGCAGGACCGCCGAGACGATGCGCAAGCTGAGTGACAAGGCCGTGCTGGAAATCTATCTGAACTCGCTCGCCCAGATCTACGACCCGCACTCGGATTACATGGGACCCGAGCAGCTCAAGACCTTTGAGATCGGCATGAACCTCTCGCTCACCGGCATCGGAGCGACGCTGCAATCCGAGGACGGCTATTGCAAGATCATGGAGCTTGTCCCCGGTGGTCCCGCCGCCCGCAGCGGAATGTTAGGCAATGGCGACCGCATCGTCGGCGTCTCCCAGAAAAAGGACGGCGAGTTCACCGACCTCATCGACCTGCCGCTCTCCCAAGCCGTCGAACTCATCCGCGGAAAGAAAGGCACCTCGGTCTTCCTCAACGTCATCCCCGCAGCCACCACCGACGACAGCGCCCGTAAGACCATCGCCATCGTCCGCGAGGAAATCAAACTCGAAGACCAACAGGCCAAGGCGCAGATCATCGACCTCCCCGCCGGCGACAATACCCAGCGGATCGGCGTCATCGAACTACCTGCATTCTACGCCGGCGAGGGCGACGGCAAGGGCGCGCCGACTTCCGCCACCGCGGACGTCACCCGCATCGTCACCAAGCTGAAGCAGGAAAACGTCACCGGCATCATTCTCGACCTCCGGCGCAATGGCGGCGGCTCGCTCCAGGAAGCCATCGACCTAACCGGAATCTTCATTCCCTCCGGCCCGGTCGTGCAAACGCGCAACCTGGAGGGCCGCTTGGAAGTCGGCAGGGACCGCGATGGCGATGTCGCTTATGACGGCCCGCTCGTCGTCCTCACCAGCCGCTTCAGCGCCTCCGCCTCCGAGATCGTCGCCGGCGCCTTGCAAGACTACGGCCGCGCGGTCATCGTCGGCGACACCTCGACTTTCGGCAAGGGCACCGTCCAAACGATCATCCCGCTCGACCGGATCATGCAAAGCGAAGGTATCGTCCCCGGCTCCGACCCCGGCGCGTTGAAGGTGACTATCAGTAAATTCTATCGACCCAGCGGCAAGTCCACCCAGCTTGAAGGCGTCAAGTCGGACATCGTCATTCCCTCACTCACCGACCTGCCGGAAATCGGCGAGTCAGACCTCGGGAACCCGCTGCCATGGGACACCGTCCCTGCGGCGAAATTCACGGAGTCCAACCGCGTGAACCCGTCGCTCGCCGCCCTTCGCACCCACTCCGAAAAGCGCGTCGCCCAGGCTCCCGATTTCATCGAGTTGAAGTCCGAGATCGAGCGCTTCCGCAAGCTCCGCGCGGACAAATCCGTCTCGCTCAACCAAGCCCTGCGCCAGAAGGAAAAAGACGAGCTCAAAGCCCGCGCCGAGACCCTCAAAAAGGAACGCCTCGCCCGTGCCGCCAAGCCGCCCGCCGCGTACGAGGTCACGCTCAAAAACGTCACCAAACCCGGCCTCGGCGAGCTGGTGAAGCCCAAGAAGCCTGAAATCGAGATCGACCCGGAATCCGACGATGAAACCGCCGCCGCGGCCCCGGCCGAAGACATCATCCTCCACGAGGCGCAGAACATTTTGCTAGACTACTGCAACCTGCTCAAGGGCCAGCCCGTGGTCTCCCAGCGCTGAGGTTCAATCCTTCGGCGGCGCGTCCTTCTTGACCGGCGGCACCAAAGTCATTCCCTTCAGCAAGCGGCAGAACTCCTTTTTGGCCAAGACCGCCACGCTGCCCTCGCCCTTCGGGTCGCCGTTCATCGTCTTGAATTCCACCTCGTAGCGGTCGAGCCGCACGATCCGAATGAATTTCGCGCCCTTTTGGTAAACCTCGTCCTGATAAATCCTCATGGCGCAGGCTGGCGGGGCTTTCACGGTCTGGCAAGCTGGCAGAAAACACTCAACCTTGCGGGAGCGACCGGGGAAATAGCCTCACAAGGGCTCGAACCTTGAATAACAGAATCAAAATCTGCGGTGTTACCATTACACTATGAGGCTTTTTGCCTGCGGCGGTCGGAACCTAAACCGCCCTTGACGGGTTTGGCAACTGGGAAAATCAATCAAAGTGGCGAGATTTTCACCGCCTTTTCAGTCATCGCCTCCGCCATGTGGAGATCCACCACCGAGCGCACGTGGATCCGGCAGACCGGCTCGCCCGCGTCGACCGGCTCGCCACATTTGACCAACCGGTCGAACCCCACGGCGAAATCCACGCCATCCGTCGCCTTCGCACGGCCCGCTCCGAGCTGGAGAGCGGCCTGGCCGACCAACCCGGCACACTCGACCAGCGGCGCGAGGATCAGCGAAACCTTGTCGCCGATGCCGCCGGTCGAGTGCTTGCGGGAAAACAAGGTGGGGATGTGCATGCCTGTCCGTCTACAAGCGGAACTCCGATTGCACGAGTCCGCTTTTCGACAGCCGTGAAACCTCCTCCGATTTCCCGCCGGGCGGCTATTTCTTGAGGAACGAGAGGAGCGCCAGCACCAGGAAAATGACGAAGCAAACCTTGGCGATCATCGCGGCGGTGCCGGCGAGCCCCCCAAAGCCAAGTGCGGCGGCGATCAGGGCGATGACGAGAAAGACAATGACGTAATAGAGCATGGCGGTGGTGTTTTAAGGTGATGGTCTCGATCAGGAAATTGAGCGGCTTTCCCAACAGCACATGGATAACATGACTCTCAGAGCCCTGAAAATCACTCACGAAGCGTATGCCGATTCCGCAAAAAACCGCTTTCCCGCCGGCATAAGGCGAGAGCCGGGAATCATGCCGGCCCGGCGTTCCGGCACAGGGTTTCCGAGGGTTTCTCCCCGAAGAAATTCCGATACTCGGTGGAAAACCGGCCCATTTGGACAAAGCCGCTTCGCAGCGCGGCCTGCTTGACGGACATCCCGGAAGGAGTGCCGTCGCGCAGCAAACGCTTCGCCAGACGGAGGCGGCGCGCCTTGAGATAGCGCATCGGAGTCACTCCGCAGATCTCTTTGAAGGCGTATTCCAGACTTCGCGCGCTCACGCCCACCGCCGCGCAGACTTCCATCAGGTGCACCGGCCTGTCGCCGTGATCATGGAGAAATTCATCGGCCCGGTGGATGACGCGGGCGTGAGTGAGCCGAGTCCGCGCCACCGGCTTGCCAAGGTTACCGTTTTTCTCGATCGAATGCATCAAGACGCAGGCAAGGTAGGACTCGATCGTTTCGCCGGCCTCTCTCGCGGCCACAATCTCCGGCGGCCCGGCCATCAGCTTCAAGAGGTGATAGAGACTTGCCAGGCTCTCCGCAGGAAGCGGAATCAGCACTTGCGGGCCGGTCCAGAAGCGTTCCCAGTCATCTCCGTGCCGCCCGCTCCAGATTCTCGCCACCTCTTGGAATGCGGCCGGGTCGAAGATGATATTGAAAGCCTGGATGTCATGGCCTGTGAGGACGTATCCGCGATCACCTCCCGGATTAATGATCACTGGCCGGGTGATTTCCTGGCCGTTCCAGTGGCGGGCTTCTCCGCAGTGCAAAGGAATGACGGCATGATGCGCTTCGAGATCGCCAGTGGCCCGGCACAGCGTGTCCCCCGAACAAGTGGTGTGCGAGAGTAACACCCCCTCCAAATCCAACCGCGTGATCCTGCCATGGAATTTCCCCGGGCTCAGCTGGATGAACACCGCCCGGCACGCGGGCGTGAAGCCGGACAATTGGTCGCAATCCAGGAAATCCCGCGAACGCAGGAGCGGTGCGGCGCGTCCCGAATCCGAGCGCTCGGAAACGGACCCATCCGTTGGGGGGGAATCGGACTCGTACATGAATTTGCGAATTTCGCACAGTCTTCAGGAGTGATCAAGTCGCCTTTGCAATCTATGGTTTCGCTATCTGGCCGGAGAGATCCGCGCCG
>CANHPN010000023.1 GCA_947462535.1 Akkermansiaceae bacterium | reverse complement strand
GGATCGGTGAGCTTTTCAAATGCTTCCATGCCGGGAGGAAACCCTCCGGCATACTCTTCATTACGGGTCTTCTTGCAAGCCATCCGGCCCGCTTAAATCAAACGGTCGTTTCGTACAAGTGCGGATTGTACCAAAATGAGGTAGCCCTGCTCCAATACGGTTTCCGGCTGGATCTTGCGCGCGTCTTCGATCATGATGGCAAATGGTGTAAAATGGGGTGGCCGGTGCGCGGATCAGCCGAGGCGGAGGCGTCTGAGGCGTCGGGTTTCCTCGATCGGAAGGGGATCCAACGCCCAGTCACGGGAAGAGCGCAGGTGCGAGGGATTGCGGGTGCCGCAGAGAATGGTGGAGCCGGCTGGAAGCAGGGAGGCGCTGGCTCTCATCAGAAGCTGGTGGCTCACGCTCTCCATGGCCACGGACCGGGGATCGAATACATGATTGCCGATCACGTGGATTCCGTGATCCGCGCAGGTCTGCCAGACACCAATCAATTCGTCAGGCACGCCGAGGTTCGCCGGGCACTCGATCAGATCGCAGATTCCGTTCTGCAACGCGACGCGCAGCACTTCCGGTTCTCCTGACGAGACCCCCACCGCAAGGGCTTTTCCCTCGCGCCTGACTCTGCGGAGTAACTCCGCCGTTTCATCGCTACCCGCGGCACCGGCCGGCGGATCGTGCAAAAGGAAACCTTCCACGTGGTCGGTGTTCAGGCGGCGAAGGCTGTTTTCCAGGCAACGCAACAGGTAGGCCGGGTCAAAGCATCGGCGGCGTCCGAGTTTCTGCAGCCCCTTTTTGACGAACTGATTCAACGGGCGTAAGAGTCCGGGCAGGTTGCCATGACGGTATCCGGCTTTGGTAATGAGGTTAAAGCGGTTGCGCCGGCCGCGCATCGCTTTCGCCAGCAGGATTTCACAAGCTCCCGAAGCATAGCTGTCCGCGGTGTCAATCAGGGAGATGTCGAGATCCAGCATCGAATCCAACAGGGCGCGGGTGTCGGCGACCGTGGAAGCGCGACCGAGGGACGCGAGGGTTCCCGTGCCGAGGCCAAGACGACCCCAACCTTCGGGCGCGGTAAGCTTGGATAATTGATCTGGGGCATTGCTCATGGCATGCGCGTAATGGGATGTGATCGTGTTGAAAAATTCGAGCTTATGCCTTCACCCGCAGGATACGCTTGAGTAATCGCTTGACTCCCGTGTGACCGAGGACGAAGCCTTATGCTTTCAAAAGGGTTCGATTGAAAAAGGACGGGGTTTTGGGAACAAAGTGCCAGTGGGTGTTGTTTTGTAGGCAATCACGGCATCGCCATAGGCCAGCAGGTCCGTGTGAAAAATCATCATTCCGAAAATCGGTGCCAGCGGCTTTATCCACCGGATTGTTCCCACGACGATCATCGGATGAATTCGTATAGTGACAAATCGATTCCCCAATCGTTTTGCTTTCATTTTGTGTGGTTTAGTTTGGGTTCAAGACCCGCACCCGACCACCACAATCAAAGCTTAACCCCTGGCCCGAATTTTGGGGTCCGCCTCAGAAGTCGCGCTGCCGGAGCAGGTTTCCTCCAACAAATCCCGTATGGCCAATAAGTGCCTCTTTCATATTTTGCATCTCTGGAATATTTAAGAAGTCCGTGTGGCGGTGCGTTAGTTCCTGACGAGGTTGAAGCCGGCTGCAATCACCCACACCAGACATGGCGAGATCGCCACGAAATACGGTCGTCTCATGCGCATCATCGCGAAAAGGCCTTGGAATATCAAAAACCCCGCGAGGATGTGTTTGCCAGGTCAAGGTGAAAAGATGTGGCAAAGCGATGGAAAGGCGAATTTCCGCCGGTTGGCCGGAGCGATGTGGCTGCCGTTTTAATAAATGGCTTTTAGAAGTGAATTGACCGCCCGTGCCGCGCTCGGTGCCGCCATGTGGACGCCATCGGTGAGGGTGATCCATTTGGAATCCGCCTTTTGCCCAAGATCCCAATAGCGTGAGCCGCCGGTTCTTGCCAGTTCGAGGATCCAGTCCGGCGGGGTGGATCCGTCCCCTCTGGCGGGCGGGAGCCACACGAGGATGGAGTGCGTGCCCTTGGCCTTCATCTTTTGTAAGATTGCGGCAACCTCCTGAATCAACGCTTTTTGCCGGGGCGTGAGACCGTCGTCGTGAGGTTTCGTGATCCATTCCGGGCCATCGGCCACCTCGAGGTCACCCGTTCCGGTGCCACTATCAAATCCACCGATGCGCCGGGCGAGAAGCTTGCTATAGAAAAACGCGGCGGGCCTGGCGTAAGCCGCGAGGCAGGGAGCGTTGAGCCCGACCTTGAACCACGGGCCGCGCATCGCGGCGGCAATTTCCGTAGGCTTTTGATTCAACGCCAGTTGCAGGGTATTCGCTTCGATGACCAGGAGCGGCGCTCTTGGCAGGATTCCCTCATCCATCGCCCTCAAGACGTCCACCGCGCTTCCTCCGTCACAGCCCATGTTCGCCCAACCGTGATATCCCTGGGCCCGGTCCGGCAAGCGGCCGGTGATGGATGATCCCAGTAACATCACCTCCGACTTGCCTGTGGCACCCGCCTGGATCCGGCCGATCGAGGAAAAGAAATTGGATTCGCTCTTGGCTGTCCGTCCGCCCACCGCGCGCAGGGCGAGGGTTTGTGCGGCGAAGCAGGCCGTGAGGGTGAGGAGGAGTGTGAACGCGTAGCGCACGAGCGGTGGAATTTTGGATTTTGGATTTTGAATGGGAAGAGGAAGAGATTTTTTCAAGCGCGAATGGAATCAACGCGAACAAGAAGAGAAAGAGCAGCCTCCGGCGGCAGAAGGCAAAGTGGGCGGGGCGAGGCCGCCCGGCCCTACCTGGGGGGCGGAGGGTTGCGTTTTCCTCCAACTTTGAGGAATGGCTTCTCAATGATGCGGTAGGACACGTAAGAGGCCGCAAGGGTTCCGATCAGAGCGATCCAGCCCACGAGGTGGGGATCGTATTCCTTGAGCAGGCGGGCGCCGCCCTTGATGAAGACGGGATGCCATAGATAGAGGCTGAAGCTGATCATGCCCACGAAGCGCAGAAACCGGCTGCTGAAGATTCTGCTGACCATTCCGTTTCCATAAGCCGCCGCGAATAGCACCGGGATGAAGGCGATCCCATGGTAGAACATCCATTGCTGGGGTTGATAGTTTTTCGGATTCACCAGCCCCAGCGTTTTGATCATCGGTGGCGTGGTCAGGACGATGAATCCCAGACCGACGATGAACAGGGGCGTGAGGACCCTGTATTTGTAATCCGGGAACCGTTCCCAAAGACTCCCGATGAGACCGCAGAAAGATCCCGTTAGAAAGATTCCGAGGTAGGCCCGCAAGCGGGGATCGTTTTCGACATGACCGACATCAGAGCCGTAATAGGCGGCCGCAGCGATAGCTACGACCATCAGTGCGACCTGTGGCAGCCGCCCCTTACGGGCCATGAGATGGAGAATCCATGCAATCAGGGGGAGGAGAAAATAGTATTTGAACTCGACCGCGATGCTCCATGTCACTCCGTCTCCGCGGACAAGGATCAAATGCTGGATCCACGCGGGAAAATCAAGGGTGAGTGGCACGCCATCCGGTTGATTCATCCCGAAAAGCGCGGTGGAGGCCCACGTGGTGACCAGCGCCGTGCCCAGATAAACGAAATACAGCGGATAGATCCGCGTGAACCGGCGGATGAAATAATGCTTCAGGTTTGGAACGCTCCAGCTCGCCGCGTCGCTCCGCTGCATGAACTGGAGGGTGAGGAGGTGGGCGCTGAGGATGAAGAAAATCGCGACCCCACACTTGCCGATTCCCCCAAAATCCACACCGAACAGGTGCAAATGGTCCAAGCTAGCGTGTGAAAGAAAAACAAGCAGCGCCGCCGCTCCGCGCAGGCCGTCGAGGCCGTTGAAATGCCGCGCGGTTGTTGGGGGGGGGGCTGGAGGAGGCTGTGACATCGGGAGAAGAACGAGGTAGGGCGTGGCGGCCTCGCCGCGCCGACTTTCCCGCCGCATGGCGGTTCAGAAACCGGTAGGGCGGACTCGGCTCGATCCGCCCACTTTCCCGCCGCATGGCGGTGCGGTTGCGATGCGAAAGAGAAGAGGAAGAACAGCCTCCGGCGGGAGATGGTGAAGTTGGCGGCCCGAGGCCGGGCAGCCCTACCTAAAATTGAAAATAAATGAACCCCCGCGGCGCGCCGGGATTGGTGAGGATCAGGAATATCATCACTCCGTGGAGAACCGGCTCGAGCGGGGATCGGGCGAGATGGTTCGCGAAGTGTTCGCGATGTTCCTTCAGCCAGCCCCAGGCATGATAGAGAACCGCCGCCGTGCCATAGAAAACCAGCGAGAAGATCGGCGGCCCGGAAAAGCCGGTCTTGCTGCTGCAGACGCCCTTGAAAAACGCCACGATGCTCGCCATGTCCGGCATGAGAAACGTCAGCCAGAGGGCCGTCACGAGGTGGAAGGTAATAAACCAATGAAAGAAGCCAGACGCCAGAGACCAGAGGCCAGACGATGAAGAAGAGAGCAATGCAGAGGTCTTCTTGATTCTGCACTCTGGATCCTGGTTTCTCGACGCAAGTCTCTCCAGCGCCAGGAACAGCCCGTGAAGACTTCCCCATAGCGCGAACTTCCACTCGGCGCCATGCCAGAGGCCGCCGAGGAACATGACGAGGAACAGGTTCACATAGGTTCTCGCCGGCCCCTTGCGGTTGCCTCCCAGGGGAATGTAGAGGTAATCACGCAGCCAGCCTGAGAGGGACATGTGCCAGCGTTTCCAGAATTCCGTGATGCTGGTGGAGAGATAGGGGAAGTTGAAGTTGGTCGGGAACCGGTAGCCGAACATGGCCGCGAGGCCGATGGCGATCAGCGAGTAGCCGGCGAAGTCGGCGAAGATTTGGAGCGAGTAGCCGTAGAGCAGCGGAATCAGGTTCAGCGGGCTGGATCCCGCCAGGTTGGCCGGTCCGAGGGTCAGGCTTGCGGTTTGTTCCGCCAGGTTGTCGGCTACGAAGATCTTGAGGAAGTAGCCGGTGATCAGTGCCCGGACGACTCCCTTCCAAGGAATGTCCTCGATGCGCTTGGCGCTGATCTGCGGCCAGAACTCCTTGGCCTTGACGATGGGACCGGCGACGAGCTGGGGAAAAAACAACAGATAGAAGCCGATGTCCCTCACCCCTTTGGCGAAGCGGCCGCTTCGGGATCCTCCCGCAACCAAAGCGCCACCTTCGCGGGTGACCTCGCCGCGGGCCACGTCCACGATCATGCTGATGCCGTGGAAGGTGTAGAAAGAAATCCCGATGGGCAGCGGGATGGCTTTGGCGGCGGCGACCCAGGCCGGCGGCAGGAAAGGAAGCAAACCCGCGATGAAGGGGAGATACTTGAAGATGCCGAGCAGGGCGAGGTTCATGACGACCGCCCGCCGGGTCCAACGCCTCACCAACGCGTCATCGCCCGCCACCTTGTGCTGGATGATCCGGCCGGTGGCGATGCTGTTGCCGACGCAGGAAATCGCCAGCAAGCCGATGAGTTTCGGATCCTCCCATCCGTAGAAGATGACACTGGCTACCAGCGCCAGAGACACCTGCCAGGCCTTGCCGTGCCTGCCGCGCGACCATGGCGCGTAATACAACGCGAAGGTGGCAGCCAGCAGCACGAGAAATGACCACGAATTGAAAAGCACAGGTGGGTGATTTTAAATTTTGAATTCTGAATTTTGAATTCTGAATTTTGAATTCTGAAGGGAAGAGCGGAAGGGATGGCGGATTGGCGATTCTCTTTTCGGATTCAACATTCAACATCCAGCATTCAACATTGCACGTAGCGCTCCTGCTTGGCGGCCTTCAACTCGGGGAACCGGTCGTATTGATGGAGGATCGAAACGACACGGCCTTGGGAGATAAGGCGGAAATCCTCGTCGAGTTCAAAAGGATCTCCGGGACCCATGGTCATGCAGATCGGGTTGCCGTTTGGCATCATGGCGCTTTCCTCCAGCAGTCCGGTGTGGAAAATGAAGTTATGAACCGCTTGGTCGGTGCCGTCCACAGGCCGCATTTTCACGGCGTTGAACATGCCATCGAGCATCTGTGTGAGATAGGCCATCATGCCATCCGTCGTGCCGAGGGTCACGCCCGCGCATGCGATGGGTTTGTGGAGGAGCGCGGGCGGGAACTTGCCGCCATAGGTCTGGACGAGCCAGATCAAGTTCGCCTTGTTTTCCGAGATCGGCTGGTTTTCCAGGAACGTCACCACGGACTCCGTGCCGAGGTTTTCAAAAGGCGGGCTTTGAAAGCAGACGTCGCGCGCATCGCTAATCATCACCTGATCATACTTGTCGCGGTGGCGTGCGAGGTAGTCATGAAAATAAGCGAAGCGCGTGCACATGATGCTGAAAATATGCTTGGCGAGGTTCCGCTTGGCCGCGCGTCCGGGGATCATCCGCAACAGCCAGCGCCACGGTCTCCAAGCGGGAATCAGGAAGACGTTGGCAAGGCGGTAGAGCGGCAGGAAAATCCGCACCACCACCACCCCGCGTAACTCCAGTTCCCGGATCGTCCGCTTGTCGAGACGGGCGGCGAATACCACGAGATCCCCGGTAAAACCGGAGCTTTTCAGCGAGTTCACGAAGACGCTCAGATCCTCCCACGGGTAGCGGTAGGCAAGTGTCATGACGAGGTCTCTGCGATCGGATTTCATTGGCAATGGTTGGGTCGGTCCTCAGCAAGGTTTTTTAAATTCCCGCTCCACAAGGTCTGGAATGCGCCATGCCCAGCCTGGGGGCAAATTTGGGACCTGTCCTGAGGCCCGCAGCGGGGTTTTCGTGAACGGCTTCAGCTCTTGAGGCGCAGCGCATCCAGCATTCCTGTGGCCACACGGTCCGCGTGAAGCAGTTGCCGCCACTCCGAGGAGATTCGTTGCGGGTTGCGGCCGCCTTGCCGCCAGGCTTCCGCCTCGCGGGTGAGTGCCTTTATGAGAGCGCTTGCGCTGCGGTTTGGTGCCAAGGTTCCCGAATCCTTGGTGGTGAACCAGCCGGTGGAGGCCAGCAGCGGGTGATCGGCCACGACAATCGAGCCGCCGCAACACAACGCTTCCGCCGAACTGATGTGAAACGACTCGTATCGCGAGCAGCAGAGAAGAATGCGGCTTTGCTGGTAGCGCTCGATCAATTGGGTGCGGGGAACGGCTTCGGTAAGCGTGAGCCGACTCGCGGCATCATTTTTCCAATCCGCGGCCAAACTCCTCAGCGCCGTGCTGCCACGCCCGACCACCTCAGCGCTCCATTCCGGGCATGTTTCAAGAAACTTCCCCAATACGGCCATGGTCAGCATGGGATCCTTTTGAGCGCGATCTTCGGCTGTCCAGCGACCCACCACCAGGACTTTGGGAAGCTTTTGATGTTCTGATGGCTTCATGAGCGGAGCGACCGGATGCGGGACGACGAGAATCTTTGATGTGATCCGGGAATGACCGAGCGAGGAGGCGTAAGCGGTGATCGAGCGGGCTGCGGGTGGCGAAACCACTGCAACGCGGTCGGAACAATCCATCATGCCGAGGCGCTGGTTTTCATAAACCGCCGGGAATAAATCCCTGAGCGCCTTTGCCAGATGGCGCGCCATGCGTCGTGGTTGGGACTCCGCGGCCAACAGGCCGACCAGACAGCGCGACCATTCCCTGAAATCCCCCCATGGAGTGTGGAGCCCGGCGGTATCGAGGCTCTGAACCAGCACGATCCCCGCAGCGCGGATGGCTTCCGCAACTGCCTGGTATCGTGGATCTCCCCATGCGTAAAGAACCACCACTTCCACTCCGAGCGCGTGCCACCATGATTCGCTAGACATCTCCGCGCGCGTGCAACGAACGACGCCCGGCTCGTCATCCGGGCGGAGCGCACCCGGCATCACCACGAACGCATCGTGCCCGGCAGCTTGGAACCCCCGGCATAACAGCCCGCTGTCGCGTCCGAAAAACTGCGCGTCGGCCGCGAAATCAACGGGGGTGCAGGTGGCGATTCTCATAGGGAAAAGCTGAAAGCTAAAAACGGAAAGCAGAAATCGCAAGGAAGGTCCAACTGCGTGTGCGGAGCCGTGAAAACTGAATGAGGTCTTATGATGAGTGGCTGCGGCGGAACACCATCAGGTTCTCATCGTAGTCCGAGAGCATTCGTCCATCAAAGACCTTGCGGATACGGGCAACGGCCTGCGGGTCATATACCATTCCGTTTTTTGAGAATAAATTAATCCAATAGGATTGAGGCTGGTTGTTGACGTGGAGGTGTCCTCCTTGACCGGGAGGAGCTGCGGTAAAAGCCAGTGTTGGAGCGACATTTGATAAGAGACGGCAGAGATTACCTGCGTAGGCGGTGGGAATGTGTTCGGCCACTTCGAGGCAGATCGCAAGGTCGCCTTTGGCGGGGATTGCCTCCGCGTTGGCGAAGTCCAGTTGTTCCACATTCTTCACTCCGGCCGAGCGCGCGATTTCAACGGCATCAGGAGATCCGTCAAATAAGAACGCCTCTTTGCAACCGTGATTGAGAAACTCTCTGGATATCCCGCCATGACCGCAGCCACAGTCCACGAGGGTGCTTGGCTTGAATTCTTCCATCAGGACTTGCGCGAACAGTTCATAGTATGAATGGTTGGCACTTCGTATCCCCTCGTAGTATTCCTTCGAATATCCGAGGTTGGGCACGAACCGCTTGTAATAATGATAGCGGAGGTTTTCGAACTTGTGTTCGCCCAACATGCGTTGGAGGAACGAGGTGAATTTTATGCGTAGTTTCATGGTTTGGAGTTAGGTGATGGAATGAAGAACGGGTAGCGCGGCCCGCCGGGGGCCAGGTCAATGGGATGAGAAAGGAAAGGAAGGAAAGCCCGAGAGGTGCCGGAAAGGCGTTGCTTGTTCCGGGCTTTCACCGGGCATTGGCATGCTGCCCCGGGGGTGCAGCGCCACCTATATGGAACCAGCAATCTGCCGATAAATTTCCGCGAAGCCTTCGGCGGTTCTCCGCGGGTGCAGATATTCGCGGTCTTCCTGATGGCGGCCGCGACCGAGCGTCAGAGTGCGTTCGTAGGAAGACATCACGTCCTTCAAGGCGGCGGCGAGGGTTGTGGCATCAAGGGGATCGACGATGCGGCCGTTGATGCCGTCCATGATGTAGCCGGCCTGACCGCCGTGTTGGGTGGTGACCACCGGAACGCCGATGACCCGCGCCTCTTTGACTGAGTTCGGGCTGGTGTCGCCGCGGGTGGGGAGGACCGAGCACCAGGCTCCTTGGAGTTGTCTCTGCATTTCCGGCCACGGCAGCAGGCCGAGGCTGCGGATGTTTTGGAGGCCTGCGGCATCACAGGCCTGCTGGATGGCGGCATCTCCCGCGAAGCGCATTTCCCACCGACGGTCGGGGAGGAGCTTGAGGGCTGCGATGAGAAGATCCACACCCTTGCGCTTGTCGGCCCCGCCGACGAAGAGGGCGTAGGGCTTTTGGGGATCGGGTTGCCAGGGCAGGTCGTAGAACGAGGGGTGTACGCCGTATTCGACCATCCGGCAATCGGCCTGCGGGTGGATGGCTTTGACCTTGTCGATTCCCCACTGGCTTTCCGAGGTGACGATGGTGGCGGAGCGGATGAAGTCCGGCTCGGAGGAAATCATTTTCCGCCAGCGCCAGTCGTCAGGCAAGCCGCCGATCTGCTGGTATGCCGCAAGCACGCCCTGCATCGAGAGGATGGTGGGACAGGCGCAATCCCGTAGCGCGGCTGGATAGATCAACTCGGTTCCCCAGGCGTGGACCACGTCCGGCTGGATGCGGCGGATTTCGCGGCCGAGCACGAAGCGGGCCGGGAGGTAGTTGAGCGCGAGATCCACCGAGAATTTCACCGCCGGCACGCGATGGAAGTGCTGTCCCAGCGCCTCGATCACCACGGTCCGGCGGATGGTGCGGTCGAGAATCACCCAGTGAATCTCCAGATCCTTGTGGTCCTGGAAGGCCAGCGCGAGTTGCGGCAGCCAGGTGCAGCCTTGACCGCCACCCCGGCCGACGGCGCCGCCGGTGAGGGCGGAGAGCGGGAATTCGGCTAGAATCACGATGCGGGGCATGGGGAAGAGGAAGAGTATTTACCGCAAAGGCACAAAGGTCGCCAAGGAACGCGGAGAATGAAAAGGTAGGGACTGGCGGCTCGCCGGACCCACTTGTTTGCCTCCACGGTGTTCCGGCCATACCAGTTTGTGGCTTCGCCGGATTGTGAAAGCTCGCTAACGCTCGATCCGCATTGCCGAATGGCGGTGCGGATGTTTGGCGGAGGAAAGTGACTATTTCATCAGGTCCAAGACCTGCTTCTCCAATTCGGGAAGCTTGCGGGTTACCACGTCCCAGACAATCGCGTCGTCCACGTTGTCATAGCCATGAATGAGCCGATTTCGGAAGCCGATGATCTGCGGGCCTGCATCCAGCTTCTCAAAATGATCCGGGAAACGATCCCTTAGTCTGGCACAGGCCTCGCCGATCACCTCGAATTTTCTTTCGACCGCGGCACGGCATTTCGTGTCATGCCGATATTGTGCCAGATCCATGCCGCAGACAAAGTCCTTGATGTCCGACAACGCACCATGGATATCAACCAGCAATTTGAGTGCTTCAGGCCGCATAGAGTGACTGACTGGTGGAATCCACGGTATGACGGAAAACCGGGTTCTTCATGGCTTGTCGGGTGACGAGATCTACCGGGCGTTGGAAGATCGATTCCAGTCCGTCAGCCAGCGCCATGTATCGGTCGGCAATTCCGGGAGCGTCAGGGTTGGAGAATTCGACGACGAAATCGATATCGCTCCGCGTGGAATCAAAATGTTCCGTCACTGCCGAGCCGAACAACCGAAGCTCGCGCACCGATAATTCACTGCAAAGCCGGTTGATCGCATTCAGATGTTGCGTAACAAACGGTGGGAGGATTTTCATGATGTAAGAATGATGAATTGTGATTCGTCATGCAAGCCGGTAAGATTGACGGCTCGGTCCGCCCACTTGTCGCCAGCGGCGTGAGATGCGAATGGTAAGAGGTTGAACCGCGAAGCACGCGAATTTACGCGAAAGGAAGGTGAAGAATCGGAACAGGAGGAAACGGAGGTAGGGCGTGGCGGCTGCACCGCGGCTTGCCCAGTGTGGTTTGTTTTGCCGCCACTGCGCACTTTCTGATTCGTCGCTGGACAGCAACCGCTGTTGAATCACTTCTGGCCGTAATTCCCCTCCATCAGACCCCTGAGCGATAAATCCTCATTGAGGTCGGGCCAGTGGAGTCCGAATGGCGACAACTCAATGCGGTTGAGTTGTGCTGGAGTTCCTTTTGCGAGACGTGGGTTTCCCTGCACCGGGAAACGGATTTCGACCCCGCTGCGCATTTCGATCAGAATATGCCCGTCGTCGTAGCGGGCGGCTTTTGCGGTATCAAGCAAGGTGTTCATGCCATTTTTGAATGATGAGGTTTCTGTTCTCTTCTGCCAGTTCCTGTGCTCGCGCGAGTTCCCTGATTTTCATTCCAGCCGATTCCCGCAGTTGGACGGAATCTTCCACGTCGAAAATGGCTTCACCGTCGCCTTTACGGACGTGAACGTGAATCGGTCTGTGATCGTTGCTGTAAAAAGCGAACTTGAATCCGTCCTTTTCAAAGACCAGCGGCATGGGCGAAACGTAAAGGGCTCCCTTGGTTTTGCAAGATCTCCGCGTTACAGCGGGAGGATGGATGATTTTTGAATCGCCAAGCAAAGGCCTCAGCCAAGGGACGCGGAGAAGAGGAATTTTGAATTTTGAATGGGAGAGCCTGCGGGCGTTTACAGGATCCATTCTTCAGCATTTAAAATTCAAAATTTAAAATTCAAAATCCGTCCTCGGTTTCTTGACCACCACTGCCGGGTTTCCTGCAGCTATCGCGTCCGCCGGGACATCCTTGGTCACCACCGAGCCCGCGCCGATCACCGCCCGGTCGCCGATGGAGACACCTTTGAGGATGATGCTCTGCGCGCCGATGAAGACATCGTCGCCGATGGTGATGGGCCTGGTGGCGCAGTCATCACAGCCGCGAGGTCCGCGTCTGACCTCGGCGTCGAGGGCGTGGAAATCGTGATCGAAGATCCGCACGTTGCCGCCGATGTTGCAGTGCTTGCCGATCTTCACGTCGGAGCGGGATGAAATCACGACGGCCGAGGCACCCGTGTAGTCGCCGATCTCGATCCGGCCGCCCTCCCAGGTGTGGAGAACCACTGGTCCGCTGAGGCCGACGCGGTTGCTGCGCCAGCCTGCAAGCAGACGGACGTTCTTGCCGACAACGATGTCTCCGGCGGCCCGTGCCTTGATGCGGATCGTGCCGGTGGAGCGGAAACCCGCACCCACCTTGCCTCCCTGGAATGCCAGACTCAGGCGCGTCCGCAGCGTGGAAACCACCATGTCGGCATGGATCAGCAGCACGTCATACGCCGAGTAGGCTTTGTTGAAGAGGGTGCGCATTATAGGTAAAAGCTGAAATGCTGAAATGCTGAAAAGCTGAAATGCTGAGAGGGGGAGAAGAGAAGACGCTGCGCGGTCTAAAAGTCTAAAAGTCGAAGAGGAAGATAACCGATAAGGTAGGGCGGATCCGGCTCGGTCGGCCGACTTTTCTGCCGGATGGCGGAGTCATTGAGGCGGGCTTGGGAAGATGAAGAACAGCCTCCGGCGGAAGAAGGCAGTCACGGCGCTGCTGGCCGCCGAGCCATACCATCGGTTGGAGGCGTTCGCCGTTGTTACCTTGCCGGACGAAAAATCACCCCTCGAACTCCTTCAGAATATCATCGAGCGGCCGGGAGGATAGCCCGGCGGACTCGCTTTTCTCTCGTCTCAACACTTTGAGGTCCTCATAATCCTCCAATTCATCACGGATCGCCAGAAACTCCTCGTAAGGGAGCACGACGAATTCCTTAACTCCGTTTTTTTCGATGACTTGGGGATGGATGGACATGATCAATTCAGCGATAGGCGTCTCCGCGATGGAGGATTCGATACACGATGACCCGGTGCTCTTCAACTTCAAAAAGCACGCGATGGTTTCCCGCGCGCATTCGGTATTCCGGATGGTGGTTGCTCAAATGCTTCACATCTCCACGAAGATCCTACTCAAGCCAACGCAGGCGCTCAACGATCCGCAAGCGGTCTTCAGGATGCAGCTTCCGGAGGTCTTTTTCAGCCTTCGGTTTAAGATCGATTGAGTATTTCATGGGGTTTCTTCCTGCCTCTCACCCTCGAGGGCGGACTCGGCTCGGCCCGCCCACTTGTCGCCAGCGGCGTGACATGCGAATGCGAAGAGATTGAACCGCAAAGCACGAAGGTCGCCAAGGGAATGCGGAGGAGATGCTTTATAGCGTCGCTCTGTGAGCGTCGATGCGAATGCGAAGAGATTAAACCGCGAATGGCGCGAATTTACGCGAAAGGAAGATGAAGAGCCAATTTTTTTCAGGAGAACGCGGAGGAAACGGAGGGGCGCGGTAGCGCGGCCCGGTCCGCCGTGATCCCTGAATCGAGGGTTTTATCTCAGCCAGCCCCGCCACGTTAAAGCCAGCGACTCATAGCTCCGCAGCGAGATAAAGCGTGTGATTGCTGCCGCCTTTGTGCACGATCCGGTAGCCATAGCGATAGAGTGTAATAAGTGTCTGGATCGTCAGGCTTCTCGGGATACCGGGAAGCACGCCGTGATGAAACTCGACCGCAATCTGATGGATATGAACGCCCGATTCCATGATCGCTTCCAAGACACCATACTCAGCCCCTTCAATATCTATCTTCAGCAAATCGACATGGGTGTGGCCGAATTTCCTCATCAGGCTGGATACGGTTTCACATTTCACCGTGACCATTTCCGCATTCGCGATTCCGCTGCCGGACAGGGATGTTTCCGAAACCCAGGAACCTTCCTCGGGATTCCCGGGCGGAGATAGCGATAATTCACCTTCATGTCCTGCAAGTGCCACCGGCATGAACTCGAACTCCTTACGCTGATGTTCCGATTTCCTCATGGTCTCCAGACCGGTTGGTGATGGATCGAGCAGCAGGATCTTCATGCCAAACCGATCCGCGAGGGCATGCTCGAAGGAGATATCACGTCCGACTCCAGCGCTGTAAACCACGCTCTGGGAATCAAGACGTGAAGTGCGGATCGTCCAATTGCAGCTCTCGCTGGGGTCGCCAAGATCGGTAAGATCGGATGTGCCGCGGTGCAGGAATGTATAGAACAGATCATGCCTGAGACCGCCCAAAAGGCTACCCAATGACGTGAGGTTCTTCAATGAATTTAGCGCGTGGTCGAATGCCATGGTGAATGTTTGTTTAGTGGTTCTTGGAGCTGAATCGATTTGAAGTTCAAGCCGAGGTTGTGTCGATGGTCTGGAGGTGTTCCAGCAAGCGCCTGCGGAAGGAGTCGAAGCTAAGCGCTTCGGAAATGGAATTCGAATCCGGAGTGTTAATACCTTGGCGACGCCGTTCGTAGCACTGAACGATGGCCGCTGCGGCGGCGGCCGCATCTCGGATCGGGACGATCTCACCATTCACGCCGGGCTGGATGAAATCCGAAGTGCCGGTATTCGGAGTCAGCACGGCGGGGATGCCGCAGGCGATGGCTTCCAGTGCAGTGCGGGCTAGGCCCTCCTCAATGGAGAGCAGAGCGAAGACATGGGCGGACTTGAGGCGCGCGCCGAGCTTGTCGTGGGGCAGCATCGGTGCCCACTCGATGGGGATGTCCTGATACTTAGCGAGGATCGGCTGCATCGATGGGTGGACGATTTCGGTGAGCATGAGCACCGCATCGCGCTCCTTGCGGATGAGGCGCATGGCTTCGAGCAGGTAGGGAAAGCCCTTGCGCAGGCTGACGCCGCCGGTGCAGACCACGCGCAGCGGCGAGGTGGGCAAATCGTGGAGCGGTTCCGGCGAGAAATGGCTGAGATTCACCGGATAGGGAAGATGAAGAACTCGGTCGGCCGGGAAGCCTTCGTCGATGAATGATTTGGTGACGTAGGAGCTGGGGCTGAAGACCCAGTCGGTGAGCTCGATGGAGCGCAGGCCGCGTTCATACCACGGCTTGGGGAAGGGGGGCAGGTCGCAATTCCAGCGGGCGTGCTCTTCGCTGATCACTTTCCAGTAATGGGCGAAGTGGCTGTTGCCACCATCCAGCAGGGTGAAGGCACCGGAGTTCCGAGCCTTGCGGAAGGTTTCAACCGTGTAGCCGTAACTGGAAAAAACGGCGGTGCCTGCTGGCACCTGCCTTTTGACCCATTGATCGAAAAGAGGATAGCAAGCCACCTTGGCCGCTTCGCCATAGCGAGGCAAGGTTTTGGCCACGGCGTATGAGATCAGGCCCACCAAGGGAAAGCGGCGGGACAGTTCTTCCGGAATGCCTTCCGCGCCGCGTCGGGTCCCAAGATAGTGGCCTTGCAGGCGACCCTGCTCGGCGAAGATCCGGGCATGATGGTCGCAGACACTGCGGATTGGTGCGGCGACGGCAATTGATGGCATGGGAAAAGGGAGTAGAGAATGGGGTTTGGTAATTTTGTCAGCAGGATGAGCAAGAATGAGTCGTTTGATGTGCGCTGTTCCGTTCATTTTTGCCGTTATTCCGCTTTCCGGAAATCCGGCTGACGATTTGCGGTTTTCGTCCCGTGGCGACCCCAGCGCAGGATGGGCAGGGAGAAACAGCGGTAGACCAGCGCTGCAAGCAGGAGGCTGCCGATGCCCGAGATGCCGATGATGAAAAGGTATTTGAACATATCCCCACCGGATGAGCCTCCGAATACATACCGGGTCCAGAGAAAGATAGGTTGATGGGAGAGGTACCATTCATAGCTGATGATGCCAAGCCATCTGAGCCAGCAGGAGGAGAACAGTCGGGCAGGAACGGCATGCGGTTTGGCGATATAGAGAATCAACAGTCCGGCGGCGAGCTTGAACAATACATCAAGCAGTTCCTGACGTATCACGGAATGGCCGCCGCCGGAAAACTGATTGATCGACGACAGGCATAGGCCCGAGACGAGAAGGATTAATCCCGGATTGCCGCAGATCACCCAGTTCCTGCGGATGGCGCGAATACTTTCCATGCCGCCGATCAGGACGCCGAAGGCAAAGGAATCCAGCGAGGAAGGGTAGCGGGTATTGATCAAGGGGTGAATGGTGCTGCTGATTCCCTGGGACAATCCCCACCAGCGGAACACGCAAGGAACGGTCAGCAGCACGAGGAAGAGCGTGATGAGGGTAGTTTTGTAATCGAGTTTCCGGGTCAGGAAAAACAACAGGGGAAGTGAGGCGTAGAAGTGCACCTCAACAATCAGACTCCACATCACCGGATTGAACTTGCCCTCCGGGGGAGTCACCAAGGGAAGGCCGGCCAGCCACTTGAGCGCGATGGGTAGATACGAGGCATCACCGGTTTTCAATACATAAATGGGAGCTAGTAGAAGCAGCGAGAGTGCCAGCGGTGGGTATATTTTCCAGAATCTCCGACGGGCATATCCCGGTGGCGTGAGTTGCGGGTTTCCTTGACTCTTGCGCTTCCAAAACGGCAGTGAGATCAGGAAGCCGGACAGTGCGAAGAAGACCGTCACACCATGACCACCGGCCCAGATGGCGCCGCCGATCAAGCGCTCCAATGTGCCGCCATCCGGATCGTGATACAAGATATGGCTTGCGACCACCATCAGGATGGCAATGCCACGCAGACCGTCAATCACGTCGTAGTCCTTGTTCAAGCTGGGACTGACATGCCACACATCAAGCCAGGAAGTCGATGGGGGATTGCTTTGTTGGTGACTCATTTAGCTAGTGTCAGCGTTTCCAATATACGGGGTGCAATGACAGCATAGCCGCGGGAGTTAAGGTGGAGTCCGTCATGAGTGAATTCCTCTTTCAGTCCGCCATTGGATTCGGCAATACTCTCGTTGAAATCAATCAGGAAAATTCCACGTGACTTGCAGAGTTCTGCGAGGAGGCTATTGAACTCCCGGATTCGGGTGTTATATTCGCGACCCTTGGAATCGACCAAGCTTTGCCGGACAGGCATCACAGCGACGACAAGGATGCGCCCGGGATTGAGTTTTTTTGCTTGATCAAGCAGCTTCCGGTAAGGAGCGAGACATGAGTCCGGCGAATCGCCCCTGCCAAGATTGTTGATGCCGCAGTGCAGGAGAAGGGTGCTTGGTGCGATTTCATGGATTGAGGCGAGCAGTTCTGTCACATGTTCGATGCGGGCACTGGATAGACCCATGTTCCGCACCGCAAGTTCGCCTTGAAACGCATGATACCAATTGCCGTATTCGATGTGGCTGTCACCTGCAAACAAATGAAGCGGGCGACTGTCGCGCCACGAGTGTTTGGCGAGATCCTGCTTGCGCGCGGTGAAAACTTCATTCCATTCTTTCGACAGTACGAAGTCGAGGCGATTCCAGAGGCGTTTGGAAGCTTGGATTCCGCCGTAGCCGGCCAAGGCCAGCACGGGTGCCAATAGCAGAAACAGCAGTAGTCGTGGCGGAAGTTTCATGAAATCTGCGTTTACGGATGCTTATGCTTGTGGGTGCTCCTACTTGTGAAAACGCGGGAGCCGTGGCCCCATGCACTGCGGATCGGTGCGGCAACGGCAATTGATCGCATGGGAGGGAAATGTGGGAGTGTGCGTTTCGCAATCGCGCGGATTGCGGATGGCGGAGTCAGTTTGACCGGATGGATCTTGAGTCAGTCAGGGCGTGCCCAGGCTTCCGTGTCCTCTTCGGTTCTGACATATTTCAGCCCGGCTGCGGCCAGGGCATCACGGCAGCGCTGGGTGGCATCAGCGCCGAACGCCCAGTCGTGTGTTTCCCAGATGACAAGACGGCATTTTTCCAGAAAGCCGGGTGCGTTTGGAATCGCTTCGATTTCGCCTCCTTCGATATCCATGATCAGCACGTTGAACGGCCCGTATTGTTGATCGAGTTCGTCGAGAGTGATTCCATCGACCTTGACTGGATGCGGGCTTTTCCGTTGTGCGGTGCCTCCCACGATGAATTCCTCGCTGAGATAAAAGGTGACTTCCCGTTCCTGGCTGACCGCCTTGTTGAGCACGGTGAATCCACATTGGTTGATGTCGCGGTTCTTTTCGATAGTGGGAATAAGTTTGGGATTTCCCTCGACGACGACATGGCGCGTTTTGTCCGCAAGCAGGCGGTTGGTGACACAGGAGACGGCTCCGATGCAGGCTCCGATTTCAAGGACGCTGTCGGTGGGGCGCAGAAGATTTTTGACCAAGGCTCTTTCACCCGCTTCGTAGTCGCCCATCATGAAGCAGCCGCGGTAGGTTCGTGTCGTCAGATGTTTTGGGACTTCGATCGCGCATCCATCGACGCGGAATTGTCCGCCCCTTAGATCGAAGATCAGGCCCAGGATTGGCCTGATCGCGCGTTCATAAAACCACACGCCCCAGCGGCCGGCAAAGCGGCGCATGGAGGCAGGCAAAAGGTTTGCGATAATCGTTCTTAAGTGGGACTTTCTTTTCATGCTGGTGAGAAGGCAGGGTTGTGGTGTTCCGCTCCGAGCGTTAGAGGATGTGGGTGAAACGGCACCACAGGGGGCAGTGCTTTCGCTTAGTTTTGGCATCTCGCGCCGTTGGCGACAAGTGGGCGGAGCGCGGCGGCTCGCGCCCTACCTTTGGTAGAGGGCGGCGTGCCGCTCGATCATTCCTTCACGGGTCATGCCGCTGTCCAAGACGTGGCGTCGGCCATTTTCGCCAAGGCGTCGGCGTAAGGCATAATCCGCCATGAGGCGGCGAAGACCTGCGGCGAGGGCGGGAGGATCGGCAGGAGGAACGAGCAGGCCGGTGTTTTCGTGGAGAATGAGGTCCGGGATGCCGCCGATGCGGGAGCCGATGCAGGCGGCGCGGCCGTAGAGAGCTTCTTGAAGCGAGAGACCGAGGCCTTCGGCGAGCGAGGGCATGGCGAAAATAGCTGCCTCAGCGAGGAGTTGTCTGGCGAGCGTATCGGATACCTGGGTGAGAACTTCCACACGCTCGGTAAGATCGTGGAGTGCAATGGCATCAAGCATCTGCCGTGGAGCATCGTCGCCCGCATGGCGGCCGGCGATGACAAGCTGCCAGTCCGGGAACTCCGCTGCGACTTGTGCAAAAGCTTCGACGAGAAAGGGCTGACCTTTGCGATTGCCGACGGTACCGAGGCAAAGGATAATGTTTCTTTTCGAAAGATCCGGCAGTGCGGATTCGTCGAGGATCGAGTGATAGATCTGGCGGAAGCGGGATTTCAACGGGAAGAACCAGCGGCGCACGGCGTGATAGTCGTGTTGTGACACGGTGGCCTCCCATTCGCCAGCGGCGACTTGACGGAGTTTGGCGGGCCAGCACAAGCACAACGCTAGGAGGCGGTAGGGCAACGAGCGCTGTGCTCCCACGAAGAGCCAGAAGCCAAAGGCACCGTGGTTGGTGCTGACGCAGCAGAAGCCGGCTTTTGAAACCTGCGTGATAGCGCAATGGCTCCACGAGCGAGAATTCCACGAGTAGGTGCCGCCATGATGGAAGTGCAACAGCTCGATGTGGTTTTTATCTGCCCAGCCGATGAGGCGGTCGATCTGAGCAGAGGATTTATCAGCCGGATTCCAGCGGAAGTGTCCGCGGATCATCGATCCGTGCGGACTGCCTTTCAGGGTTTCCCAGGAATCCTCGGAAACGAGGAAGAGTTCGAACTTTTCGTGTAGTCCCTCGATCAGCGCGCGAACCAGCACTTCAACGCCACCGTGTTGATTAAGAGGACATTCAAGGCAGAGGGCGAGACGCATGGAGGAAGAAGAAGTCGGAAGCCAGAGGACGGAGGACGGAGTTGCAGTAAGAGTGAAGGATAAGCCGCTTCGCCCCCAATCTTTCTCAATTCTAAAGCATCACCGGCGTTGCCGTCGGATGGCAGACCAATCTCTGTTCGTGAAAACAGGCGGATTCTGTGAAGAAATAATCACGGGGCTGCGGGGCCGTCACGCCCTAGTTTTCTGAATTTTCCCAGTGGCTTGAGAAGCATCTGCAAGAGCTCGTTGCGGACGTCGGCGGAGACACCGAGGAAGATCACAAGGGTTCCGGACAGGAGGGTGCCGGCGCTGGCGGCGAGCAGCAGGCCGGCGTAGCCGGGCAGCAGGGTGTGGAGATTGGCGCAGGTCCAGGCGGCGGCGGCGCTGAGGGGCAGCACCAGAAGCGGTCTCAGCAGCGCCTCGCGCACCAGCCAGCGGACTTGGGTTTCGGAGATCTGGGCGAAATGGATCAGTCCAAAGGATACCCGGACGAGCAGTTGGGAGATGACGGCGGCCCCCAGCAGTCCGCCGATTCCCCACAGCGGGGTCATCCACCATGCGTTGAGGGCGATTAGCGCCGCCTCGGCAAACGGGGCAAAGCGGATGTGGCCGAAGTGCTTGCGGAAGCCCACCATGCCGAACAGGGAAGTGACCAGCAGGCTGGTGAAAAAAAACAAGGCTGCCAGCCAGTCGTTGGAGGTGTGCCACGCCATGTGCTCACCCACCCAGAGCCGGATGAACGAGTGGTTGTTGGCCGCGCCAACGGCGAAGATGCAGGCCGCCACTGCGGTGACCAATTGGGTGACGTGGGTCCAGCGCACCGCCATGCGGCGCGGCTCGCCTTTGACATACATCTCGCAAAGCATGGGGATGCTGTATTCGCAGGGTTTGCCGACCACCTGCCTGAGGATATTGAAGGGGCGGGTGCTGACGGCCCAGATTCCGGCGGCTTCAAGCCCCAGCAGTCGCGGCAGCAGCAACATGGGCATGCCGTTGGCAAGTTGGGTGCCAATCTGCACGACGAAGAGGTCCCGTGAGTAGCGCAGCACCGAAAGACACTCGGCGCGATCAGGTGCCTTCCAAGTCCCTTTGGGAGGATAGAGCTTGAGCATGCTGCATGAGACCAAAGAGTAAACCAGACTCCACAGGAACCCGGCCCCCACGTTCGCCAGCATGGCGTAAAGTCCCCAGCCGGCATGAAAACCGTAATGCAGAACGCCGTAGAGGACCACATAGACGCCAATCTGCGAAAGTTGGATGAGATCGTGCCGCTGGTGAATGCAGAGCGGGGTTCCAAGCATCCGGATCGCCACCGAGGCGCCGACGATCAGGACGTTGCCGATCATCAGCCACTGGAAATCGGCGCGCAGGTTCCCGGGAATCTGGAAGACAGGCGCGGCGATCAGTGAACCCAAGGTGCCGAGCACCACGATGAGCAGCGCCGCCAGGCCGGTGCCGATGAGGCTGGCGACAAAAAGACGGCCGTAACGACCGTCCTCTTTGGTGTCCCGACACTCGAACAAATGCCGACCGAAGGCGTTGCTCATGCCGAATTCCAGCAATTGCAGGTAGGATGTGAGCGTGGTGATAAGGCTCCACAAGCCGAACTGCTCCTTGCTCAGATAGGAGAGCGCCAGCGGGATGGAGGCGAGGGAGTAGAAGATCTGGGTGATCAGCGCGCCATAACCGAAAATGACCCCGCGGGTGAGAAGGGTTTTGCGCGGGGAAGACATGCGGAGGGCGGAGGGCGGAAGCGATTTTTAATTTTTAATTTTGGATTCTGGATGAGAAAAAATTTGAACAAGGCGCAGAGGGCGCAAGAAGAGGGGTTTTTGATTTTTAATTTTTAATTTTGGATGAGATGAGACTACGGGCATTTGCAGGATCCATTCTTCAGTATTCAAAATTTAACATTCAAAATTCAAAATTAACACCACCGCGCTCACTTTCCTGCCGCATGGCCCTCTGACCTCTGATCTACCACCCCTCACGCTTCCTTCGTGTTTTGCGCCATCCGTTCCCGATGGGTTTGCAGCAAATATGGCAGGCGCTCAGTTTTCTTCCAGGCAGGAAGGGGCAAATTGCGTTCCAAGAGTCGGATCATGGCCATGCCGAACAAGGCTTGCGCGACGGCGGTGTTGTATTCTCCGAAGATGAAAGCGAAGAAGAACGGCTGGGTGATGAGCGGAATACCGAAAAACAGCGCGACGGGGAACCACTCCGTGCCTTTACAGCGGACAATCTGCCGGTGGGCATGGACGGCCAGACGGAACATCGCCAGAAGCAGGATGATCAAACCCACGTAGCCGACCATCCGGACGCTGTGGACTGGCCCGCTGTGATAGCTTCCAAGCTCGAGCATGGTGACTTGCTGTTCGGTGAGCCCGCCGGCGGAGACGCCGCCACCGCCTCTGAGATTGACCTGCCGCTGGAGTTGTTCCGCCGACACGCCGATGCCATCTCCCAGCCATTTGTCTGAAATCCAGCGGTCGGTGAAGAGGGCTTCCTTCCACATCTCCACCCGCCATTCGGTGGATTGGTCTCCGCCCTTGATGTATCGCTCTTCCCAAGCGCCTGGGAGCGGTGACAGCGCGCGCTGGATATTCCCGGGCAGCGGAAAGTTGAGATTGATGAGGGCGAGCAGCGTAAGACCGAAGGCTCCCATGATCATCGAAGCGAAAAACGACTTGAAGCCGCCATGATAGCAAATGCCGGCGATGTAGATTAAACCGACATCCGCCACCGCATTGCGGTAGCCGCTGGCGGCGGAGAAGGCGAGGCTGGCCAACAGCACCATCAGCCACAGAGGGTGGATGCAGGCGCGCAGAGGGGACAAGCGGCTGTTGAGCCACTGCGCCAAAAACTTGCCGATGGCTGCGAAGGTGGGAATGCGGCTACCTTCGATTTGAACCTCGCCCCCTGACATGTTGGCAAGGCTGCCGTAGCGAGCTACCTGCAGTGGGATGCCGAGGAGGCTGCCAACAAGCGAAAGTCCCAGCGCCCATTTGAGTTCCTTGGGAGGAACGATCAGGGTGGAGAGAATGGCGCTGCTGATGACGCAAAGGCCCAGCGTCACATAAGGGCGTCCGCCGACGTTGCCCGCACCTAAGACGTTGAGGCCCACGGGATGGCGGATGTAGGCCTGCGCGATACAGGCGATGATGAGCATGGCCCAGACTTCCAATTCGGTGAATCGCACCTGGTATTTCAGTTTCCTCATCAGGAACAGAAGTGAGCAATAGGCGATGAAAAGCACCTGCCCCATCTCGGTTGTTCCGAACCAGCGGTAAAGCACCACGTTGGCTGAAGCCATGAAGATGAACATCAGCCAGACGCGCCTGCCAAGGAAGGCGGCGGCAATCAGCAAGGCGGCCCCAGCGATCTTCACCAGGGTTTCAAGCTGGTCGGTGACAATCGCCATTCCCAGCCAGATGGCGAGGAACATGCCGATGGCGAGGGTGACGATGCCTTGGATGGAGCGGGCGTTGAGCATTTGTGGGGTAAAAGCTAAAAAGCTAAAAAGCTGAGAGAAGAGGTCGAGGAGCGGAGGTCGGAGGTCGGAGGTGGTGCGCTCCTGGCGGTGCGGCACCAACTTGTCATTCGCGCTTTCGGCGCAGCAGATACCAGTCCTCGGGGCCGACTTGGGCGGTGAAGGTGATCCGATACTTGCCGGCCACTTCGTATGGCGAGCCGGGAAGCCACTCATCCCACGATTTTGCGATGCGTTCGTTGATGCCGGTTGGGGCGGCTACCAGCCATTCGAAGGACTCCACGTTCGCGCGGTTCACTTCGACCACGCGGCGTGTTCCAAACGGTTTGAACAGGGAATAGGCGGATTGGGTGGGCCCGCCGGCAAAGCCGATGGTCGTGCAGTCTTTGGGAAGATCCGCACGGATCGCATGGAGAGAATCGCTGCGTGACGAGTAGGCCTCGTCGAGCTTGAGGATGCGGGTCCGGACGCCATCGGGAACCGCCGGAATTTCCGCCAGGGTGGAAAGCGGAATGAGCGGGCGGTTCGGATTGAGAATCAAGCCCGGCATGAGGCACAGCAGCGGCAGGCACGCGTATGAGGCGCGCATCCATGCGGAGCGTGGAGAATGCCGTTTTGTGACGGCGAGAAGGGCCGCGACCATCAGCGGGTAATAGGGAAGCATCAGCCGCGCAGTGCTCTCACTACCCATTTTCGCCATGTAGGCCGCCACGCTCACGGCGGTGGCTCCCAAGGCAATCCATGGAATCGTCATCGAGGACACGGATCGGCGGCGCTGGAGGAAATGCGCAGCAAGGAGCAGGGTTGCTCCAAGGCCCACACCGGAACCTTCTTCCATGGGGATTTCCCCACCCAGACCCGGCCTGAAGCGGGGGAAGCCCGACTGGACGTAGGAAGTCAGGGAATGCTCGCCCTCGAGATGGGATCTGATGCTCCTCTTGGTTTCGGCCGAGAGGGGAAGAACGGGCAGTTCCATCGAACCTATCAAGAGATTGAAGGTGTTTCCTGTGATCCCTGGCAGGGGTTTGGTGACTCTGACTGCGAAGCTGTTCTGGGGATCCCCTGCCCAGTTTCCACAATGCACTTGGTTGAGGACCGCCATGGGAACAAAGCTGGTGAGGAGGATGGCGGCGAAGCTGGGAGGAAGGCTCCATCCGCGAATGTCGCTGCGCATGCGCCATGCGGCCTTGAGCCAGAAGAAGCCCAGCGGCAGCATGAGCGGGAGGTTGGACGACTTCAGCCCGGTGAGCGCGGCGGCCGCGATCGCGGCGAGAACCAGCGCGGCCAACGAGCGGCGTTTTTCGGCAAGACCGGAAAAAGCGAGCGAGGCGACCACCAGAATGCCGCCGAGACCATCGTTGCCGATGCTCGATGCCTGGAGCACGAAACCGTAGCAGAGCGGCAGAATCCACATCCATCGCGCGGCGGTGGAATTTCCAACCGCGCATGTCCTGAGCGCGTGGAAGGTGAGAGCCGGAAAAAGCAGGAAGGGCAGCCAGTTGAGCAGGAAGAGCAGGCGGTCTCCACCTGAAAAGATGATCAACGGAAGCATCTGCCACTCGAATCCGGTGCCTACGAAGTTCATGCGGGAGTCCGCGTCCTCCAGCCAGTGCCAGCGGCTCTCCTGCCACCAGTAAAGAATCCTAGGCAGACGGTATGACAAGGCGTCGTAATTGGATGGCGCATACAGGATGCCTCCAACCAGAGAGATGAGGGCGACCAACAACCAGGCGGCAACCGCAGGTCTTTGGAATAACTGACGCAAACGGGGAAGGGTGAACTCCCCGCCCGCAGTCTTTTTCCAGAGTATCGCTGAGGCAAATGCCAGAGGGATTAGCGCGACGAGATAGCCGGTCCTGTTCAACTGGCCGGACCATGAAAGGATCCAACCCGCGCAGGAACTCCAGGCGACAAACACCAGCCAGATGGCCGCCAGTCTCAGGCCGAGAGGCCAAGCTACGGGATGTGTGGAATTAGACATGGAAATGGGACCGAACTAGATCATGAATCCAATGGCGGAGACAGCGAGAAGCCAGGCAATTGGCGGACACCCGCCAACGCTGGTTGCAGCCGAAAATCAAACCGCCGTGGCCACGGCAATGACGCTCTGCCCGATGGGCGGGCGGACTACATTGGACTCGATCCAATGACCTACTGGCAGAAGCCTGCGGTCGAAGAGGCGAACCTGGTTGATGTCGAAGCTCATGCCGCGCATCAGGCGGAAGCGGACAAGCCAGGCGAAGTATCCGATGAAATTGAAGTAATCGACCCTGCGGATGGTGAAGCCGGCGGCCAGGAGCTTTTCCCGCAGATCGGTGCGGCTGTAGCGGCGGAAATGCCCGAAGTGCGCATCGAGATCGGAATAAAGTTCCTGCCGGGCCGGGACCAACAGGCAGATGTGGCCACCGGACGGTCTCAGGATGTCATGGAGCCGGACCAACTCATCGAAGTCATGTTCGATGTGTTCGAGGACGTTGACCATGATGGCTCCGTTGAAGGTTTCACCAGGGGCGAGATTGGCGGCCGTACCTTCAACGAGCCGTGTCTCGGGAAGACGTTGGCGGAAGCCCTGCTGGAATCTCTCGTCCGGTTCCACGCCGACCAGTTCCCGCACGTCTGGCAACTGAAGGATTGCCTGACTGATCTGGCCAATGCCGGCACCGATCTCAAGAATGCGGTCCTTGAGGAACGGTGCGAATTCCGAGACGATGGCGCGACGATAGTTCTCAGCCTCGGATAAGGCCGCGAATTCAAAATCTTCGGTTGCCGCCGCTTCATTTGGTTTGTTCATAGGGTGATGGTTGTTAACGGAAAACGTTGTATTTGAGAATGCACCAGACCGCACGGACACCGTCTTTCCAGCCGATTTTTTTACCTTCCTCATAGGTGCGGCCGTAGTAGGAAATGGAGACCTCGTAAAGCGGCACCCTCAGCCGCGCCACTTTGGCGGTGATTTCCGGCTCGAAGCCAAAACGGTTTTCCTCGATGGTGATTTTCCTCAGGATCTCCCGCCTGAATACCTTATAACAGGTCTCCATGTCGGTGAGGTTAAGGTTAGTGAACATGTTCGAGAGAACCGTGAGGAACTGGTTGCCGATGGAGTGCCAGTAATAGAGCACGCGGTGCATGCCGGAGCCAAGAAAGCGCGAACCGAATACGACGTCGGCGCGGCCGGTGAGGATGGGCATCAGGAGCTTGGGGTATTCGTCGGGGTCGTATTCGAGGTCGGCGTCCTGGATGATGATGATCTCGGAATTCACGTGTTGGAATCCGGTGCGCAGGGCGGCTCCTTTGCCTTGATTGACCTCGTGGGTAAAGATGCGGATGCGGTCGTCGGTCTTCGCGAGATCCTGCATGGTTTGCCAGGTGCCGTCCGAGGAGCAATCATTGACCATGACGAGTTCGCCGACTTCGGGCCGGGCGAGGACTTTTCCGACGATGATGTGGAGGGTTTTTTCCTCGTTGTAAACGGGGATGACGACACCAAGGCAGCGGGCTGGGATTTCGACAGGGTTCATGGCTTTTTGGTAGCGCTGATATTGGGAAAATGGAAAGCTGAAATCAGGAAGAAGATTTTACCGCCAAGGCGCGGAGGAAGAGGGATTTTGGATTTTGAATTTTTTACAGAAGGTAACGGAGGAAACGGAGGGGCTGGCGCGCTGGGCTTCAAGGAGCGTGGGCGTCTCGCCCAACACTTTCAGGATAGGCATATAAATTAAGAGAATTCAACCGCAGATGGACAGGATGAACGCAGATGGATTGGATGAAAACTTAGTCTTTATCTGGGTTCTTCATCTGCGTGTATCTGCGATCATCTGCGGTTCAAAATTCTTAAACTGATAGAATTGGGCATCTCACCCGCGGGGGGCGCGGAAGAGGTTTGAACCGCCAAGGTGCGGAGGTCGCCAAGGGACGCGGAGGAAGAGGAATTTTGAATTTTTTACAGAAGATAACGGAGGAAACGGAGGGGCTGGCGCGTTGGGCTTTAGCTTCAAAAGATGCGCTTCTTCAAAATTTCAGCGTTTCAGCGTTTCAGCTTCTATCCAGAAAGTCCTTCGTTCTCTTCGTTTGCTTTTGACTCGAAGCCGCCCCACGGCTTCTCGCCCTGCAGGAACGTCGCGAATAGCTCCTGTCCAAACCACCTACAAGCCTTTGGTGGTTTTGTGAGACTCTTGGATTCAGATTTTTTACAGAAGGTAACGGAGGAAACGAAGTAGCTGGCGCGCTGGGTTTTGAGGAGCGTGGGCGTCTCGCCCACGGGGGGCGCGGAAGAGGAAGAGATTTAAACCGCCAAGGCGCAAAGGTCGCAAAGGGACGCGGAGCCGGGACGATGGGATTCTGGACTCGGGATTCAGGATTCAGGATTCAGGATTCAGGATTCAGGGTTCAGATTTTTTTCCAGCGTTTCAGGCGGTGGTGCCATGGGCAGTGGTGACTTGATCAGTTCCGGGTAGGTTCTTGCGAGGATGAGTTGCCTGAGTTCGTGAGGAAGGAGATCTTTAGGGAAGGATGCCAGCATCATGCGACGCGCGGAGTCGAACATGCTGGAACCCATCTGAAGGCGGTCAGCCCCGGACTTTGTCATCAACATGGCCCGGAATTGTCGGTCCAAGGATTCGGAGGTGTCGTTCATGGCTGGAGTGTGTTCAACTCGCATAAAACGTCAAGTTGGAGCGCCCATCGGCGCAGGTATTCGATGTCGCAACCTGCGGAAAGCAGGTTGATGACATCTTGTCGCTGGGTCTGGGATTGACTGTCTTTAGCCCAGAAGAGTTTGGAGAGAATGAGGTCTTCCCTGGAAACGATCCAGGTTTGGAAATCGCCGATGCAGACTTGTTGGCGTCGTTCGAATTCCAATAATCGAAAGGCGTTGTTTTTACGGCATACGAAATCCACCTTGATGATGGCTTCTTCATGGATGGCATTGAACATGAAATCCTCTGCGACAGCGCTGGCGACCGCCTCTTCGACGATCATGTAGTCCGGAGTGAGTGCCATGACGAATTCAGCCACAGAAGTATTCGGGAGGGTGATGACTATGTCGATGTCACGGGTCATCCGGGGCACGGCATAGTAGTTCATGGCCATGGAGCCGGTGAGCATATAAGGCACCGAAAGACCATCAAGACGTGCGCTGATATCCTTGAGAATATCGATTTCGGTGAGCACGCGGCGTGAACGGGGTGAGGTTGAACGGGGCTCGCCCTACCGAGGTGTGGCACGGCGGCCTCGCCGAGCCGACTTGTCCGCCGAATGGCGGTGCGGGTGAGAAGAGGTGTTTCGGTCGCCTGCGGCTCGGTAGTTCGGTGGAGCAGTAAGACGAGGAGAGAAAGGGGCGGTGGCTTCGCGCGGTGCTTTCTCTATTCTTCTTCTTACTGAATCAGAATCACCGAAACACTGACCTCGGTTGCTGGCGGTGCGGCTGGGGGGAGGATTTGAACCGCAATGCCCTGTGAGCGTTAGTGAACTTCAAATTGGGCGAAGCCTGTTGGCATGGACGTAGGGCAACGGAGTCAAAGGCGAGGTCGCAAAGGGACGCGGAGGAAGAGGGATTTTGAATTTTTACAGAAGGTAACGGAGGCAACGGAGGAGCTGGCGCGCTGGGTTTTGAGGAGCGTGGGCGTCTCGGAAGAGAAGAGTTTTGAACCGCCAAGGCGCAGAGGTCGCAAAGGGACGCGGAGCCGGGACTCGGTCTCGGCGACCGGTGATCGCCGCCACCGGACTCTTGGTTCCAAAGACGCTACCGCCCTTGGTTGCGGGCCTGCGGGGGCGCTGGGGCGACCGCAGGGCAGGGTGGGTGCCCGAGAACCCTCAGACGCTCACGCGGGGAGAGTGGTTTGGCCAATGCATTGTTCAAGAAAAAATGAACAAATAAAAAGGCGGAAGGAGAGGAGGTGTTTCGGTGTTTCGGTGGGTGAGGAGGAGCCGGAATGATTGGCTTTTAGATTTTTTTTACAGGAGGAGACAGAGAGAGCGGAGGGGCTGCGCGACGGGCCTTTGCTTCAGTGATTGGTTTCTAACTGGAAGAGCGGCTTGCCGCGAATGGACCCGAATGGATGAGCAAGAGCAGCCTCCGGCGGAAGAAGGCGAAGTCGGCGTGTGCCTGCCGCAAAGCGGAAAAGGCGTTCGCAGGCCTTTCAAAGGGTCAACAACATGATTGCAAGATGGCGGGGATTTCCAGAAGGGGAAGAAGCGAAACCCTGAGTGTCGGCTTGCCAAGGCGGGGCGGAAGGGGGAGCTTCTGCGGCGGATGGAACCTTTGAAAAAGTTGCTGGCGCACCGGCGGGTGAGGATCGGGTTGGTTGGTTTGTGCGGGCTGGCGCTGGCCGGCGGGCTGCTGGCTTGGAAGGCGGGGGTCGATCTGGCGGGCTTGAAGGCGGGGTGGGACCAGGTGAACGCCTATTTGGTGAAGAACCCGTGGGCCTTGTTTTTAGCGCTGGTGGTTTTGCCCGGTCTGCCCGTTCCGACGAGTCTTTTGCTGCTGACGGCGGGGGTGGTATGGAGGGAGCAGCCGCTGGTGGCTTGCGGATTGTGCCTGCTGGCCTTGGCGCTGAACCTTAGCTGGACTTACTGGCTGGCGGCGGGGCCGGCACGGCGGGTGGTTGAGAAACTGCTGGCGGCGACTGCGATCCAAATCCCGGAACTGCCGCGCGGCGATCATTTGAAATTGATCCTGGTGATGCGGCTGACGCCGGGAATCCCGCTGTTTTTCCAGAACTACCTGCTAGGTTTCCTGCGCGCGCCGTTCTGGCTCTATCTGCCGATCTCCATTCTGTGCACCGGGGTGATCGGCAGCGGAGTGGTTCTCAGCGGTGCCGGCCTGGCCGACGGGAAGCTGAAATGGGCGATCACCGGAGTGTCGTTGATCGTGTTGGGAGGAGTCCTCACCCACCTGCTCCGCGGGTGGCTGGGGAAGAGGAAGGCGAAAGCGGCGTGAGGGGGAGGTGTGAAGTCGAAAGGTCGAAAGGTCGGAAGGTCGGAGGAAGACTTGGAGCTAGACGCGGCGTGACCTCCTATTCGAACAGCGATTTGTCCAATCCCGATTGCCGAATGATGGAGGCTGCGGGCGGGTTTGAGATCCTTGTGGATGGGGCCGGCACGGTGCGTGTGGTCTCTCCTGTGCGGATCTGCATGATTCGATGGCTGCCACGTTGGCGAACTTCCTGAAAACCATGGGATTCAAGCAGGCGACACATTTCGATTCCCGAAAAGCGCTTACGCGGGGGCATACTCTGTTTCAAATTGGGTGATCCAGGATTCCTCGCTGAGGCGGCCCTCGAGCTCAGCGGGTGAAGCGGTTTCCAGGAAGAGTTCTACAGCTTCCCTCAGATTGGCGAGGGCTTCTTTGGGTGTCGCTCCCTGACTTGCAATGTCCAGCTCGGGTGAGAGCGCGACGACGCCGTCCTCTTCAAATCGTAGAATGGCGGTGAATTTGGCTTTCATGGAGATGTAATACGCAAGACTGACCGCGGAAGCAAGGATGTTGCGGTGGCCTCAACTTCAGAACCTATGATGAATACTTGCCGGTTTGGAATTTCTTAAACTGCCAGTATTGAACGCCTCGCCCGGAGTCAGGAGGCGCGAGGGTGGATGCCTCGGCAACGGTCTGTGAGACGCGCCAGCTACTTTCGCGGCGACCGGTGATCGCCGCTAGACGATCATGCCGGCGGCGACGGTTTCGTTGGTGCCGGGGTCGATGAGGATGAACGAGCCGGTGGCGCGGTTGCGGCGGTAGGAGTCGTGGATGAGCGGGACGGCGGTGCGCAGGGTGATGCGGCCGATGTCGTTCATGGCGAAGCCGTCCACGCCCTCGATTTTGTGGAGGGTGTTGATGTCCACGTGGTATTTCACGTCCTGGATGATGGCTTTGGTTTCCTGGGTGGTGTGGCGGATGACGAGCTTGGCCTTGGGCGGCATCGGCTTGTTGGAGAACCAGCAGATCATGGCCTCGATGTCCTGGGAGACGATGGGCGGATTGTTAGTCTTTACCAGCGTGTCGCCGCGGGAGATGTCGATCTCCTCGGTGAGTGTGATGCAGACGGACTGCGGGGCGAAGGCTTCCTCCTGCTCGCCGTCCGGGCTGTGGATGGCCTTGACGCGTGTTTTGAAGCCGGAAGGCAGCACGGTGACTTCGTCGCCGGGTTTGAAAACGCCGCCGGCGACACGGCCGGCGTAGCCGCGGAAGTCGTGCCACTCGTCGCTCATCGGGCGGATGACCCACTGCACGGGGAAGCGGGCGTCCACGTGGTTTTCCTCGCCGCCGACATAGACGTGTTCGAGGTGATAGAGGAAGGTGGGCCCCTGATACCAAGGCATGTGCTCGGACTTGTCGACGACGTTGTCGCCGTTGAGCGCGGAGATCGGGATGTCGGTGATTTCGACGATGTTGTCGAGACGCGAGGCGAAGTCGCGGAAGTCTTGGATGATCTTGTTATAGACCTCCTCGGAGTAATCGACGAGGTCCATTTTGTTGACGGCGACGACGAGGTGCTGGATGCGCAGTAGGTTGGCAATGAAGCTGTGGCGCTTAGTTTGCTCGATGACGCCTTTGCGGGCGTCGATGAGGATGATGGCGAGGTTGGCGGTGGAGGCTCCGGTCACCATGTTGCGGGTGTACTGGGTGTGGCCGGGGGTGTCGGCGATGATGAACTTGCGCTTGGGGGTGGCGAAGTAGCGGTAGGCGACGTCGATGGTGATGCCTTGCTCGCGCTCGGCCTTGAGGCCGTCGGTGAGGAGGGCGAGGTTGACGTTTTCGTCGCCGCGGCGGCGGGAGGATTCCTCCATGGCTTCGAGTTGGTCCTCGAAGATGGATTTGGAATCATAGAGCAAGCGGCCGATGAGGGTGGATTTGCCGTCGTCGACGGAACCGGCGGTGGTGAAGCGGAGTAGGTCCATGGTTATAAAAGAGTCTAAAGGTCTAAATGTCTTAAAGTCTGAAGGTCGGAGAGGCAGATTAGATGCGGAGGTGTTTGGCGAGCGATTCGATAGCGCGACTGAGATTCTCGCTGGAAGTTCTCATTTCATTGGCGACTTGGAATGGAAGATAGTCGCGATCTTCTGCCAGATAAAGCATGCTGCGAACTTCCCCGTTCGATCCCTTGGCGATATCCAGAAAGCGGGCGAAATCAGGATCCGATCTGCGTTCGAATCCTTCGGCGATGTTGTTCATCACGGACACGCCGCAACGCTGGATTTGATCCCGAAAACCGAAATCGCGGGCCGACGGGGCATCAGCACCGAACGAATCGTAGATGTGATTGGCTTGGGCTCGCGCGTCCTGCCAGATCCGGAGGTCTTCGAAGCGTTCTACTGTCATGCGATTTTTTTTGGGAGTCTAAAGGTCTAAAGGGAAGAGGTCGAAGAGGAGTGTTCGAATCTTATAACTTTCAGACATTTAGACTTTAAGACTTTTAGACGTCTTCGTGTCTTAGAAGTATCCTTCCTTCTTCCTGTCTTCCATCGCGGTTTCGGAGCGTTTGTCGTCGGAGCGGGTGCCGCGCTCGGTCTGGCGGGCGGCGGCGACTTCGGCGATGACTTCGTCGAGGTCGGAGGCGGTGGAATGGACGGCACCGGTGCAGGTGGCGTCGCCGATGGTGCGGAAGCGGACGATCTGGCGGGTGACGGGTTCGTGGTCCTGGGGCTTGAGGAACTCGGTGACGGCGAGCAGCGAGCCGTTGCGCTCGAAGACGTCGCGCTCGTGTGAGAAGTAGATGGACGGGAGCGGGATTTTTTCGCGTTTGATATACATCCAGATGTCCATCTCGGTGAAGTTGGAGAGCGGAAAGACGCGGAAGTGTTCGCCGGGGTTTTTGCGGCCGTTGAAGAGGTTCCAGAGTTCGGGGCGCTGGTTTTTCGGGTCCCACTGGCCGAAGTCGTCGCGGTGGGAGAAGAAGCGTTCCTTGGCGCGGGCTTTTTCCTCGTCGCGGCGGCCGCCACCGAGACAGGCGTCGTATCGGTTGAGCTCGATGGTGTCGAGCAGGGTGACGGTCTGGAGTTTGTTGCGGGAGGCGTTGGGGCCTTTTTCCTCGACGACGCGGCCGCTGTCGATGGAGTCCTGGACGGAGCCGACAACGAGGGAGGCGCGGATGAGTTCCACGAATTCGTCGCGGTAGGTCATGGTTTCGTGGAAATTGTGACCGGTGTCGATGTGGACGAGCGGGAAGGGCATGCGGGCGGGCCAAAAGGCTTTGCGGGCGAGCCAGGCCATGACGATGGAGTCCTTGCCGCCGGAAAAGAGCAGGGCGGGGTTCTCGAACTGGGCCGCGGTTTCGCGAAGGATGAAGATCGCTTCGGCTTCGAGTTGGTCGAGCTGGCTGAGGTGGTAGTTGGGCATGGTGGAATAAATGCTGAAATGCTGAAAGCTGAAAGCTGAAAGCTGAAATGGAGAGGGAAGAGGCGCGGGAGGGGGGTAGGCTTCTAGTTCACTTAGGTCAAGAAATAATTATTAAGTTGAGTTGTATTATAATGTATTGAGCTGGGGGGCGTCGGGGATAGAAAACAAAAACGCCGAAGTCGATGGACTTCAGCGTTTTTCAACGAACCCGGAAAACCGGAATGTTCAGAGCGGGCGGTTCACGGCGATTTTTTCGCGGATGGCTTCGAGGAGTTCGAAGGCTGCGTCCTCGATGGTGGTGGTCTCGGTGTCGAGCGTGAGGTCCGGGTTGTGCG
>CANHPN010000022.1 GCA_947462535.1 Akkermansiaceae bacterium | reverse complement strand
CGGAGCCATCGGCGAGCGGGGATCGGCGGATGCGGGACTGACCGGTTCGATAGCACTCATAGCTTCGCATCCTACGCGCGTTCCGGCCTTTTTGCAAATTCCGTCCACAATTCCGTCCACAACCCGCCCGGCCTGCAAAAATGCCAAATTATCAAATTCAGTTCTCGCATTTGGAAATTCCGGCAGGCAAGATGCCCTCCAATATGGCCACACCAAACTACGCATTCGAGAAACGCCGCCGTGAGTTAGAGAAAAAAGCGAAGAAAGAAGAGAAGCGCAAACACAAGCTGGAAGCCGCCGCCGCTCATCCTCCAGAGCATGACGGAGACGCCTCCGAGCCCGCCACCGCAGAAGCCGTATCCCCGGACGCGGCGGAGTGAATTTATTTCCGCAAATTTCCCGAGATTCCCGGTTGACACCCGGAAACCGGCTCCCTAGTTTGCCACTCCCTTCGCGCACGCCACGTGTCCGAGGCCATTTTTATACAAGCACATGAATACGTTTTCCGCCAAGCCGCATGAAGTCGAGCGCAAGTGGTATGTGATCGACGCCAAGGGCAAGGTCCTCGGCCAAGTCGCTGTTGAGGCCGCGCGCCTCCTCCGTGGCAAACACAAGCCAATTTTCACCTCCCACGTTGACACCGGCGATTTCGTCGTCGTCATCAATGCCGATCAGGTTGTCCTCACCGGCACCAAAGAAACCGCCAAGATTTACACCCGTTTCTCCGGTTATGTCGGCGGCCAGAAGGTCGAGACCCCGCGCACCGTCCGCGAGCGTCGTCCGATCCTGCTCGTCGAGCGCGCCGTCTGGGGCATGATCCCGAAGACCCGCCTCGGCCGCGCCCAGTTCGGCAAGCTCAAGGTATATGCCGGTGAAACCCACCCGCACGAAGCCCAGGCACCCGTCGCCCACGCCGTCAAATAATCCAATTTTTCTCCCAAAATGACCGCCACCACTACTCAAAGCGCCACCGGCCGCCGCAAAACCGCCGTCGCCCGCGTCTGGATGACCGAAGGCACCGGCCAGATCATCATCAACGCCCGCAGCTTCGAAGAATATCTTCCGACTATCGAGCTTCAGAACGCCGTCCTCGCGCCATTCTTGGCCCTCTCGCTTTCCAACAAGTTTGACCTCAACGTGGTGGTCAAAGGCGGCGGCAAGCAGTCCCAAGCCGTCGCGATCCGCCACGCGGTTTCCCGCTCGCTGACCCTCGTCGATCCCGAGAATCGCAAGGTGATCAAGCCACTCGGATTCCTCACCCGTGACCCACGGATGAAGGAACGGAAAAAGCCTGGTCAACCAGGTGCTCGCGCGCGTTTCCAGTTTTCCAAGCGTTAATCTTCCTGGATTTCCCAAAAACCGCACTCCTCACCGGGTGCGGTTTTTTTTGTGTCAAAATTAGTCCAGGGAACCCTGTCGTCTAACATTCTATGCTTCCGCCGTGATTTTGGGCCCGGTCGCAACGCAGGCGCGCGTTGACTGGTTCTGGTTTTCTCTACCGGACAATAGGTCGCAAGATCGCGAATTGGGGCGGGCCGGAGTGTTTCCCGACTCTTCCACGGCGTGATGCCGGCAAGCGTGCTTCCCCGGAAGGCCAGTCCATCGCCATCTCGACTCCCTAACATAAATTTCCAACTCCACCCCCCCCGGTCGCCTTGCAAACCCCTCTTGCGCCGCCATGGCGGAATTTGACCGGGGCAAATTGACGGCCGCTACCTTCCCACGCCAGGACCCGCTCCAGCTGCTTCCCGGCTCCAAATACACGCCCTCCGCGGGGTTCATTTCCCACCCCCTTAAATCCTCCCATTGAATCATATTTTTCTCTACCTATCAATGAGTTGCGGATAGGTTCACGCATGTCAGAAACTGCCAGAACCGTGCCTACAAACCCATCCGATTGCGCCCCCGCCCTGTTGCTTGAAGAAGTGTTCCTCGCGCCGCTTTTCCAAGCGCTTCAGGTCCCCGGAATCACCCGCGGCTGCGCCGTCGTCGATGACGCCTCATTTGCCACATTGGCCGTCCTGCGCGTGCTGGAAAACAGCAAGACCGGGCGCGACTTCATTCAAACCCACGGCATGCCCACCACCCCCGGCTTGACCCGCTCCAACTACTTCGACGGTCTGGCCAGTTCGCGCCGCCTCAAAATGTTCATCGCCTTGGAACGCGAGCTTCAGCGCCAACAACTCCCCTCGCTGCGCGCCCACGACGACCGCCTTGCCCACTTCAGCGAGCTCGATGACATGGAAATCTGGGCCGCCGACGGCCATCACATCGCCCACGCCACCCATGACCCTCGCAACGAAAAAGGCGGCTACCGCCCGGTCAACGCCATTTACAAACTCGACCTGCGCAGCGGATGGATGCGCTTCATGGACCTCGCCCGCCCCACCGCCCGGGGCACCGAACACGAGATCACCACCCTCAAACGCCAAGACAAGCAGGAACTGCGCTGCGGAGCCGCCAAAGGCCGCTCCACCCTCATGGTCTACGACGCCGCCATCATCGACTTCCAATACGCCTAACCCCGCCGTGTCAACTGAACGCCCGATTCCGTAAAAGAAGCGTCTTTATGCGAATCCTTGGGTCGGATGCCGGCAAACGCACCGATGGCTACCACGGGGAGAATGCGGGCGTGGGCGGCAAGAAGCAGTTTTTGTCCAGCGACAATTAAAAATTCCGTTGGTGTCGGGGCCGGAACAAAACCGGACAGAGACGGTTCAAAACCGGACTGGCAGACGGAACAAAACCGGATTTCTGTTTTGTGGTAATGCAACTGGCTGGTGATCAGTGCTTTACAAGTGATCATTGGGAGTCGCCCGCAGGATACGGCTCTGCTGGAGAGCAACCGGAGCGGCGGGCCTCGCCAAAGGGGCTTTTGCCTCCGGGCCTTGCGCGAATTCATCACTGTGCACGGCCCGAATTCGGAGGCATCAAGCCCTTTGGCTCCATGCGTCAAACTCCGGGGGTTTGGGGGCTGGCCCCCATTTCGCATGGGTGGCGGATTGGCTGGTTGCAGGTACCCGCTCAAGCGGCTGAAGAAGGCCGTGAGAATCCTCAAAGACATGGGTGTCCGCTGCCTCGCCTATCAGCCGCCCTACTCGCTCCTCAACCGCTGGCCGGAAACCGAGGGGATCCTCGACTATCTGTTGGATGAGGGGATCGGCTGCGTTGTCTTCAGCCCGCTGGCGCAAGGCATGCTCACCCCAAAATACCTCGACGGCATCCCGGAAGGTTCCCGCGCCGCCCGCGCCGCCCGCGCCGAGGGATTCCTCCAGATCGAGCAGGTCGCCGCCCGGCAGGAGAAGATCCGCGCGCTCGGCGACCTCGCCGCCGCCCACGGCATGCCTCTCCACCACCTCGCCATCCAGTGGTCGCTTCGCTCTCCGGCCGTCACCTCGTCCATCATCGGAGCCCGCACGGTGGCGCAGTTAGACGATTCGCTCGACGCGCTCCAGTTGCCGATGCCGGACGAAGGACTGCTTGCCGCGATCGACGCCATCGCCCCCGGCGAAAAGAAAAAGCATGCGGAAGGCTGATTTTCCGCTTTACTGCGCCCATGACGTGGAACGACACATTTCTAACTCTCTTCGACCGCTGCGCCGCCGCCTTCAATTCCGGCAACTCGGATTTCGAAAAATATTACAGTGCCGACGACCTCGTGTTTCTCGCCGGCATCGGCTGCCAGCCGCGTGAGTTTTTCGACTTCGTCGAGGATTTCTGCGCCGAAGGATTGCCCTCCATCTCGACCGCGCTGCTCGTCGCTGCGGTCCGGCGCGATTATTTCCTAACCGTCCAGAAACGCGTTCCCAGCGACAAGGTCCTCACCCGCGACGATGTGCCGACCTTCGGCGACGAGCTCGAAGGCATGCCCTACCTGCCCCGGCTCATCGCCAAGGGCCGGGCGAAACTCCGTGGCGAGCTCAATCCGGACCTGATGTTCGGCTGCGGCGGCGACCGGAGATTCCTCAAAAACCACGGCGACATCCATGCCGCCGATTTCCTACACCAGCTCTGGGCCGCTGGCGACGACGACATGAAACTTGCCGCCTGGATCAAGCAGCAGCGCGACTGATCCGCCGTTTTCCCCCAATCCGGGCTTGCCTCAGCCCATATCCCGACCTATCTCGCCGCACAAATCATGGCAAGCACACCTATCATCAACCTCCGCAAAGGACACGCCGTCCGCCACAACAACGAAGTCTGCTTGGTCATCGACCACGAGCTCAAGACGCCTCCGCGAATGGCTTCCTACGTCCAGATGTCGATCCGCAGCGTCGCCACCAAAAAGGTTTTCAACCTCCGCATGACCTCCAACGACAGCGTCGAAGGCGTCGTCCTCGAACGCACCCCGCACGAATATTCCTACAAGGACAGCAGCGGCTACCACTTCCTCGACCCCAACACCTACGAGGACGCCGTCGTCTATGAAGACCTCATCGAAGGCGTGAAAAACTACCTCATCGAAGGCCAGCTCTACAACCTGCTTGTCGCCGACGGCATCGTCGTCGCGGTGGACCTGCCGCTCTCGATGGTGATGACCGTGGCCGAGTCCTCGGAAGGCGTCAAAGGCGACTCCGCCAACAACGTTTACAAGCCAGCCGTCATGCAAACCGGCCTGATCGTCCAAGTCCCGCTGTTCATCAATGTCGGCGAGAAAATCAACGTAAAGACCGAGGACAACTCCTACACCGGCCGCGCCAACTGAGCCGAACCCGGTTCTTCAAACTGCATCCCAACGGGTGGTCCTTCGGGGTCACCCGTTTTTCGGTCCTTTCGTCAGAAGGAAAACAGCCTCAGTAGTTAAGAACGCCGTAATTTCGCTTGATTCAAAACAAGGAATTTGAAAAAAGCTCGACGTCATGAAACCAACCCTGCTGCTCGCCACCTTGTCCATGGCTTTTGCCGTACCCGCCGCGCTTGCAAAATCGGAGTTAGAAACGCTCCGATCGCTCTGCCGGGAACAGGAACGGCAGATCCGCCAGTTGGAGGATGAAAACACCCGACTGCGCTCCGACAGCGGCGGCCCACGCTCCCGGCCGACCCCGGCAGCCCCAACCTTATCGTCCGCCACCGGCACGCAAACCATCGCCAATCCCACGCCGGTCGTCGCCTCGACCTACACGGTCAAAGCCGGCGACAGCCTCGAAAAGATCGCCCGCAAGCTCAGCACCAGCGTCGAGAGGCTCGCCAAGTTCAACGGCTTAAAAACCACCGCCGTCATCCAGCCCGGCCAAAAGCTCAAGGTCCCGGGCACCAACTCACCGGCCATCGCCGAGACCCCCACTGCGGCTCCATCCTCCCAGACCAACGACAAAACCCACACGGTGAAGTCTGGCGAGACGTATTCCAGCATTTCGAGGAAATACAAAATCAGCGCCGAAGCCCTGGCTGCGGCAAATCCCACCGTCAAGGCCACCGCGCTCCGCCCGGGCCAGGTCATCCAACTTCGCGCCGACGCCCCGCCCGTTGCCAAGGCGAAAACTCCCGAGCCGGTTGAGAAATCGCCCGCCGCACAGCCAAGCGTTCCAAAACCCGCTCCCGCCACCACGGCGGCAACGGAACCACCCGCCGCCGCGCCCGCTGACAAAAAGCTCCATCCGGTCATGATCGAAAACGAGATGACCTACGGCGCCTTCGCCGCCCTGCATGGCACCAACACCGATCGGCTCAACGCCCTCAACGGACTCGATCTCACCGAAGCCACCATCCTCGCCAAAGGCTCCGAACTCTACGTTCCCGCCCAACCGTAAGCGGGCCTTGCGCTGGATCTGCCTTCAATAGAAGCGAGCCGGCAGACCGTTACGATAGATCACCGAGTCCGCGCTACCGTCCGCCCTGAGCCCCTCGGGGTTCCGGCCCATGACTCTCTCAGGATACCTGTAAGGGTCCTGATCCGGCGGATGACTCTCGATCTCCAGACGACTTCTTTGACTCGGCGCGCTGGTGATCGTCACCGGAGTCCCCACCACCACCGCGTCGAACAGCAACGGCACAAACTCCCTCGGCAGACGGATACACCCGTGGGAGGCCGGCTTTCCCGGCTCCGGGATCAACCCGCCGTGCATCCCCACGCCATACGACGTGAGCCGCATCCAGTGCGGCATCGGTGCCGGCACGTAAACCATCCCCTCCGGCACCCGCTCGCTTGAGCGCGCGTCGCTGTCCGTCACGTTTCCAAACTCGTCCTCAAACCAGCCGTACAAATTCGAATACTTGTCCTCGATCTTCTCGGTGATCCGGTACCTCCCCGGAGCCGTGCCATGCCCCTCCTTGCCCGTCGCCACGTAGCACCAGCCGATCTCCCGGTCGCCGCGGTTGATCTCCGCGATCTGGTCGGTCAGGCTGATGCGGATTGAAATCCTGCCCTCTCCGCCGTCGTCGTGCCACTGGTGCAACACCCGGCTCGGCTTCCGATACGTCACCGGACCACCCGAAACTGCACATGACACGCACAGCAGCGCAAGCGCGATACTCGACAAGGCGGCCAGGGAAAAAGTTAGAAAGCGAGGAGACATCGGGATTGAAAAAATCACAGGGCAGAAAAATAACCGTGAATTCCCGCCACCAGACTATTTTAATAGGCCCGTAATCTCCATGGGTCAAGGCCTCGCGACCGGGCTATACCCTGCCGTCACCGGGTCCTCACGGAGCGGCGATATCCGATCGCTGGCCCATGAAATACCAATGATCCGAGCGCAAGCACCCGCCACTGCATTCCCATGGACCCCGGCGGACAGATTCCGCCGCTCCCTGTTACTTCATCCCGTCCCGGACTTGCACCGCCCGCCATCTTCGCTTAACCACGGGCCGTATGATTCGCTTTTCCATCTTCGGCATCCCCGTGGAAATCCAGCCATTCTTCTGGATCTCCCTCATCATCCTCGGCGGCGCGTCCTCTGCGGACTCCGCCGCCGCCATCCTTGAAATCGGGCTGTTCGTCCTCGCCGGATTCATCTCCATCCTCGTTCACGAGCTCGGCCACGCCCTCGCCGCCCGCGCCTTCGGAGCTTGCAGCGCCATTACCCTCCAGGCCTTCGGCGGTTACGCCGCCTACTCCGGCGGCCTCCTCAACCGCTGGCAAAGTTTCCTCGTCACCGCCGCCGGCCCCGGCATCCAGATCATTCTCGGCGTCGCCGTCTTCTTCCTTCGACGCGCCCTCCCCGAGCTCAGCGACAACGGCGATTATTTCCTCCACACCCTTATCCTCATCAGCTTCTTCTGGGCCATACTCAATCTCCTCCCCGTCGTCCCTCTCGATGGCGGGCAAATGCTCAACGCCCTCCTCGGCCCCGCGCGCATCAAGATCACCCTCTGGGTCACCATCATCGTCGCGGGCGTCGCCGGCGTGCTGATGTTCACCCAGACCGGCTCCATCATCTTCCCCATCTTCCTCGGCATGTTCGCCTGGCAAGCCTTCCAAGGCCTCAAACAACACCCTTAACGACGAGCCACGCCCACCGCCAAATGGCTGCGGGTGTCCCACCCCAGACTGTGCAAGAAGCGTATCGCTCCGTTCCTAACTCCGGTAGGGCACCAGCCGGACACACCCACTTCACCTTCTCCCGCCGGAGGCTATGCTTCCCCTCACCACGCACACCGCCCATCCAGGCGGGCAAGTCGGCCGCCCGCCGGATCTCGACGAACTCCGCCGCGCCCGGGAGATTTAAAGCGGCATTTCTGAAAAAAACCTCCGACACAAGTCGGAAAATGAGTTGGTCGCGCCGGGTTTTGCGCTTATATCGCCCGCCGATGAGCGAAGCGGCATACAACGCGAAGAAACCCCGGGTCAACGTGCGACGCCCGGATGTCATGGAACGGGTCTCCGCCGAGGTGGCAATCCATTTCCACTCGTCGATCGTCGAGACACTTCGAGACCGCGGCGGGAAAATCACCGTCGGCAACACCACCGTGCTCCTCGCCGAGCAGTTCGGGTTCTGTTATGGCGTCGAGCGGGCGATCGATCTCGCCTACGCCTCGCGCCGGGTTTTCCCGGAAAACCGGATTTTCCTGATCGGCGAAATCATCCATAACCCGGACGTCAACCGTCACCTCCGCGAGATGGACATTGTCTCCCTGCCCTGGCAGGAAATGGACGCCAGCTACGACGACCTGACGGCGGAAGACGTTGTCATCGTCCCGGCCTTCGGCGCGCCCACCCTCTTCATGGACAAGGTCGAAGAGCGGGGTTGCTACGTGGTCGATACGACCTGCGGCGACGTGATGAAAGTTTGGCGGCGGGTGCGCGGCTACGCCAAGGACGGCGTCACCTCGATCATTCACGGCAAGTCTCACCACGAGGAAACCCGCGCCACCGCCTCACGCGCTCTCGGCGAAAACGGCGATGGAAACTATCTCATCGTGCTGACCCTAGCAGACATCGATCACGTCTGCGATTTCATCCGCAACGGCGGCGACAAGGCGGCGTTCATGCAGCGTTTCCAAGGTGAACACTCGGCGGGATTCGACCCGGAAATCCACCTGCGGCAGATCGGCGTGGCCAACCAGACAACCATGCTCAAGAGCGAAACCGAGGAGATCCAGCGCCGGCTCAAGGCCGCGGTCATCGACCGCGATGGCGGCGACGCGGCGTTCCGGATGTTCGACACGATTTGCGGAGCGACCCAGGAACGGCAGGACGCGCTTTTCGAAATGCTCCGTAAGCCGATGGACCTGCTGCTGGTGGTCGGCGGCTATAACAGCTCCAACACCGCCCACCTCGTCGAGATCGCCGAGCCCGAGCTGCCGACGTTTTTCATCCGGGGCGCGTCGTGCATCAAGTCGCTGGAAGAAATCGTCCACTACGACCTGCACCACCACGAGGAACGGACCTCCGACTATTCGCGTTTGTTCTCCGATGACAGCCCGGTCACCGTGGGAATCACCGCCGGCGCTTCATGCCCGAACAACCTGATCGAGGAGACGCTGGTCAAAATTTTCGAACTCCGCGGCGTAGGCCGCGAGATGCTGACAAAGGCGTGATCGATTCCGGCGATCGTGGCCATTTTTGGGACCAGTTGGCCGGAATTAGGACCCACTAAAGCTTTCGTTATCCTGACTTTCAGGCAAATTGATTACGTCCTGAGGTGATTCGGCCCCGAACAGCTCAAAGTCAAGAAGCCGAGCCCACACAAGTTCGTTTTTGATTTCCGGTGAGACGTCAACCGAACAGGGCAAAGCCGGTGGCTCCGAAAAAAGCGCGCGTTGCGAGATCCGGGGGGATATCCAACGCGCTTTTCTTTTTTGTCCATCAGGGGAGCGCCCACTGACGTTAGAACTTCCGCAGGATCGTATCCGCGCACAGACGCTCGTCGGACTCCGGGTGATCCAGGGTGAAATGCAGGCCGCGCGATTCCCTGCGGCGGGTGGCGCACTCGACGATCAGGCCCGCGACGGCGACAAGGTTTCGCAGTTCCAGAATGTCAGCGTTGACGCGGTGGCCCCAGTAGAACTCACGGACTTCCTTCTTTAGATTTCTCAAGCGCGCGGTGGCCCGGCGCAGTCGGTTGTCGGTGCGGACGATGGAGACATAGTCCCACATCAACCGCCGGATCTCGCCCCAGTTGTGATAGATCACCACCAGCTCGTCCGGCTCGGCGGTGTCGCCGTGCTCCCACTCGGGAATCACCGGCGGTTCGGAGGCTGCCTTACCAGGCGGATAGAGCCGCATGATTTCATCCAGCGCCCGGCGGCCGACGACGTTGCCTTCCAGCAGCGAGTTCGACGCCAGGCGGTTCGCGCCGTGCAGTCCGGTGCAGCCCACCTCGCCCACCGCGAACAGCCCGCGGATGGAAGTCTTGCCGTTCACGTCGGTCAGCACACCGCCGCATTGGTAGTGCGCGGCGGGCACCACCGGGATCGGCTGGGTCTCGCAGTCGAGGCCGAACTTCATCAGCGTTTGATAGATATAGGGAAACCGCTCCTTCATGAAGCCCTTCGGCTTGTGGGTGACGTCCAGATAGACGCACGGAGCGCCGGTGCGCTTGATTTCCCGGTCGATGGCGCGGGCCACGATGTCGCGGGGTGCCAGCGAGCCGCGCGGATCGATTTTCTTGGTGAAATCCTCGCCCTTCGCATTAATCAGAATGCCACCCTCGCCGCGCACCGCCTCGCTGACGAGGAACGAGCGCGCCTCGGGGCCGGTCGCGCCCGGATTGTAGAAACAGGTCGGATGAAACTGGATGAACTCCATGTTCGCGATCGAGGCACCCGCGCGCCAGCCGAGCGCCACGCCGTCGCCCGTCGCCGAGTCGGGATTGGTCGTGTAGAGGTAGACCTTCCCACAGCCGCCGGCGGCGAGGATTACCCGGTCGGAGCGGAAGACCTTCACCTCGCTGGTCTTCGTTTCCAGCACGTAAGCGCCGAGCACCCGGTCATCCACCACCCCGCCGAGCTTGGCGGAGGTAATCAGGTCGATGACGAAATGATCTTCCAACAAAGTCAGGTTCGGCGTCTTGCGCGCCGTCTCGATGAGCGCCCGCGCCACTTCTCGCCCGGTCGTGTCACGGGCGTGGAGAATCCGCCGGTGCGAGTGACCGCCTTCCTTGCCGAGCAGGAAACGGGAGTTTTCCCGGTCGAAGGAAACCCCGTAATCGACCAGATCGTCGATCGCAGCCGCGCCTTCGTGAATGATCGTCCGCACCGCGGCTTCCTTGCAGAGCCCAGCACCGGCATCGAGCGTGTCGGCGATGTGCGACTCCTCGGAATCCCCAAAATCGCGCAGGCCCTCCGGCAGCACCGAGGCGATTCCGCCCTGCGCCCACGCGGTGTTGGAATCGTAGGCGTTCCCTTTCGTGACCACGATCACCGATCCGTGTCGCGCCGCCCGCAGGGCAAAGGAAAGCCCGGCAATGCCGGTGCCGATCACCAGGAAGTCTGCTGTCATGTGGCGCGAGCATGAACGCGGATTTCCGCCGGGAAAGGGAAATTTATCATTCGCCCGCCTTGACCCGCGCTCCCCTGCCCGCCAACCCTCGGCCATGAGCATCTTCATCACGGGAACCGACACCGGCGTCGGCAAAACCTACGTCACCCGCCTGATTCTGGAGACCCTGCGAAACAAGGGCCGGGACGCTGTCGGCTACAAGCCCGTCGCTTGCGGGGATCGCGAGGACGCCGTCATTCTATCCGCCGCGTCCGGTGGACTGGAACTGGATGAAATCAACCCGGTTTACCTTAACACCCCGGTCGCGCCGTATGTCGCGGGCATGTTGGAAAACCGCACGGTGGATCCCGCCGAGCTGATCGCCGGATTTCACCGTCTCGCGGCGAAACACGCGGAAGTCCTCGTCGAGGGTGCCGGCGGCTGGGAAGTCCCGCTCGCGCCGAACTACCGTGTGTCCGATCTCGCCGCGGATTTGAAACTGCCCGTCATCGTCGTGGCCGGCAATAAGCTCGGCGCGCTCAACCACATCCTGCTCACCGTCCACGCCATCCGCGCGAGAGGGCTCGTTTGCGCCGGCATCGTCCTCAACCAGCTGGAGGACGAAATGGACACCGCCATGATCACGAACAAAGGCGTGGTCGAGGATCTCACGGGCGTGCCCCTGCTGGACCACCTGATCTACGGCCAGGACTTCCTGGACGCGGACGCGTTTCTCAAACTCTAAACCGGCCGTAATTCAACGCCCCATTCAGCCGTCCGGTGTGATGGGGTTCATCCAAAAAATCGGCGAGGCACCCGACAACCCTGACAACAGCGCCATCGACTGCTGGTTCAAACGCGTCCCCTATCCGACCATCGAAAATTGGTAAACGAAAGACCGCCTCAAGCCGCCCTATGGGAACGTCACGAAACCCTGCCGCGAAGACCAGGGCGATGGCGTCAAAGTCCCCTTCGCCAATCCCATCTAAAGACCCCTCCTTCAAGGTCCACACGCTTGCGGTACCCGCCGGGGAAGCGATCCCGGCCATCGGCAAATAATCCGGAATTCCGGATGTCTTTTGCCGCCAATACCCTCGGTCTTGACACGTCCCCCGTCGGAAAGCAGATTTCCGCCCGTTTCGCTCGAGATCTTCGGCGCTCCTCTCAAAATTAGGGGTTTCCGCAGCTCAATCGGTGCGATTTCAGCTTCCATTTTTAAGTTTCCGCGCCTTGCGCCGTGATCCGCCGCACCTAAGTTCGACTCATTTCCTCAATAACCTCAATGCCCACATCGCAGAAATCCCCATTTGGCTGGCCTAAACCTCAAGGCCTCTGGCATCCGTCGCGCGAAAAAGATGCCTGCGGCGTCGGCTTCATCGCCCATCTCAAAGGCAAGCGCTCGCATGACATCATCGTGAAAACCCTCACGATGAACGAACAAATGGACCACCGCGGCGCGAGCGGCTCGGACCCGGCGACCGGCGACGGAGCGGGCATTTTCACCCAAATGCCCGACAAGTTCCTGCGCCGGGAAATGGCAAAAAAAGGCGTCGAACTCCCGCCGGAAGGTGACTACGGCTCGGGCTGCGCGTTCTTCTCACCGGAAGCGTCGGTGCGCGAGGTTGCCATGCAGGTGTTCGAAATGGTCGTCCGCGAGGAAGGACAGAAGTTCCTCGGCTGGCGCACCGTGCCGGTCAGGAGCGAAATTCTCGGCAAAACCTCCGGCCGCTACGAGCCGGTCATCAAGCAGATTTTCATCGGGAAAAGCGCCGACATCACCGACCCGATGGTCTTCGAGCGAAAGCTCTACGTCATCCGCAAGCGCGTCGGCGCGTGGATCCGCAACAACGAGGTGCCTAACCAGTTCCGCGATGTCCACGGCAACAAGAGCAACTCCTTCCCCGGCGCGGACTATCACTACGTCACCGGCCTCTCCGCCCGAACCATGGTTTACAAGGGCATGCTCACACCCTGCCAGCTTTCCACCTATTTCCCGGATCTTCTCGACCCGGATTACGAATCGGCGCTGGCACTGATGCACACCCGATTCTCGACCAATACCTTTCCGAGCTGGTCCCGCGCCCATCCTAACCGCTTCATCGCCCACAACGGCGAGATTAACACGGTCATGGGCAACGCCAACTTCATGAAGGCCCGCCAGGCGCTCTGCCAGTCGGATCTTTTCGGCACGGAAATCGAAAACATTTTCCCCGTCATCAATGAGGATGGCTCCGACTCCGCGCGCTTCGACAACGCGTTAGAATTCATGCACTACGGCGGCTACGACCTCGTCCATGCGATGATGATGATGATCCCCGAGCCCTGGGAACGCCACACCATGATGGATGAGGACAAGAAGGCGTTCTATGAATTCCACGCCTGCATGATGGAGCCTTGGGACGGCCCGGCCTCCATCACCTTCTCCGACGGCCAGCAAATCGGCGCGGTCCTCGACCGCAACGGCCTCCGCCCGAGCCGTTATTATGTCACCGACGACGACCTCGTCATCATGGCCTCGGAAGTCGGCGTCGTGCCCGATCTCGACCCGATGACCATCGTCGAAAAAGGCCGCCTGCGCCCCGGCAAGATGTTCCTCGTGGATATGAAGGAAGGCCGCATCGTCCCCGACGAGGAGGTAAAAAAGCGCGTCTATTCCGCCAAGCCTTACCGCGAGTGGCTCGCCGCCAACCGGATCACGCTCAACGATCTTCCCGCCGCCAAGTCCCCGAAGACCATCGAGGAAAAGCGCATCCTTGAGCGCCAGCTCGCGTTCGGCTACACCTACGAGGACCTCCGCATGCTGCTCGGACCGACGGCCTCGACCGGCGTCCAGCCGATCTCCTCGATGGGCAATGACACGCCGCTCGCCGTGCTCTCCAGCAAGCCGAAGCACCTCTATCAATATTTCAAGCAGATCTTCGCACAGGTCACCAACCCGGCGCTCGACTGCATCCGCGAGGAGCTCGTCACCTCCACCGAGACCTTCCTCGGTTCCGAGGGCAACCTGCTCGCTCCCGGACCGAAAAGCTGCCGCATGATCCGCCTCGACAGCCCGCTCATCGACAACGAGGCGCTCGCCCGGCTCCGCGAGATTGATCTCGACGGCTTCAAGGCCACCACCATCGACGCGCTGTTCCCCGCCAACCAGGACGGCGGCGGACTCGCAGCCGCGTTCGACCGGATTTGCGCCGCCGCGGACACCGCCATCGCCGAAGGCTTCAACCTGCTGATCCTTTCCGATAGAAACATCGACAAGGGCCGCGCCGCCATTCCGACGCTGCTTCTAATGGGCGGCATCCACCACTACCTGGTCCGCAAGGGCACCCGCACGCTCGTCTCGATCATCCTCGAAACCGGCGAGGCCCGCGAGGTCCACCATTTCTCGACGCTCATCGGCTACGGCGCGGACGCGATCAACCCTTACATGGCCTTCGAATCCATCCACAAGATGATCGCGGACGACATGATCGACATCACCCTTGAGAAGGCGACTTACAACTTCCTCAAAGGCTCGATCAAGGGCGTGGTGAAAACCATGGCCAAGATGGGAATCTCCACCGTTGCATCTTACCGTGGCGCGCAGATTTTCGAAACTATCGGACTCAGCACCGAGCTGGTGAACAAGTTCTTCTGCGGCACCTCCAGCCGTTGTGAAGGCTCGGACATCGACCAAATCGCAGAAGAAGCACTCATCCGCCACCGCGAGGCGTTCCCGGACCGCCACATCGAGACCGAGGAGGCCGCACTCGACACCGGCGGAGTCTATCAGTGGCGCAGCGATGGTGAGTTCCACCTCTTCAATCCGGAAACAATCCACCTCCTCCAGAAGGCCACCCGCACCGGCAGTTACGAGGTCTTCAAGCAATACGCCAAAAAGGTCAACGACCAGAGCGAGAACCTCTCGACCCTGCGCGGCCTGATGAAATTCCGCGGCAACCGCACCCCGGTGCCGATCGAGGAAGTCGAAACCATCGAGCAAATCACCAAGCGCTTCAAAACCGGCGCGATGTCCTACGGCTCTATCTCGCAGGAAGCCCACGAAACCCTCGCCATCGCGATGAACCGCATCGGCGGCAAGTCGAACACCGGCGAGGGCGGCGAGGATCCGTCCCGTTTTGTCACCATGCCTAACGGCGACAGCAAACGCTCCGCCATCAAACAGGTCGCCTCCGGCCGCTTCGGCGTCACCGGCGAATACCTGGTCAACGCCGACGAAATCCAGATCAAGATTTCCCAAGGCGCCAAGCCCGGTGAAGGCGGCGAGCTGCCAGGCTCCAAGGTCTATCCGTGGATTGCCAAGGTCCGCTACTCAACTCCCGGCGTCGGCCTGGTGTCCCCTCCTCCGCACCACGACATCTACTCGATCGAGGACCTGTCAGAACTGATCCACGACTTGAAGAACGCCAACCCGCGCGCCCGCATCAACGTGAAGCTCGTGGCGGAAGTCGGTGTCGGAACCATCGCCGCCGGTGTCGCCAAGGCCCACGCCGACGTCATCCTCATCTCCGGCCACGACGGCGGCACGGGCGCGTCGCCCTCGTCCTCCATCTTCAATGCCGGTGCCCCATGGGAACTCGGCCTCGCCGAAACCAACCAGATCCTGCTTCTCAACGATCTCCGCAGCCGCGTGGTTCTCGAAACCGACGGCCAGCTCAAGACTGGCCGCGATGTCGCCATCGCCACGCTCCTCGGTGCCGAGGAATATGGCTTCGCCACCGCGCCGCTCGTCACCGTCGGCTGTTTGATGATGCGCGTCTGTCAGAAAAACACCTGCCCCGTCGGCATCGCCACCCAGGACCCCGAGCTTCGTAAGAATTTCGAAGGCAAGCCGGAGCATGTCGTCAATTTCATGACCTTCATCGCCATGGAATTCCGCGAGATCATGGCGGAACTCGGATTCCGGACGATCAACGAAATGGTTGGCCACGTGGAGTGCCTCGACACCAACGAGGCCACCGAGCACTGGAAAGCTAAAGGCGTGGACCTCACCAGCATCTTCCACAAGCCGGACGTCGGCGAGAATGTCGGTGCCTATCAGCAAATCGCCCAGGACCACGGCCTCAAGACCGCGCTCGACAACACCCACCTGCTCACCCTTTGCAAGCCCGCCATCGAGCGCGGCGAAAAGGTCCGCGTGGAGCTGCCGATCATCAACGTCAACCGCGTCGTCGGCACCATCACAGGCAGCGAAATCTCGCGCAAATACGGCGCCAAGGGCCTTCCGGAAGACACTATCGAACTCAAGTTCAACGGCAGCGCCGGCCAGTCGTTCGGGGCGTTCACGCCTCCGGGCATGACCTTCCGCCTCGAAGGCGACGCCAACGACTACGTCGGCAAGGGCCTGTCCGGAGCCAAGATCATCATCTATCCGACACAAGGCGCGCGCTTCAAGCCTGAGGAAAACATCATCATCGGCAACGTCGCCCTCTACGGCGCGACCAGCGGTGAGGCCTACTTCAACGGCATCGGCGGCGAGCGCTTCTGCGTCCGCAATTCCGGCGCGCATGCCCTCGTCGAAGGCGTCGGCGACCACGCCTGCGAATACATGACCGGCGGCCAGGTGATCGTGCTCGGCGAGACCGGCCGCAACTTCGCGGCGGGCATGTCCGGCGGCGTCGCCTACGTTTACGACATCGACGGACTCTTCGAAAAGCGCCTCAACAAAGAGATGGTGAATCTCTATCGCCTCATCGAATGCGCCGACAAGGACATCGCTTTGGTCAAATCCGCCATCGAGAAACACGTCGGCTACACCGGCTCGCCGCGCGGCAAGTTCCTGTTGGAAAACTGGGACGCCGAGTTGCCGAAGTTCTTCAAGGTCCTGCCCCGCGACTACGAGCGGATGCTCGAAGCCTTCCGCAAAGTCGAGGAACAAGGACTCACCGGAGACGAAGCCGCGATGGCCGCATTCGAGGAAAACCTCAAAGACCTCGCCCGCGTCGGCGGCAACTAACCGTCTAATTTTCAAATCTCAAATCTCAAATTTCAAATCACAATGGGTAAGCCAACAGGATTCATGGAAGTGCCCCGCATCACCGATGCGGAAGCCGCACCGCTAGAGCGCATCAAGAACTGGCGCGAGTTCAAGATTCATCCCGAAGAGAAGCAACAACGCGCCCAAGGCTCGCGCTGCATGGATTGCGGCACGCCGTTCTGCCACACCGGCCACATGGTTTCCGGCATGGCCAGCGGCTGCCCGGTAAACAACCTCATCCCGGAGTGGAACGACCTCATCTTCCGCGGCCGCTGGAAGGAAGCGCTCCACCGCCTCCACAAGACGAACAACTTCCCGGAATTCACCGGCCGCGTCTGCCCCGCGCCCTGCGAAGGTTCCTGCGTGCTCGGCGTGATCGAGCCGCCCGTCACCATCAAAAACAACGAGTGCGCCATCATCGACCGCGGCTGGGAGGAAGGCTGGGTCATCCCGCGCATCCCTGAAATCCGCACCGGCAAGAAAGTCGCCATCATCGGCTCCGGTCCCGCCGGACTCGCCTGCGCCGACCAACTCAACCAAGCCGGACACACCGTCACCGTCTTCGAACGCGAGGACCGCGTCGGCGGCCTGCTCATGTATGGTATTCCTAACATGAAGCTCGACAAGGAGCTCGTCGTCCAGCGCCGCGTCAACCTGCTCGCGGAGGAAGGCATCGATTTCAAAACCGGCATCAACATCGGCAAAGATAGCGAATGGACCGCCGAAAAACTCCGCAAGGATTTCGACTCCATCGTCCTCTGCTGCGGTGCCACCCTCGGCCGGGACCTGCCCATCGAGAACCGCGACGCCAAGGGAGTCCATCTCGCGATGGAATTCCTCACCGATAACACCCGCTATCAGCTCGACCACCACTTCGACGGCACGATTCCCTCGCTCAACGCCAAGGGCAAGGAGGTCGTCGTGATCGGTGGCGGCGACACCGGCACCGACTGCGTGGGCACCAGCCTGCGCCACGGTTGCAAGAGCGTCATCCAGCTCGAAATCATGCCGCAGCCGCCCGAAAAGCGCGCCGCTAACAACCCGTGGCCCGAGTGGCCCAAGGTTTACAAAATGGACTACGGACAGGAAGAAGCCGCCGCCGTCCAAGGCCAGGACCCGCGCCAGTATCTGGTGCAGACCAAGCGTTTCCTCAAGGACGAAGCCGGCAATCTATCCGGCCTCGAAATCTGCGACATCGAGTGGATCAACGACCAGGGCCGCTTCACCCCCAAGGAAAAAGAAGGCAGCGCCCGCATCATCCCCGCGCAACTCGTCCTGCTCGCCATGGGCTTCATGGGCCCCGAGCAGGAAGTGGTGAAAAAATTCGCCCTCGAAACCGACGCCCGCTCGAACGTCAAGGCCGAGCACGGCACCTTCACCACCAGTGTCCCCGGAGTCTTCGCTGCCGGTGATGTCCGCCGCGGCCAGTCGCTCGTCGTCTGGGCCATCAACGAGGGCCGTGGCGCCGCCCGCGAGTGCGACCGCTTCCTGATGGGCTCCACCAACCTGCCATAATGCGGCTCTCGCAATTTCTATCCGTGGGGGATCGGCCTGTTCCTCACCGACGTCCTGCCCGCCATCGGCCACTCGCTGTTGCGCTTCAGCTGGACAAATAGCCTCACCCAACAAATCCAGCTTTCACCTTGTCGTGTCACCAACCTGTGGATGCGGGTGCATTTGACAATCTGCGCGATGTGGAGAAACGGGCTGACCTCGGTGTCCACCGCCACCAGCGTGGTGTCCCGGACCTCAAATCGGCCATGGCCGCGCTCGAGTTCCCCCACCAGATCGACGGGGCGGCCCGCAAGAAGCTGTTCGGCGTATTTGTAGCGGTTTTCCTAGTCCTTCTTGATGGCGGAGAAGTTTCGCCACCGAGTTCGTTGATCAGGCAATTCGTTTTTTGCCGCTGGTCAGCAAGATCGTCCTCTTTTTCCTGCCGATCCTCGCGCTCGTGGCTGAAATCATCGCTGCTGTCGCGGCCCAAAAAGGCGATTGCATCGTTATCCATACTGCATCCAGCTGTCTAGTAGGTCGCGAATTTGACTGCGGCCACCACCAGCACGGCGGCCAACGCGCGCTGGATTGCGACAGAGCGCGCTCGCTTGCTTCCCCACCCCGAACCGAACCAAGCACCGGCGAGGACCACGGGGAGGAGAAACCCGGCTAACTGCGGAACGCCCCCGCCCTTCGTGAGGAACCCGGCGAGGCCCGAGAGTGAGTTGACGAAAACAAACGCGGCGGAGATCGCCGCGGCGGGCTTCGCCGGAGTCCAGCGGAAAAGAACCAGCAAGGGCGTTAGAAATACCCCCCCGCCGATGCCGATGAGCCCGGATAGAAATCCAATCACCAGTCCGAGAATGATTATGGCGGAAAGAGGCGGCTCGTGAAGCTCGGATTCTTCCGCATTCCTGTAAAACGCGAGCCGCCACGCACTGAAGACCAGCGCGGCAGCGAGGATGAGTTTAAAAGCCGGATCCGGGGATTGTAGCCATCCGCCGATGAACGCCGCCGGCACTGACGCTGCGGCGAACAGCCAGAATAAGCGGGCCCGGAAATGACCCGCCCGGCCGAACGCGATGAACGCCAGCAGCGAGACGGCGCTGTTAAGCACGAGCGCGATGGGTTTCATTTCCACCGGTGCCATGCCGATGAGTCCCATCACCGCGAGATAGGCCGATGCGCCGCCATGACCCACCGACGCATAGAGAGCGGCCGCGAGGAAAAACGCGAGGCCGAGCGCCAGCGGCGGGAAGTAAGTTAGAATATCAGACAACATGGATCGGGCCGCGAAAAATCATTCTGCTCTCCGCCCGGATACATTGCCTGTGAAAACCGGAATGGCAACCTTCAGCAGCCATTGCCACACGATCCGTGAAAACGAAATTCGCACTATTGCTATCCACCGCCAGCCTGCTACACGCGGGAAGCCTGATTTTGATAGCGCGGTTGCTGAAGGAAGCAGGGTGCCTCGGCCGAACGGAGCGTCCTTGGTCTATTCCGTGAGATTCGTCGGCATCGCGGCGAAGGCCATTTCACAAAGACCAATGAATGCTTCTTCCACGAGGCTCGGCTCGCGCTTGGGCGAGTGAAACACTCCCCAGGCGCGCTCGATGCCGGGCCCGTCGATGTTGACCACTTTCAAGCTTCCGTCGGCGATCTCGCGGGCGGCGACCCAGGGCGCGACGATCCCCACGCCGATGCCGAGCTTAGCCATTTCCTTGATAGCCTGCATGTCACCAAGCACCAGAGGCTTCTTGCAGCTGCCTCCGTTTTGCTCCAGCCATTCCTCGATCAGGCGGTGGGTCTCGCTGGCTTTGGCATAGATGATGAACCGATGGTCCTTGATCGTGGAAATCACCGACGAGTGGTCGATCGCCCACGGATGAAACGGCGAAACCACGAAGGCGAGACGATCATTGAACATCGGGCGGTAACCATCGTCGCCCTTCCCCCGCGGTCTCAGGCCGACGACCAAGTCGAGATCTGCCCCCGCCAGCCGGTCTAGCAATACTGTCGTATCACCGGCCTCAATGACCGGTTCGCATCTCGGGAAGCAGTCGCGGAATTCGCGCAGGACCGATGGAATCAGAAAATGACAAAGGCTGTGAGGCGCGCCGATCCGAATTCGCGTCTGCCCCCAGCGGCGCAGGCCATCGAGATCGCGGCTGGCTTGCTCCAACTCGAAGATCACCCGTTTGCAGCGCCTGAGCAGCAGCTCTCCCTCGACGGTGACAGCCACCCGCTTGCCGGTGCGGTCCAGCAAGCGGCAGGACAATTGTTCTTCGAGCGTCCGCAGCGAATGGCTAACAGCCGACTGCGTTACGAATATCCGCCGGGCGGCGAGCGTGAAACTGCCCTCCTCCACCACGGCCACGAACGCCCTCAGCTGTCTTAAATCCGGAACCCAGTCCATAGATGAACACCTTTCATTAGAGGGCATTCGAAAATTAGCAGTGCTTATGCCAAATTCCCGCCTTTGTCGGTGGCCAGAGCGTTCGATTGACCTTCGATGATGAAGGCATCTCCACAAACGAGGTCGGAGACCGTGGCCAAAGGCGCGGAATCGTTGCCGTCGCTGTTCGTGCCGTAGGTGACCTTGTAAGTCACCTTGCCTGCGGCGATCGGCGCGGCGAAGGAATAGGCACCACCTGCGAGCGTCTGGCGGTGGGTAGCATAGAGGACGTCCGCTCAGGTGTCGGTGGTGTAAACCTTGAGGTAAACATCGGTGGCTCCAGACTGGGTGCCCCGGTAATGGATCGTGCCGAGGCCGGTGCCAGGATCGCGCGAGAAGAATTGTTTGTTGACCGGCTTTTCGTTGGCATCGGGGGTGCGTTGCGCCCACGGATCGCTGGCCGGTTCCTGCACATTGATGACGACGCTTTGTGAAACAGGGGTGCCGCCGTTGTCGATGGTGAGGCTAGCGGTCAACGGGCCGCTGCCTTGCGAGCGAGTGAGCGTGAGCGTGCCGTTATTCGTCTCCTTGATCACCGCGACTCCGCTGACATTCCATTTATAGTTGAGCGTCCCGAATCCGGCCGACTGCATCGCCGCGAGGTTGCTGATGTTGGCGGTGACGGTCATCGTTTGCCGGCCGTCCCATGAGGTTGTCGAGGGAACGAGGGTGAACTCGGGGTCCGGGACGGTATTCAGCACGGTGAGAGGCACGTCGATCGTCTGGGTTCCGCCCGCAGCCACTTTTACAGAAAAAAATTTGCGCGGCCCAACCGCCATCATTTGGAAGCGTTAGTCCTGGCTGGAATTATTCATGCACTGCTAACGATGGCCATGGTGAGTGCCATCGGTGAGACGGAGAAAAACCTTCACTTGAGTTTGGAGAAATCCCATCAAGCCATTGGGATTCTGTTGTCGAATCTCAACATCCAATCACCAGATATCAGCTTGCCAGAGAGATCGATTCCTCCTCTAAAACTGGAAACGAGAATCAGAAGATCAACTAAGGATCAGATACTTGCGTGCTTAGGTTGACGCCAATGACCCTCCGCCCAGACATGCCCGCCGTGCCGCAGCACGATCGGCTGGACGAGCGCTAAACCCACGCCGGTCCCCGGAAATTCCTGCGGGTTGTGCAGGCGTTGGAAGACACCGAAAAGCTTGTCCACGTATCGCATATCGAAGCCGACGCCGTTATCCCTGACGTAGTAAATCCGCTCGCCGTCCCCTCCTTCTTTCACCCCGATCTCGATCTCAGCGAACTCCAGCTCCTTGATGGTTGCAATTAGATCGGCGGTGCGCTCGCGGACTCGAAGCTCCAGTTCCTTGTTGAGCTGGCGGATGGCGCTATCGATCCGCTTGCGCTCGGTGATGTCCGAGAGCAGTCCGAACATACGACCGGCGAGCTTCAAAGGCAGCGACCGCCTCGGGCTGCATTTCGTTTCTGAGAAACGCCTCCAACGCGCGGCGGTGCGTGGCCAGCCGCACCAGCCCTTCGCGGTCGTTTATGCCTGCGGCTATCAGCGCCTTGCCGTAGGCATGCAGCTCCAGCCACTGGGCCACGAAGCGCGCTGACAAGTCCTGCTACTGCAGGGTCTCGGCGAGACGCTCGCAGTCTACGCCACATGATCGTCATAATGAAAAGGCGCAAATCCAACGTTGTTGGTTCCTCTTCGGAAAACGCCATGCACGAAAGATCACCGGAGACGGAGTTCCGCTCCGACTGAGACAGCCGGGACACTTTCAGGATTTCAACCAGCCGCAGGCTTGCTTCGCGAAATAAGTAAGGATCATGTCGGCTCCGGCGCGTTTGATGGCGAGCAGGGATTCCAGGACGATCGCTTTTTCATCGAGCCAGCCACCGGCGGCGGCGCTCTTGAGCATCAGATACTCGCCGCTGACCTGATAGGCGGCGACCGGCAGCGTGCTGGTCTCACGGACCTTGGCGATGATGTCCAGATAGAGCCCGGCGGGTTTGACCATCAGCATGTCCGCGCCCTCGGCCTCGTCGAGCAGGGTCTCGCGGAGGGCTTCGCGCGCGTTCCCGGGGTCCATCTGGTAGGTTTTCTTGTCGCCGGCCTTGGGCGTGGAATCCAGCGCGCCACGGAACGGGCCGTAGAAGGCGGACGCGTATTTCGCGGTGTAGCTGAGAATGGAAACGTTGGTGAAACCCTCGCTGTCGAGCCCGTCGCGGATGGCGGCGACGCGACCGTCCATCATGTCGGAAGGCGCGACGATGTCCGCTCCGGCGCGGGCGTGACAAAGCGCCTGCTGGCAGAGAACCTCGACGGTTTCGTCGTTGAGGATTTCCAACTCGCCTCGCCCGTCGCGCTGGACGATGCCGTCGTGGCCGTCGGAGTTGTAAGGATCGAGCGCGACATCGGTGATGACGCAAAGCGTGGGATGCGCGGCCTTGAGCGCGCGGATGGCGCGGGAAACGAGGCCGTCGTCGTTGTGCGACTCCTCGGCCAGCGGCGTCTTGAGCGCTTCATCGATTTTCGGGAAAAGCACGATGGCGGGAATCCCTAACGCGCGTGCCTCCCCGGCCTCGCGGACCAGGCTTGCCAACGACCAGCGCGTGACGCCGGGCATCGAGGCGATGGCCGCGTCCTCCGCGTCCTCGTGGAAAAACAACGGCAGGATGAAATCGGCGGGACTCAGCGTGGTTTCACGCACCATCGAGCGGATGGCTGGCGTGCGGCGGTTGCGGCGGGGGCGGTTCATGGGAATATTTTGAATAGTCAATCCGCAATGGCAATCGCGTTTGCGGCGGCATAGTCGCGGGCGTGGGTGAGGCTGATCTGGATTTCGGTGATTCCGTTCTGTTTGGCGAACTCGGCGGCGCTGCCTTGAAGCAAAAGCCTCGGTGCCCCCGACGGATCGCGGGTGATTGCCATCTCCAGCCAGCCGGCTTGGCCGCCGATGCCGGTGCCGAGCGCCTTGGAAACCGCTTCTTTAGCGGCAAAGCGGGCGGCGTAGTTGAGCGCGGATTTCTTCTGCGTCTCGCAGTAAGCGCGCTCGTCCGCGGTGAACAATTTCGCGAGAAACGACTCCCCATGACGCTCGATGGCGGAAGCGATCCGCTCCACCTCCACCACGTCGATACCAATTCCGAAAATACGCATGGTCAGGCGGAATAGGCGGCCATCAGCTCCTTCATTTCCCGCACTGCGGCGGTCAGTCCGACGCGGGTGGAACGGGCGATGATGCTGTGGCCGATGTTGAGCTCGGCGAGATGGCGAATCGTTAGAATCTGCGCGAGGTTGGTGTAGTTGATGCCGTGGCCGGCGTTCACCTGAAGACTGAGATGGCCTTCCTTGGCTGCGGCGACAAGGCGATCTAACTCGGTTTGGACCACGTCGCCGGTGGCATTGGCGAACGCGCCGGTGTGGAGCTCGATCATGTCGGCGCAGGCCTCACAAGCGGCTTCGACTTGTTTCAAATCGGGATCGATGAAAACGCTGACGCGGATGCCGGCGTCCTGCAGGCGGGCGATGACCATGCGGGTCTTGTCGAAACTGGCGAGCACGTTCAGCCCGCCCTCGGTGGTGATTTCCATGCGGTTTTCCGGCACGAGGCAGACGAACTCCGGCCTCAGCTTGAGCGCGAGCCCGACCATCTCCTCGGTGACTCCCATTTCCAGATTGAGCGGCAGTTTGATTTCCTCGCGGATCCGATAGGCGTCGGCGTCCTGCATGTGGCGGCGGTCGCCGCGGACGTGGATGGTGAGCGAATCGGCTCCACCGGCGAGCGCGTCATGGCCGGCGACCACCGGGCAGGGCTCGGCGTTCGGCGAGTCCGGTGTTTTCGCGTAGCGGGCCTGACGCAGGGTAGCGATGTGGTCGATGTTAACTCCGAGAAGCAAAGGCATGAGCGGAGATAGACTCTGGATCGGAGTCCGGCAAGACTCACTTGTTACGCGAAATCACGGCGGCGCGAGCAGCGTGAAAGGCGGGCAAGGAATATTCCGCAGGATCCAGAATCCGGCCATGATCCAGACAATGGCCCAGGCTCCGCCTGCGCCGACATTCAGACGGAACGGCAGCGGCTTCCCCCGCACCCAGCCGAGAATTTCGATCACAACGCCGACGCACGCGAGCGGCAACAGAATCATGCCGACCGGATTGAATCGAAACGCCTCGCCGATCCGACCGTGCAGCGTCGCGTGGGCGGCGCGGGTCATGCCGCAGCCGGGGCAATGCAGGCCTGTTAGCCAATGAAAGGTGCACTCGGGTAGCCATGGCAAGCCGTAAGGTCCGCGCTCCCGGAGGAAAAACGCCCCGCAAGCGAACGCCAGAAACCCCAGCGCCACCCACCCTGCCCGGTCGCCGCGCATCTTGATTCAATTGGAAAACACTGCGGCTGCGCCCGCGAACAAGATCCACAACAGTATCAATCCGATCCAGATCCCCGCAGCGACCATGCACCAGGTTTTCGCGCTGGTGGAGGCCGCCATCGCACCCGCGATGTCGCCCCGCGCCCTCAAGCCATCGACTTTCGCCGCGTAAACAATCGCCGGAATCCCGAAGGGCCAGCAGCAGAAAATCGTCACTACGATCGACTGCCACAAGTAGTTAGGGATGCTCGCCCCGCCGGGCATCGGCACGGACTGGACCGATGGCGGCGCGTAGGGAGAATTCACGAGCGACGGACCCGCCGCAAAAGATGCGAGCTCCGCGACCTTGCCCGCCGGCTGCCAGTCGGCCATGCCCTCCTTCCAAACCATATCCGCGGGGGAAACCTCGCCGGAAGCCAGTTTTGCGAGAAGCTCCCTTTCCCCGACCGGGCCGAGCTGGGTGCCGTTTTTCGAGTAATACCATTGCATGCGCGGAGATTCGTAACAGCTTGTGGCTCGCTGACCATCGCAAAAACAGTTGCCACCCCGCCCCGCGCCGATACCCTCCGCCCCCATATGATCATTGCACCGAAAATCCGTGGATTCATTTGCACCACCGCCCACCCGGAAGGCTGCGCCCAGCATGTCGCCGAACAGATCGCCGTCGTCAAAAGCCGCGGCCTCATCGAGAACGGCCCGAAGCGCGTGCTCGTGATCGGATCCTCCACCGGCTACGGCCTCTCCTCGCGGATCGCCGCCGCCTTCGGCGCGAATGCAGCCACCATCGGTGTCGCCTTCGAGCGTCCCGGCGAGGCCGACCGCCCGGCAACCGCCGGTTGGTATAATACCCGCGCCTTCGAGCAGGAAGCCGCCGCCGCCGGTCTCTACGCCCGCTCCTTCAACGGCGACGCCTTTTCCGACGAGGTCAAAAAGGAAGTCATCGACGCCGTCAAAGCCGATCTCGGCCAGGTCGATCTGGTCATCTACAGCCTCGCCTCCCCGCGCCGCACCGACCCGAAAACCGGCGAGGTTTACAAATCGGTGCTCAAGCCCGTCGGCGAGAGCTACACTAACAAAAACCTCAACACCACCACCGGCGTCGTCAACGAGATCTCCATCGAGCCCGCCGAGGGCGACGACATCCGCCAGACCATCGCCGTCATGGGCGGCGAGGACTGGGCACTCTGGGCCGACGCCCTGCTCGAAGCCGGAGTTCTTGCCCAAGGCGTCCAGACCGTCGCCTACTCCTACATCGGGCCCTCCATGACTTGGCCCATTTACAAAAACGGCACTATCGGCAAGGCCAAGGAAGACCTCGAACGCGTCCAACGCCTGCTTGACTGCAAGCTCGCCCCGCTCCACGGCAAGGCCTGGGTTTCCGTCAACAAGGCGCTCGTCACTCAAGCCAGCTCCGCCATTCCAGTCGTGCCGCTTTACATCTCGCTGCTCTATCGAGTGATGAAAGACGAGGGCAGTCACGAGGACTGCATCGAGCAAATGGACCGCCTGCTCCGCGAGCGGCTTTATAACGGAAAACCGCAGCCCGACGAAGCCGGCCGCATCCGCGTCGATGACTGGGAAATGAAACCCCAGGTCCAGGACATCGTCGCCGAGCGCTGGGCCCAAGTGAACACCGAGAACTTCCAACAGCTCGGCGATTTCGAAGGCTACCAATCCAGCTTCCTCCGCCTCTTCGGCTTCGGCCTAAAAGGTGTCGATTACGATGCGGACACCGACCCCGCCGTCGGCATCCCGTCGCTGGAGAAATAAGCGCCCTCTATCCGGACGAGTCCTAAGCCCCGAGCACCGCGCGGTGAATGCGGCCGGGGGATTTCTTTAGGAACTGGCGGGCCAGCGACTCGAACTCCTCCGAGAGGTCGGTCAGGTGAAGCTCCAGCGTTCCTTCGCGGTCTGTCGGTTCTAGCAAATCCAGCCGCGTGAGCTCCTTTTTCAGATGTTCGGCACAAGTCGTCGCCGAATCCACCAGGCGGACGTCCGCCGGCAGGAGCTGCTGCAAAACAGGAATCAGCAGCGGATAATGGGTGCAGGCGAGCATCAGCGTATCAATCCCCTTCTCCACCAGCGGGTCCAAATATGTCTTCAAAACCTGCCGAGTCGCCGGGTGGTCGATCCAGTTTTCCTCGATCAACGGGACCAGCAGCGGAGTCGCCTGGCCGTGGATCATCAGCCCGGTTTTTCGCAGCGCGAGCGCGTGCTGATAGGCGTGGGAACGGATCGTGCCGTGGGTCGCGATGATGCCGATGCGCTCGGCATTCGGGCAGGCGAGCGCCGCTTCCACGCCGGGCTCGATCACCCCGAGAATGGGAATCCGGTATTTCTCATGCAGGCTCGGCAAGGCGTGCGCGGTCGCGGTGTTGCAGGCGACGACGATCGCTTTCACGCCGCGGGCGATGAGAAACCGCACGTCCTCGTCCGCGAACTGGCGGATGGTTTCCGGACTTTTCGAGCCATAAGGCAGCCGGGCGGTGTCGCCGAGATACAAAATATTTTCCGCAGGCAAAAGTTCCTGCACGGCACGGACGACGGTCAAACCGCCGACACCCGAGTCGAAAAATCCAAGAGGCGCTGAATTCACTGGCGCGATTGTGAACGCCCGCCCGCATCCTGAAAAGCTGAAAGGCTGAAAGGCTGAAAGGCTGAAATTGCTGACGCCACTTTCCGCTTCCCCGATGCCATCCGCAGGTCTAGCCTCCCGCCGAAATGAGTAGCTGTGGGCCGAAAATGAAGATGGATCCGACTTTGCACCGGGAAAAAAAGCCGGACTGGATCAAAGTCAAATTGCCGAACAATCCTGCGTTCTGGTCAACCAAGTCGCTGATCACCGACTTGAAACTAGTCACCGTTTGCGAGGAAGCGCAGTGCCCTAACCGCTGGGAATGCTGGGGCCAAGGCACCGCCACCTTCATGATCGCCGGCGACAAGTGCACCCGCGCCTGCGGATTTTGCGCGGTGAAAACCGCCAAGCCCGACGCGCTCGAGTCCGACGAACCGGCCCGCGTCGCCGAGGCCACCCGCCGGATGAATCTGCGCCACGTCGTCATCACCGCCGTCGCCCGCGACGATCTGCGGGACGGCGGAGCCGAGCATTTCAAACTCACCATCGAAGCCGTCCGCCAGGCGAATCCGGAGATCATCATCGAGGTGCTCGTGCCGGACTTCAACGACCGCGACTGGGCGCTCGCCATGGTGATGGAAGCCCGCCCGCACATTTTCAACCACAACCTCGAAACCGTCGAGCGCCTCACCCCGCTCGTCCGTTCGCGCGCCCAATACCAGCGCAGCCTCACCGTCTTGAAGAAGGCGAAGGCCATGGTCAACAACAAGGTTGCCACCAAGAGCGGCATCATGTTAGGACTCGGCGAGCGCCACGAGGAAATCCTCCGCGCCATGGACGACCTGCTCGCCCACGACGTCACGGTGCTCACCATGGGCCAGTATTTGCGCCCCACCCAGAAACATCTTCCCGTGGTGGAATACATCACGCCCGACGCCTTCGACGAATACAAAGCCATCGCGCTCGCCAAAGGCTTCCGCCATGTCGCCAGCGGCCCGCTGGTCCGCAGTTCCTATCATGCGGCGAATTTCCGCCCGGAGCTCGATGTCCTTGAAGCGATCGAAGCCGATGTCCGCGCCGCCCGCGGCCTCGAACTCGGACCCGAGCACCTCGCCCTGCCCTCGCCGCATCCGGGCCTCGTCAAAGCCATCGCCTGACCGCCATGCGCCACTGGTTGATCAAATCCGAGCCCGACGTTTTCAGCATCGACGACCTCGCCAAGGTCGAACGCGAGCCGTGGAGCGGCGTCCGGAACTATCAGGCACGGAATTTCATGTGGAAAGAAATGAAGCCCGGCGACCTCGCCCTTTTCTACCACTCGAACGCCAAGCCGCCCGGCGTGACCGGCATCGCCCGCGTCGTCGGAGTCCCCTACCCGGACCCCACGCAGTTCGACGCGAAAAGCGAATATCACGATCCCAAATCCAAGCCTGAAAATCCCCGTTGGTGGCTTACCGATTTCGAATTCGTCGGGAAATTCCCCGGAATGCTCACGCTCGAAGCGATCAAGGCGGACCCGCTGCTTTCCGAAATGATGGTCTGCCAGCGCGGCACCCGGCTCTCGATCAACCCGGTCGATCCCCTGCATTTTAAGCGCGCCTGCAAGCTCGCCGGATGGAAACCTTGATCCGGCCCTGAGCGGGGTTTAGTTTCCAACCCACAGACAAATCCCGCCACCCGCTCCGCTGTATGGACGAAGACACCCCCATGGCATCTCTAACAGAAGTCTCCGAAGCATCGCCAGCCGCTTCCGCCTGGCGTGAGTGGCTGGAACAACACAGCCCTAAGCTGTTGCTCTTCGCCCGCCAGCAAACCCGCTCCCATGGAGATGCGGAAGACGTCTTCCAGGACGCGCTCGTCAAGCTGGTGGAAAAAGTCCGCTCGGGCGAATTCGTCGGCGGACAGGAAGCTTGGCAGTCGTATCTTTACACCACCATCCGCCGCCTCGCCATCGACCTGAGCCGCCGCGACGACCGCCGGAAACGCCGCGAGGACAACGTCGGTGCCGACGCCGAGACTGGCCAGTTCGACGCGTTCAATCCATGGTTCGAAAGCGATTCCTCGGACGACGAAACCCGCGACCAGCTCGAAAAAAGCCTCAAGGAACTGCCTCCGAAATTCGCCGAAGTCATCACCATGAAAATCTGGGGAGAGCGCACCTTCGCCGAGATCGGTGAAATTCTCGGAGTTTCCCAAAACACGGCGGCCTCGCGGTATCGCTATGGACTTGAAGCCCTCAAGCGCAACCTCGCCAATGCCCGCCGCCGCGGCGACCTTTCAATCTAACTTAATTTAGCAAGCCTTCATGACTCCTGACCAGCCATCCCTCGAAGCGGACCTTCGCGAACTTCATGCCGCCGTGCTCGACGAAGCCCTGCTGGCACGGCTCGAAGCGGCCGCCGACGGAACGCTCACGCGGCTCGGCCCCGGAGAAATCCACTTCGAAGAGCTGCTCCGCAAATCTTCACCGGCCGCGCCCTCACCGCGATTCCTGGCGAGGCTGGAATCTATCGTCAGCGAAGTCCCCTTCCCTGTGGACCAGAAAATCCTGCTATTCCCGAAGGCCGTCGTCCGCGCGCGCAGACCACGCCCGATCTGGGGCGCGGCCGCAGCCGTCGCAGTGATCGGTGCCGTCACCGCGCTCATGGTCCCCTCGACTAAAGGCCCCGTGAATCCCACCCGTCAGGTGACCAAGGTATCGCCGCCTGTCACGAGCACCGCCAATCCGAATTTCGCTCCCGCCAGTTTCAACCGCAGGCTGAGCGAGGTCCATGATGAAGGAGTCGTCTGGAAATCCAACAACCAGCCGCACACCTTGGTCCGCGTCGTTTACAAGGATTTGATCACGCTCAGGGATGCTAACGGAAGAACCTTCCAAGTCGAGCAGCCGCGCGTCGATTACATGCTGGTTCCCGCTAAAACCGATTGAACCGGAAATTTTCAAACAAAAATCCAGGGTGACCTCGATTCCAATCAAATAGCCATGAAGACTCACAAATTGCCATTCGTCACCGTCGCGTTCGCCACTTTGGCCATACCGGCCTTTGCTCTCGAAGCGCCCGAGGATGACGCGCCACCACCAGCCGTCGCGGCACAAAAGGACACCACCCCCCCCGAAATCAAACTTCAAGCCGAAGACATGCCCGCGCCAAAAGCGCAAACCGCCTTCCTCGGCGTCGTCTCCGGCGATGTCCCGGAAATGCTCGCCGGGCATCTCGACCTGAAACCCGGCGAGGGAGTATTGGTTAGATCATTGGTCCCCGACGGCCCGGCCGCCCAATCCGGAATCAGCACCAACGACGTCATCCTCCGGGTCGCCGGCCGTGAAATCGGATCGGCGAAGGCGATTTCGGAGGAAATCACGAACCACCAGCCGGGCGACACCGTTACCATCGATCTCATCCACAAGGGCAAGCAAGCCAAGCTCGATGTCACATTGGGCATCAAGCCAGCCGCGATCGCCGCCCTGGAACCACAACAACTCGATCCGCGCAATCTTGACGGCCTGCCCAAGGAACTGGCCGACCGCATCCGCCAGGCCATCGAAGGCAACCTCGGCGGAATGGATCTCAAACTGGGAGACGAGGGGCTGCAGATAGAGGACGCCATTCGCGACATGAAAAAGCGCATGGAGGGAGCCATGGGCAAAAATTTCCTGCCGCCGGAAGCAGCTAACGACCAGCCACAAATCCAAGGCGCGGCAACGGTTAGGATAAAGGACCAGCAGGGAAGCGTGGAAGTGAAATCCAAGGATGGAGGCAAGGAGGTGACGATCCGCGACCATCAGGAAAACATCACCTGGAGCGGCCCATGGGACACCGCCCAGGACCGGGCCGCAGCTCCTGAGGACGTGCGCCAGCGGGTGCAAAGCCTCAATCTCGACACCAACTTCAATGGTGGCGGTCTGAGGTTGCAAATATTGCCAGGTGCCCAGCCGGGCTTCCCCGACAACTGACCACACCACATTTTTTCATGGAGATGGGTTCACACCCGAGCTCGGCAAAATCCTCCCTTTACCTCCTAAGGCTCGGCGGAATACATTGCCAGGCTAGCGGACTCTGAATTCCGCGCTCCTGGTTGTTACTTGCCCCAGCGCTCAAGCAGGGTCTTGGCCATGTCGCTCGGAGTCTCGGAGACGGCGATGCCGCACTCGGCAAGGATGCGCTTTTTGGCTTGGGCGGTGTCGTCCTCCCCGCCGACGATGGCGCCGGCGTGTCCCATGCGGCGGCCCGGAGGCGCGGTCGCACCGGCGATGAATCCGGCGATCGGCTTCTTGCAATGCTCCTTGGCCCAGCGCGCGGCGTCCACCTCGGCGTTGCCGCCGATCTCGCCGATCATGATGATGGCTTCGGTTTCCGGGTCGTTGTTGAACATTTCCAACACCTCGCGGTGGTTGGTGCCGTTGATGGGATCGCCGCCGATGCCGACACAGGTGCTCTGGCCGTAACCGAGTTGCGTGAGCTGCCAGACGGCTTCGTAGGTGAGCGTGCCCGAGCGGGAAACCACGCCGACATTGCCGCGCTTGTGAATGTAGCCGGGAGCGATGCCGATGCGGCAGCCGCCGTGGCTTTTCTCGCCGCGGCCGGGGGTGACCACGCCGGGGCAGTTAGGTCCTAGCAGGCGGGATTTCGAGCCCTTAAGCATTTCCTTCACGCGCATCATGTCCATGACGGGGATGCCTTCGGTGATGCAGACGATGAGTTCGATCCCGGCATCTGCGGCTTCGAGGATGGCGTCGGCGGCGAAGGCTGGCGGCACGAAGATGGCCGAGGCGGTGGCTCCAGTCTCGCTGACTGCGTGGCTGACAGTGTCGAAGATGGGGACGACATCTTCAAACGTCTGGCCGCCTTTGCCGGGGGTGACGCCGGCGACGACCTTGGTGCCGTAGGCGAGTGAAAGTGATGCGTGGCGAGCGCCAAAGCTGCCGGTGATTCCTTGGATCAGGAGCCTGGTGTTTTCGTCGATGAGGATGGACATGGGAGAAGTGGTTGGTAACCGGTGAGGCTGAGGTTATTGGACGGCGGCGACAATCTTGCGGGCGGCGTCCGACATGTCGTCGGCGGAGACGATGTTGAGGCCGGAGGCGGCAAGGGTAGCTTTGCCCAGCTCCACGTTGTTGCCTTCCAGGCGGACGACGAGCGGGATCGGCAATCCGGTTTCCTTGGCTGCGGCGATCACGCCCTCGGCGATGATGTTGCAGTCCATGATGCCGCCGAAGATATTGATGAGGATACCCTTCACGTTAGGATCACCGAGGATGATCTTGAACGCGGCGGTCACCTGCTCCCTGGAAGCGCCGCCGCCCACGTCGAGGAAGTTCGCGGGATCGCCACCGAAATGCTTGATGATGTCCATGGTGGCCATCGCCAGGCCTGCGCCGTTGACAAGGCAGGCGATGTTTCCATCCAGACCGATGTAGTTCAAATCATGTGCGGCAGCGGCGACTTCGCGAGGATCCTCCTCGTCGGTGTCGCGCATGGCGGAAATCTCGGGATGGCGGTAGAGCGCGTTGTCGTCGAAGTTGAATTTCGCATCCAGCGCATACACGTGGTCGTCGGTGGTGACGACGACCGGGTTGATTTCGACCATCGAGCAGTCGCAGTCGATGAACAGCTTGTAGAGCGAGTGGAGCAGGCGTCCGAACTGGCGGGCGTTGGTTCCCATCCCAAGGTTGTGGCAGATTTTGCGGATCTGATAGGCCTGCAGGCCGGCCAGCGGGTGGATGTATTCGCGAAGGATTTTCTCAGGCGAGTTGGCGGCGACCTCCTCGATGTCCATGCCACCCTCGGTGGAGACGACGATGACGGGCTGGCAAGTTTCGCGATCCATCAGGATGGCCAGATAGAGCTCGCGGCTAATGTTCACCGACTCAGCGATCATTACCTTGCGGACTAGGCGGCCCTCGTCACCAGTCTGCTTGGTGACGAGCACCTCGCCGAGCATCTGGGTGGCCACGTCGCGGGCGGATTCCGAGGATTCCACAAGATGCACGCCGCCTTTGAAGCCGTTTTTAAAAGTTCCTTTCCCGCGGCCACCGGCGTGAACCTGGGCCTTCACCACCAGATGCTTGACTCCGAGCGATTTGGCGGCGTCGTAGGCCTCCTTGGCGGTAGAGGCGACTTTGCCTTTGGGGCTCGGGACTTGGAAACGGTCGAAAAGCTCTTTGGCTTGGTATTCGTGAATGTTCATGATGGAGGCGGGAATCGTGCGCTCAAACGGAGAATCGCGCGGACCCTATTCCCCTTCCCCTCGCCGGGTCAAGGCATCGTCTTGAAAAATTCCGCCTGATTTTTTTCCAGCCCCCCCGGCTGCGGGCGGCGATTTGAAAGCCGGATGATTTGGGCGGTGTGAACGTCGGATGGCGCTTGCGTTGGATCTTCTTCGAGAACTTCTATCAAAATTCTTCTTCCTGCATCTTCTTCCCGTTCTTCTTCGAGGGGGCGCGGGGGTGAATTCTCTTCCCGTGCGGAGTCTCGGAGTGGGGCGGCGGTGGTGCATTTTGCGCCTGCCTATGAGTTCG
>CANHPN010000021.1 GCA_947462535.1 Akkermansiaceae bacterium | reverse complement strand
CCGCCGCGAACAAACCCGCACCGGCACCTGAAGCCCCCAAACAAGGCACCCTTGCCGGCACTTCCCTCTAACTTGTCGGAGGCGCTTCCTTCGAAAACCCCTTCGCACCGCCATGGCCGATGAGCCCCAGCGCCATCGCATCGAGGTAGCTTGCCCGGAATGCGGAAAAGTGCAGTTCGAGCCCGCGCTCGTGGTTTCCACGCAATGCCGGGCCTGCCGCGCCAATTTCCAGGTCCGCGAAGGCAAAGGCGTCGTTAGGAAACACCCGGTCACCCGGCTCGCCGTCCCGCGCAAGGATTCCGACCCGGAACCCGAGCCGCCGCCGCAAGCGCCCGCCCTCGAGACGTTCCTTCGTCGCGGCCCCCTCGTGCCGGCCCCGCAATCCTTCCTGATGCGCTTGTTCAACCCCGCCAAGCCGCCTCGCGAGATCACCTGCTTCGGCTGCGGCCACTCCTACGCCACCGTCGGCGAGGCCCAGTCCAGCCAGTGCCCGAAATGCAGCGGCTACATTAGCCTGCTCAATTACGACATCACCGAGCACTGGAACCGCCGCATCCAGACTTGTGGCGACGTGGTCATCCAGAAATCCGGATCTGTCTCCGGCGTCATCCTCAAGTGCCACAACCTAACCGTCCTCGGCGAGCTCTCCGGCTCGGTCGAATGCACCGGCGACCTGATCATCCGCAGCCACGGCAAAATCACCGGCGACGTCCGATGCCGGAACCTCCGCGTGGAAAAAGCCGCCCGCGTCGAGTTCCTCAATCCCGTGACCGCCGCCACCGCCTTCATCGACGGCAACGTCCGCGGCCAGTTCTCCTGCTCCGGCCCCGTCACCCTCGAAAAACGCGCCCACCTCCAAGGCCTCGTCCGCACCACCTCGCTCATCGTCAAGCCCGGAGCCAAACACACCGGCACCATCGAGATGATCCCCAAGCCCGTCGCGACACCCTGATCTCAAATCTGAAATCCCGAATTTCAAATTCCCCCATGCCCGCCGCCCTCGATCTCAAGGAGGAAATCCTCGCCCTCAAAAAGGCCCGGAACGCCGTCATCCTCGCTCACAACTATCAGACCGGCGACATCCAGGACGTCGCCGACTACGTGGGTGACTCGTTAGGCCTCGCCTATCACGCCAAGGAAACCGACGCCGACGTCATCGTCTTCTGCGGCGTCCACTTCATGGCGGAGACCGCCAAGATCGTGAACCCCGGAAAAATCGTCGTCCTCCCGGACGCCGACGCCGGTTGCTCGTTAGAACAATCCTGCCCCGCCGACCAGCTCGAAGCCTTCCTCAAGACCAACGCGGAAAAGAACTACTATGTCATCGCCTACATCAACTGCTCCGGCGGCGTCAAAGCCCTCTGCGACGTGATCGTCACCTCCGGCAACGCGGTAAAAATCGTCAACCTCGCCCCCAAGGACCGGCCCATCCTTTTCGTCCCCGACGAAAACCTCGGTGCCTGGGTCATGGAGCAAACCGGCCGCAAGATGGACCTGTGGAAAGGCAACTGCTACGTCCACGTCGAGTTCACCCGCGACTCGATCCACAAGATCAAGGCCGAATACCCCGACGCCCTCGTCGTCGCCCACCCGGAATGCACCCAGGCCGTTCGCCTGTTAGCCGACGAGGTTTGCTCGACCGAGAAAATGGTGAGCTACTGCAAGAACGCCCCGGTCAAAGACATCATCGTCGTCACCGAAAGCGGTATGCTCCACCGCCTCCGCAAGGAGTGCCCGGACAAGAACCTCATCGCCGGCCCCACCGACCGCTGCGCCTGCGCGGACTGCCGCTACATGAAAATGAACACCCTCCAGAAACTCCGCGACTGCCTGGACACCCTCCAGCCGCGCGTCGAGATGGAAGAATCCCTCCGCCATCGCGCCGAAGCCCCGCTGCTGCGGATGCTCGAGCAGTCGAAGTGATTTTTCACTACTGACCGGTCCCGCCTCCCCCGATTGCTCGGTCCGCTTTTAGCGTTTCCCATACCGCCCGCGTCGCCTAGCCTGCGGCCGACATGAAAGCCGACTCCCTCCGCGCCGCCATCCGTGACGTCGTCGATTTCCCGAAACCGGGCATCATCTTCAAGGACATCACCCCCATCCTCGCCGATGGCAAACTCTTCCGCGAGTCCATTTCCCTGCTCTGCAAAACAGCGGGCGGCGTGAAAATCGACAAGGTCGTCGGCATCGACGCCCGCGGCTTCATCTTCGCCGCCGCCGTTGCCGACCGCCTCGGCGCGGGCTTCGTCCCCGTCCGCAAAAAAGGCAAGCTTCCATGGAAAACCCGCCAGACCGCCTACTCCCTCGAATACGGCGACTCCATCGTCGAGCTCCACGAAGACGCGATCCTCCCCGGCGAATCCATCCTGCTGGTCGATGACCTGCTAGCCACTGGCGGCACCGCCGCCGCCGCAGTCAAACTCCTCGACGAACTCGGCGCCAACATCATCGGCATCTCCGTGCTCATCGAGCTCGGTTTCCTCCAGGGCCGCGCCAAGCTCGCCCCCCGCCCGGTCCACGCCATCCTCACCTGTTAGCTTTTTCGCGCCGCAACAGCAGCACTGCGGAAAGCATTGGCGTCACGACACCGGAGGATTCCGGATGCCGCTGATTTTTGAAATCCAATCGATGTAGGGCTCCGCCAAAGCGCCACCTCCATTTCAACCGTCCAAACCTGGGGCAAATCACGCCTAAAGCATGGACAACCGACCGGGGAACCTCAAATCTCCCTGCACCTCCATCCTGACTCTCTCAAGTCTTCCTTTCAGGATTTCAGTTTTCAGCATTTCAGCTTCTACCCCTATGTCCTGGCAGTCCTACAACCAATCGCTTCTCCGCTATCCACAACACGGTTTCTCACTAGATCTCTCCCTGATGGACATCGAGCCAAGCCATGTCGCAGCTCTCCAGCCGAGGATCGTCAAAGCCTTCGCCGACATGGTCGCCGTCGAGTCCGGGGAAATCGCCAATCCTGACGAGGGCCGCATGGTCGGCCACTACTGGCTGCGCAACGCCGATCTCGCGCCCACCGAGGAGCTGAAAAAGGCCATCACCGGGCCGATCGCCGCGCTCAAGCATTTCGCGGAAAAAATCCACACCGGCACCATCGCTCCGCCATCCGGCGGCAATTTCCAACAAGTCCTGCTCATCGGCATCGGCGGCTCCGCGCTCGGCCCGCAGCTCGTCTCCGAGGCCATCGCCCAGAACGCCCGGCTGCCGCTCTACTTTTTCGACAATACCGACCCTGCCGGCATGGACGCGGTCCTCGCCAAGCTCGCGAAAACCGGACTCGATAGGACCCTCGTCCTCGTCATCTCCAAATCCGGCGGCACCGCCGAGACCCGCAACGGGATGCTCGAAGCCAAAGCCGCCTGGGAAGCCGCCGGCCTCGACTTCGGCCGCCACACCGCCGCCGTCACCGGCACCGATTCCAAGCTCGACCAATACGCCGTCGCCCACCACTTCATCGCCCGCTTCCCGATGGAAGACTGGATCGGCGGCCGCACCTCGGTGCTCTCCACCGTCGGCCTCGTCCCCGCCGCGCTTCAGGGCTTCGACATCGACGCCATGCTCGCCGGAGCCGCGGCCATGGACTCGGAAACCCGCAAGCAGGACGCGGCGAAAAACGCCGCCATGCAGCTCGCCATCGCCTGGCACAGCGCGACTAACGGCAAGGGCGAGAAGGACATGGTCGTCCTGCCCTACAAGGATTCGCTCGTGCTCTTTTCGAAATATCTCCAGCAGCTCGTCATGGAGTCGCTCGGCAAGGAGCTCGATCTCGACGGAAAGGTAGTCCACCAGGGCCTGGCCGTTTATGGCAACAAGGGCTCCACAGACCAGCACGCCTACGTCCAACAACTCCGCGACGGAGTGAACAACTTCTTCGCCACCTTCATCGAAGTTAGAAAAGGCCGCGCCGGCCACAGCATCGAGGTCGATCCCGGCACCCGTACCGCGGACTACCTGCAAGGCTTCCTCCGCGGCACCCGCAAGGCGCTGCACGCCGCCGGCCGCAAGTCCGTCACGATTTCCATCCCCGAGGTCACCCCCTTCCAGCTCGGCCTGCTCATCGCCCTCTTCGAGCGCACCGTTTCGTTCTACGCCTCGCTCGTCAACATCAACGCCTATCACCAGCCCGGCGTAGAAGCGGGAAAAAAAGCCGCCGGAGCCTTCCTCGAAACCCTCAACAAGGTCCGCGGCCACCTCACTGCCTCCGCCAAGAACGCCGGAGAGATCGCCACCGAGATCGACGCCGATCCCGAGGACGTCTATCACTGCCTCACCCACCTTTCCGCCAACGGGGAAGTCCGGATCTCCATCGGCGCGACGCCTGCGGAAGACAGCTTCCAACTCTGAGACGCTCCGGAATTCAGTGATCGAGCTTGAGCTTCTTCAGCTTCGGCTCGATCACGAACCGGCAATACGGGTTATTCGACTTGTTCTGGTTGTAGTAATTCTGGTGATAGTTCTCGGCCGGATAGAACTCCGCGGCCTCGGTGATCTCGGTCACGATCGGGTCTTTGAAATTCGCCTTGGCCGCAGCCTTCGACGCCTCCGCGACCTTCTTCTGCTCGCCGGAATGATAGAAAATCGCCGAGCGGTACTGGGTGCCTGAGTCGTTGCCCTGGCGGTTGAGCGTCGTCGGGTCGTGGAGATCCCAGAACCAGGCGAGCACCTTCTCGTAAGAGATTTTCTTGGGATCGAAGACCACCTGCACGACCTCCGCATGGCCGGAGTCGCCGTCGCAGATCTGTTCGTAAGTGGGATTCTTCACCGTGCCGCCCATGTAGCCGGAGGTCGCGGAGTAAACCCCGTCAAGCTGCCGATAGGCGGCATCGATGCACCAGAAACAACCGGCTCCGAGCGTGGCGGTTTCCGCACCTGCGGGGACTTCGGGCATCTTGGCGGCTTGTTTGTCAGCGGGATTCATGGCTTTTTCGGGTTCGCAGGAAGCGAGAGTAGGAACGAGGAGCAGCAGCGATAGGGCGAGTCGGCGGTTCATGCGGGTAGGATACGTGAGAATGGAATTTGTTCCCGAAAAATTCGTCACCACTCGATGCCGACACCTTCTGCAGGGATGAGGACCTGCTCGCGGATGCCGAGACGGTCGGCCTCCATCAGCAGCCGTTCGACCGGCTCGTCGTGAGGCTCATTGCCTAGCGGAAACGTCCCGTAGTGCATCGGGATGAGCGCCTTCGCCCCCAGATCCGCGAACGCGCGGACGGCCTCCTCCGGATTCATGTGCACATCGCGCCCGCTCGGCGACTCGTAAGCACCGATGGGCATGAGCGCGACGTCGATGTCGAAGCGCTTGCCGATTTCCTTGAAACCCTCGAAGTAAGCGCTGTCGCCGCAATGAAACACGCTCTTGCCAGCGGCGCGGACGATGTAACCGCCGTAGTCGCGATGGACATCATGGATGAACCGCGCGCCCCAGTGATGGGACGGCGTGTGGATGATTTCCAACTCGTCGAAACTCAGCGCATCCCAAATCCGCATCTCGTGGGTGGCGGGAAATCCGAGCCGCTTCACGAGCGAGCCGCTGCCCATCGGGACGACGATCCCCTCGCGCGCCTGGAGGATTTTCAAACTCGGCTTGTGAAGGTGGTCGAAGTGCGCGTGGGTGACTAACACCAGGTCCACCTCGGGCACTCCGTGGAGGTTGAGCCCCGGCCGGCGCGAGCGCTTCACCGGGCCGTGCCACTTCGCCCAGTTAGGATCGACGATCACCGAGTGCCCGGCGAACTGCAGGAAAAACGACGCGTGGCCGATCCAGGTGATCCGCACCTTGTCCAGATCCGGCGGCGCGAGCACCGGCTCCAGCACGTCGCCATTGCTCCGTTGGAACATCCCCGGCACGATCCGGTGGCGGAGAAATTTGAGGTTCCTCGCCGGCCAGCCCTTCTGCGGCAGCAAGCCGGAATACCGCGCGGGCATCGGCTCCATTGGCGAGGGCTTTCTCTCTTTCACTGATTTGAGATTAGCGGACAAAACGCGGGCGCGCATGGAAAACCTCAAATTCATTTGCCGTAAGCGGCGGCGATCTTCGCCGCCCAGTCCTGCGCCCTTTCCGCGAAGCTCCGGTCGTCCCCCGCGTAGAGAATGCCGCGGGAAACATTGATCACATCCGGTGCGGCGCGACCGGCGGCGGCCAGCGATGCCAGATCGCCGCCCTGCGCTCCGAGTCCGGGGACCAGCAGCGGCGCGTCCGGCATTTTCTCCAAAACATCCGCCGCGTTCGTCAGGCCGACGACGTAGCCCACATCCGTGGCGCGACCTTCTTCCTTCGCCCGCTCACCGAGCGCAGTGACCAGTTCGAAAACGGAACGGCCGTCCGCAAGTTTTTGCCGCTGGAAATCGGCCGACCCGGGATTCGAAGTCACCGCGAGCAGATAGATCCCCTTCCCCGCCCAATCCAGAAACGGCTCGATCGAGTCATAGCCGAGAAACGGATTGAGCGTGACCGCGTCCACATTCCACCCGGCGAAATAGCCCTGCGCGTAGTATTTCTGAGTCTCGCCGATGTCGCTGCGTTTCGCGTCCAGAATCACCGGCACGTCTTCCGGCATCCCGCCGAGCAGTTCTTCGAGCAGGCGGATTCCCTCGATGCCCATCGCCTCGAAGTAAGCCATATTCGGCTTGTAACACGCCGCCCATTGCCCCGTTTCCTCGACGACTTGTTTGAGAAAATCCCGCGCCGCCGCAGCCCCGCCGTCCCCCGGCCTTGGATCCAGCCCGACACAGAGCCGGGACCCGGTTTGATCAATCCGTTGCTGAAGACGTTCCGCGTAGCGCATGGCACGAAGTAGCGGCGATCACCGGTCGCCGTCAAATCACAAAGACTCGCGGCGACCGGTGATCGCCGCCACGTTTCGCATCTCCCTCCACCACAACCACCCCAGCAGCATGAAATACCCCGCGAACTCCGCGGCCTTGTTCCAATACTGGATCGGCGCGTCGCCGCCGTGGCAGCCGCAGGAAATATCGAGGCCTTTCGACCAGGCCCAGCCGACGGAAACGGAAAACACCACCACCAGTCCGGCGATGGTGAGGATCGCCCCTTTGCGGAGAATTCCGAGCATCAGGCAAAGCCCGGCGACGACCTCCAGCCACGGCACGGTGTAGGCCGCCACCGCGTCCAGCGGCGGCTTGACGAGCTGATAGTTCGCCACGTCGCGGGTGAAGCGGTCGATGCCCGTGCCGAAGATTTTCATGCCGCCGCTATAGACAAACCACGTGCCTAGCAGGACGCGGGCGGTGAGGGTGGCGGCATTCATGGAAGAGGAAGAGCTTCGCGGCGACCGGTGATCGCCGCTACGCTGGCCGAAGGAAGCGCCGCTGCGCCTCCTCCTCGGGATTGTGCGGATGGGTCGCGTTCTCCGGCTTGGTGTCGGCGAGCAGCTCGTCGCGGAATTTCCCGATGATCGCCTCCACCGGCCAGGACGATGCTTCGCCGAAAGCGCAGATGGTGCGGCCATCGATCTGATAGGCCACGCTCTCCAGCGTCTCGATATCGGACGGGCTGGCTTCCCCGGCGACGAGGCGGTCGGAGATCTTCTTCATCCACGTCGAGCCTTCGCGGCACGGAGTGCACTGGCCGCAGGATTCGTGGGCGTAGAAGGCGTTCAAATTATTGAGCACCCAGGACATCTTGCGGGTGTCATCGAGGACGATCACGCCGCCGGAGCCGGCCATCGAGCCGCAGGCTGCTAGAGTATCGAAGTCCATCTGGATGTCCCAGAAATCGAGATCCTTAGTCGTGCCGTCAGGGTTCTTCAGTTTGAAAACCTCGTTGCACTTCAAAATTTTCGAAGAAGATCCGCCGGGAATCACCGCCTTGAATTCGCGACCGTCCTTCGGTCCGCCGCACATGTCGTAGAGCAGCTCGCGCATCGTCACCTTGCCGACCTCGACCTCGAAATAACCGGGATTCTTCACATCGCCCGAGACGCAGAGAATCCGCGTGCCGGTGTTTCTAGCCACTCCGAGTTTCGCGTATTCGTCGCCGCCCATGCGGATGATGTGCTTCACGTGGCAGAGCGATTCCACGTTGTTGACGATGGTCGGGCACATGTAGAGTCCGAGCGCCGCCGGAAAATACGGCGGCTTGATCCGTGGATACGGACGCTTGCCCTCGAGCGACTCGATCAAGCCGGTTTCCTCGCCGCAAATGTAGGCACCCGCGCCGCGGTGGACGTAGATTTCCACGTCAAAGCCGGAGCCGAGCACGTTTTTCCCAAGAAAATTGTGGGCGCGGGCCTCTTCGATCGCCCGCTCCACGATCAACGCCGCTTCCGGGAACTCCTCGCGGATGTAGATGTAAGCCGTCTTCGCACCGACCGCGTAAGCCGAGATCACCATGCCCTCGACGAGCTGGTGTGGGTCCTGATGGAGAATGTAGCGGTCCTTGAAAGTGCCCGGCTCGGACTCGTCGCCGTTGCAGATCAGATAGACCGGCTTGGTGTTGTTCGGCGGGATGAACGTCCATTTCATCCCGGTCGGGAATCCCGCGCCGCCGCGGCCGCGCAGGCCGGATTTTTTCACCTCCTCGGTGACCTCCTTCGGCTGCATTGCGAAGGCCTTTTTCAGATCATCGTAGCCGCCGTCGCGCAGGTAGCATTCCATCGAAGGATCCCAGCCTTCCCGATCCACGTTCTTGAAGATAAGCCGGTATTCGCGGGCGTGTGGCTGCTTGGTATAAGTGATCATGCGGGAAAGTCCGCCGCAGTATTGGCAGGGAAACCCGCCAAGCAAAACCCAATTTTGGCAAAAAATGGCCGCCGATTTGTAGCGGCGGCCGCAGCGCGCGTTGACGGTGAACTCATTGAGAACTTGCGCGAAAAGATGAAGATCCCGCTGGCGCAGCAACTCCCGGGTGAGAGGGTTCAGCGGCGCGACAAGACAGGTGAATCACCAGCCCGCAACTATTTTCTCCCCCGCTTGTCAGCAGGCTTTTTGTGAGCGCGGGTCTCGGGATTTGTGATCTTTTTTGCCTCGGGTTTCGCCGCCTTCTTGGCATCCATCTCGCGCGTGCGCTTCCGCCAGTCGCGTTTCGCCGGAGCCCCGCCCGGCGCGGGAGCGGGAATAGTGGCGTGGTAGTCGAAGCCTCGCAAACGCTTCCGGTCCAGGCGCTGGCCGATGGTGAACTCGAGGATGCCTAGCAGGTTGAGGTCCGCCTTGGGCACGAAGCTGATCGCCTCGCCCGCCGCCTCCGCCCGGCCGGTGCGGCCGATGCGGTGGACGTAGTCCTCGGGGTTGACCGGGAAATCAAAATTCACGACCTGCGAGACACCGTCGATGTCGATGCCGCGCGCGACGATGTCGGTGGCGACAAGGACTTGGACTTTCCCGTCCTTGAAATCCTGGAGCGCCTGGAGCCGTTGCTCCTGGGAGCGGCTGGAGTGCAAGCGGGCCACCTTCACGCCGGCGAGTTTGAGGAAATTCGTGAGCAGGTTCGCGCCATCCTTCATCCGGACGAAGACGAGGACGCGGGTGAAAGAGGGCTGCCGGAGAAGTTCCAGCAGAAGCGCGTTTTTCAAATGCGCCGGCACCTCGTAAACGCACTGTTCCACGGTGTCCGCCGGGTTCGAGCGCTTGCCGATCTGCACCATCTTTGGTTGATAGAGAAACCGGTGCGCCAGCGACTCAATCTGCTTGGACAGGGTGGCGGAGAACATCAGGGTCTGCCGCCGCCTCGGCAAACGGCCGACGATTTTCTCGATGTCCGGCAGGAAACCCATGTGAAGCATGCGGTCCGCTTCATCGAGAACCAGAATTTCCAGCGTGCTGAAATCCACTTTCTGGCGGCTGAGCAGATCGATCAAACGCCCCGGCGTCGCGACGATCATGTCCACGCCCTTGTGCACGGATTTGATCTGCGCCTCCTCCTCCACGCCGCCGAAGATGGCGGCCACGCGGATGGGCAGGCCGCTGCCATAGGCCCGGACGTTTTCCATGATCTGCACGGCAAGTTCGCGGGTGGGGGCGAGGACGAGCGCCTTGGTCACACGCGATTGGCCCTGCCGATAGGACAGCGAAAGGCGGTGGAGCATCGGCAGCACGAAGGCCGCAGTCTTGCCGGTGCCAGTCTGGGCGATGGCGATCAGGTCATGTCCCTGCATCACCTTGGGAATGGCCGCCGCCTGCACCTGTGTCGGGCGGGTGTAACCTGCTTTTTGAATGGCGCGGAGAATCTCTTTTCCAAGTCCGAAGTTGCTGAACGGCATGCGCGGATCATAGGCCGCCCGCACCGCCGCTGACACGGAATTAAATTCCAGAAGCCGGGGCGCGTGCCGGGCGATGGGAAATCCATTACTGACGGGATTGCCATGACCCGGATTCCTCCTACGATCAGGCTCGAAATGAGCGCTATCCACGAATCCTTCTCCGCCGCAGTCGCCAATGGTAGCCTGCTTGAATCCGCGAAATCCAACATCACGGCGCTGCTCGCCGGCACGACGAGTGCGGTCGCGCCGCTTGCGGTGCGGGAACTGGTGGACGCCGGAGCTTGGGAAGAACTCAACGACCGCTTTTTCAAAACCCTCGCTTTCGGCACCGGCGGCCTGCGCGGACGAACGATCGGCCGCATCGTGACCAAGGCGGAGCAGGGCACCGGCGGACCGAACGGCCGCCCCGAGCATCCATGCGTCGGCACCGCCACGATGAATTTCTACAACCTCAGCCGCGCCGTGCGGGGACTCATCACCTACGCGAAACAATTCGCCGGCCCGGACCGCAAGCCGGTGCTCGTCTTCGCCCACGACACCCGCCACTTCTCGCGCGACTTCGCGGAATTCTGCGCCAAGACCTGCGCGGATCTCGGCTGCGACGCCTATCTGTTCGAAGGCGCGCGCTCCACGCCGCAGCTCTCCTTCGCCGTGCGCGAGCTCCGCGCCGACGGTGGCGTGGTGCTCACCGCCAGCCACAACCCGGCCCACGACAACGGCTTCAAAGCCTACTTCAACGACGGCGCGCAAATCGTCGATGCCCACGCCGACGCCATCGTCCGGGAGGTGAACGCGATCACCAGCGAGCGTTACGAAGTTCTACCCGAATCCGAGCGCGGCAGCATCACCATCCTCGGCGCGGAAATGGACGCCCGCTACGTTTCCCTCCTCAAAACCCTGCTGCTCAAACCGTCGCTGCTAGAGGGCACTTCCACCAAGATCGTCTTCACCAACCTCCACGGCACCGGCGGCCACATCAACGTGCCGATGCTCCGCGAGTTCGGCTTCGAGGTCCTCACCGTCCCCGAGCAGGACATCCAGGACGGCCGATTCCCGACCGTGGAATCCCCCAATCCCGAAAACGGCCCGGCGCTCAAAATGGCCATCGACCTCGCCGAGCAATCCGGCGCGGAAATCGTCATCGGCACCGACCCCGACGCCGACCGCATGGGCGTGGCGGTCCGCGACGCCGCCGGGAAAATGGTCCTGCTCACGGGAAATCAGATCGGCTCGCTGATGGCCTGGTATCGCCTGAAAACCTGCTTCGAACTCGGCTGGCTCACCAACGCCAACCGCAACCGCGCCGTGCTCATCAAGACCTACGTCACCACCGAGCTCCAGCACGCCATCGCCGACGGATTCGGCGTCGGCATCGTGGACACGCTCACCGGATTCAAATACATCGCCGGAAAACTCCGCAAATACGAGGAAGCCATCCCCGCCGAAAAGAAGGGCGACTACCGCTCGCTCAGCCAGGCCCAGACCCGCGCGCTGCGCTTGGAATACTCGCGCTTCTTCGTCTTCGGCGGCGAGGAAAGCTACGGCTACCTCGGCTCCGACGCCGTCCGCGACAAGGATGCTAACGGCGCGGCACTGATGTTCGCCGAAGTCGCCGCCTACGCGAAATCCGTCGGCAAGACGCTGCCCGAGCTGATGGACGACGTTTACACCGAATACGGTTACTATCTGGAAATCGGCAAATCCCTGGTCATGGAAGGTGCGGACGGTGCGGCCAAGATTGCGGCGCTCGCCGCTTCCTACGCCGAGAACCCGCCGACCGAGGTCGACGGCTCCGCCGTCCTGCGCGTCCGCGATTTCGCCAAGCAGGATCTCTTCGACCAGGAAGGCGACCTGCTGCCGAAGGAGAAAATGCTCTTCGTCGATCTCGCAGACGGCCGCTCCTTCGCCGTCCGCCCGTCCGGCACCGAGCCGAAGATCAAGTTCTACCTGTTCGGCAAAAAAGCTCCCGTTGGCGAACTGGCGGCCGCCAAGGAATCGGTCAAATCCGGCCTCGCCAGCCTCTGGAGCTGGATCGAGGCCGACGCCGCAAAGCGTTGATGCCACCAGCGCGCCACCCTCGCCTCGCGGGGACCTCGCCGCCACCGTGGCACGTCATCCGCACACCGGTGCGCCTGTCCGGAACGCTTGTTCATGAGGAATCCAAGGGGTTTTGCGATTCCAAAGAAATAGGACTATCAGCCCCCCTTCCAGATCGACCGCGCCCGGGTGAGAACTAACGCAAGCCGGCGGCGATGTTCTCCGCGAGGCGGGCGAGCAGGCGGGATTGGGCGGCGACCATCGCGGCATAGCCGTCGGCCGCAAGCGGCTCGCGGTCGACGAAGGTGCGGGAGGCTTTCAGCTTGCGGTCCGGCAGGGAATACGCGCGCCAACCCGCCTCGATGACCGCGTAGCCGTCCACCTCGCTGTGGAGCTGGCGGATGTCGAGAGTGACCTGATAGTCGATCTCCTCGTCGCTTTGCCACGGGTAGGTGCGGACGTTTCCGGTTTTCATTTCGCGGCCGAGGTTGGCTGCGGTGACGCGGGCGATGGAGGCGGATAGATCGCCGGCCCAGCGGTTGTCCTCGGAGAGGGCGAGCTGGTTGGAGCCTTGCTGGACCACCAGATTCGGGCGGTCAATGTATTCCGCGAGCGTGACCGGTCCGACGCCGATGGCGGTTCCGCCGCCCGAGGGCGCGGGGCCGTTGGCGGTGAGGACGTAGAAACTCTTATTGGACTGGGCGCAGCCGGCGACCAGCAGCACGGCGAGCAGAATGAAAAATCGATTCATGGTGAGATGAGGAGTTAGTGCCGGGCTTTCGGGGCTTTGGGTATGGGATTGCCGGAAGTGTCCTTGCCGAAAATCAGCGAGTTAGGCTTTTCATCGAGGGTGTTGGTCACGGCCTTCATGGACCTAAGGGCGGCGCGGAGTTCATCCAGAGTGCGGAGCAAATCGCCTTGGATCGCGCCGTCGGGGCCGACGCTGGAAATGGATTTATCAAAGCTGCCTGCGGATTTCTCGAACGCCGCCAGGCTGGCGCGAACATCTGCGGGAAGCTTGGCAAAATCTTCGGAATCCAAAGTCTTGCGGGCGGAGGCAATGGTAGCGGTGGCCTCCTCGGCCAGGGCGTCGATTTTCTTCATCGTCTCCTCAAGTGGCAGGGCCTGGACCTTGTCGAGGATGGCGGTAAGCTTGGCTTCCAATTGGGCGAGACCCGAGGAAATCGTGGGAATCGAGGGGTAATCACCGATTTTGGTGAGTTCGGCGGGCTGCGGGTCCTTGTAGTAGTCGAGGTCCACATACAGGGCACCGGTGAGCAAGCTGCCGGTTTTCAAAGCGGCCCGCAGGCCACGGGCGACGGCGTCCTTGAGGAACTCCCCGTCGGGCTTGCTGATTTTTTCAGCCGCCTCGCGACGTAGCAGGGACGGGTCGATTTCCACTAACACCGGAATGCGCGAGTCGTCAGTAGCCGTCAGATAGTCGAACGAAATATCAGCGACCCTTCCGATGGGGATACCACGGAATTCCACGGGGGCCGTCTTTACCAGCCCGCGGACCGATTGGTCGAAGAGCAGCACGAATTTCATGGTGGGATTAAAGGTGGATTTATTCGCCGCATCTTCGTCGGCGAAGAGGGTGAATGTCGCGCCATCCCTCGCAGGAGGTCCCGGTGCGACGCCCTCCGGCACGCCGAAGGCCGCTCCGCCGGAGACCATCGCCTGAAACGACGGGGTGCGCACTTTGAAGCCATCCGCCCCGGCACTGATGTCGATGCCGCTGGTATTCCAGAACCGGGTGTTTTCCTTCACCAGCGAGCTGTATTCATCCGTGACGAAGGCCTGATAGATGACCTGAAGGCCTTCGGGATCGAGCTTGCGACTTTCTATCCGGCCGACTTCAAAGCCACGATGATAAATCGGCGAGCCGGCCGTGAGCGAGCCCGCTTGCTCGGCGGTTAGGACGAGCCGCCGCCCGAGGATGTCGCGATTGGTGGGCAGCGGGGTCTCCAAGCCATTGAAATGATGGACTTCCTCGCCACCCGCCGGGCCGGGATCGAGCTCGATGTAGGCACCGGTGATCAGGGTTCCGAGACCCGAGATATCCGTGGCGGAAACCCGCGGGCGGACGACCCAGAAATTCGTGTCTTTTCGCAACAACCGCCGCGAATCCGGATTGAGCTCAAGCCGCACGACCACTGATTTCAAATCCCCCGCCAAGGTGACGTCCTTGACGAAGCCGACCCGGACCGAACGGCAGCGGACTTCCGTCTTCTCGGCCCCGATGCCGTCCGCCGTTTCGAAGCGGACGTACGCGACCGGGCCCTGCGCGCTGACGCTGCGGTAAATCATCCAACCGCCGATCAAGAGCGCCAGAATGGGAACCACCCAGACGATGTTCCAGCGTTGTGCCGCCCTGAGTTCCGGCGTCGCGGCGGGAGGTAATGTCGTTTCCGTTTCGCTCAAGTTTCTGTTTTTTTAAGAGTTGAAGAATCGAGTCCAAGCATCTCAAGCCGGTCCCACAAAAGTCGGGGGTCGAAGCTCATTGCTGCGAACATGGTAAGCACGACCACCCCGCCGAATGCAAGCGCGCCGGGCCCGGGCGTGACGGTCATGTAATTGCCGAGCTGCACCAGCGCCACTAAAATCCCCACCACGAAGATGTCCACCATTGACCACCGCCCCATGAGCTCGGTGAACCAATACATTTTCCCGAGCATCGCGGGCGACGGGTGCAACTTCCCCGACGCGGCCAGGCAAAGCCAGCTGATGGCGATAATCTTCAGCAGAGGAATCAAGATGGAAGCCGTCAAAATGACCAGCGCGATCGGGTAAGCCCCGCCTTTCCAAAAGTAAATGATCCCCCCGACGATCGTGTTGCTGGTCACCACTCCCAGTTCGACCATCGTCATCATCGGCAGGAAATTTGCCGGGATATAGAGCGCGGCGGCGGCCAACATGAACGCCATCGTCCGCCGGATGCTATCCGGTTTCCGCAGGTGCAGTCGCGACCCGCAGCGGGGGCAGCGCCCGAGGCTGACCGGAGAAACTTTCCCGCACGTGTGGCACCCCGCCAATCCCCGCGCCGCCGCTCGTGGCAATGCACCGCTCATCGTTTCGCCACCTCCAAGCGATCCCAAAGCTCATCCCGGTCGATGCCGGCGATGGCCGCCGCCATGCATAGCATCACCGCGCCGAAGGCCCAGAAGCCAGGGCCGAAATGGACGTCCGCCAGCTTGTTGAGCTTCAGCAGGCTGACTAACACCCCCAATAGGAACACCTCGATCATGTTCCATGGCTCGGTCTTGTTCAGCCACTTGGCGACATGGATCGCCCCCGGCGCGATCCTTCCGAACAGGAGCGGCGCGCAAACGTAAAGCAGCCCGCCCGCCAGCGACAAGGGAGTGACGATCGTGAAAAGCGCCAGCGCCAAGCCGAGCAAGGGACTACCCTCGGCGATCAGTGCCCTCGCCCCGGACACGAGATTCAAAGTCGTCCGGATGCCCGCTGCATCCATCGTGAGAAACGGAAACCAGTTCACCACGAACATCAACAGTAGCGCGGCGATGGAAAACGAAGTCACCCGCGCCAGCGAGGCCGGGCGGTTTTGATAGAGAACCGCCCCGCAGCAGCGACAACGGGCGGCCACGCCCTCTGCCAGCGGCGTGGCTTCGTGCAAGGTGTCGCAAAAATGACACGCCGAATAATGCGGACCGCCCGGCGGCCGCGGCCAGGGATGCAAGGCCCGCTTGGTTCTGGAAAACGATCTTCTCATCTTATCGGAGAGCCACCACCCGCTGGGCGAGTTCGCCCAAACCCTCCACACCACATTCCACAAAATCCCCCGCTTGCAAGTATTTCGGCGGGCTCATCCCCATCGCCACCCCGCTCGGGGTCCCCGTGGCGACCACGTCGCCGGGCAGCAAGGTCATGAAACGGCTGACGTAACTGATCAACTGCCGGACGGAAAACGACATGTCCCCGGTCCAGCTGTTCTGCCGCAGTTCCCCGTTCACCTTGCACCACAGGCGCAATTTCTGGGGATCGCCAATCTCATCCGCCGTCACCAGCCACGGCCCCATCGGCGCGAAGCTGTCTGCACTTTTCCCCTTGGTCCACTGCCCGCCCATTTCCTTTTGAAAGGCCCGCTCCGAGAAATCACAAAACGTCGAGTAACCCGCGACATAATCCATCGCCTCCCGCTCATCGACATACGACGCCGTCCGCCCGATCACCACCGCGAGCTCCACCTCGTAATCGAGCTTCGTCGAGCCGCGCGGGATGATCACATCGTCGGTCGGCCCGCTCCACGCGCTCGTCGCTTTCATGAAAATCGTCGGCTCCGTCGGAATCCCCTCTCCCAGCTCCTTGGCGTGTTCGAGATAATTTTGCCCGATGCAGACCAATTTCGAAGGCCGCTCCACCGCCGGGCCCAGCCGGACCAAAGGATCCACCTCGCCCCCTCCCGGGCAGCCGTCCGCCACCCACTCTGCAAGAGACTCGATCCCGCCCATCGCGAAAAAACCCTCGTCGTAATCGTTGAATTCGCCGCTCGCGTCGATCAAGCGCCCGTCCGGCAGAAGGATTCCCGGCTCCTCACGCCCCTCGTCACCGAACCGAATCAATTTCATGTGCGCGATGTAGCAAATGGACCGGGATCGAGGAAACCGAATCTTCGGGAAACCCCACAGGGCGAAAAACAGGCAAAAAATAAGCGGCCCGACTGATCATCACTCCTAGGAAAAACCCATTAACCCGGGAGGCATCTCAGTCGGACCGCCTTGTCTTGCGACGGGGAGAAACTTGCATCTCCCCGCCCGACTGGCAAGAAATAATTTCAAAAAATCATCACTTCCCAAAGTAGCCCGGAAAACAGCCCTCTGCCTCAGCCGTAAATTCGATTGAATGTTTTCGGTATCCCTCGGGTCTTTTAAATTACGGGGAAGGTAAATTCCCTTGAAATACCCCGCGTCTCATTTACCAGTTTCTTGACCCTCAACATCCATGAAGTCGATCATCCTATCCCTCATCAGCGCCATCACGGCGATCGCCCTCTCCAGCTGCGCCGCACCCGCAGGGCCTAACACGCAACGCGGTGCCGCCACCGGAGCCTTGGGCGGCGCGCTCCTCGGCGGAGTCATCGGCCACCAATCCGGCCGCGCCCTCGAAGGGGCCGCCATCGGAGCCGCCGGTGGAGCGGTCGTCGGCGGCACCTACGGCAATGCCCGCGACCAGGAACAATACGGTCGCTACTGAAATCCGCTTCTTTCTCGAAACGGGACGTTCGATTTCCGAACGTCCCGTTTTTTTTGGATGAAAATCAATCCCCGCGTCTCTTAGACTCACTTGCCCATGCACCGCATCCCCCATTTTCTCCTCACCCTCGTCCTCAGCGTGTCCGCCGCATCGGGTCAGGCGGAAACCCTCTCTTCAGCCGCCAATCTGTTACCCGAGGAGAAGTCCATCGCTCCCGGCAAGCCATTCACCCTCGCCCTCAAGCTGGACCATCCCGGAAAGTGGCACAGCTACTATCAGAACAGCGGCGGCATCGAGCAATCTCCCGCCATCAAGTGGACGCTGCCGCAAGGCTTCACCGCCGGCCCGATCCAGTGGCCGGTCCCCGAGGTCAAGGACGGCTACTTCGGCAAAAGCTTCATCCATTCCGGCAGCCCGGCGTTCCTCGTCGAAATCACCGCACCCGCCTCCCTTGAAACCGGCGGAACCGTCACCCTCACCGCCGACGCGTCCTGGCAGATCTGCGAGGAAAGCTGCATCAACGAGGAGAAATCCTTCACGCTGAGCCTCCCGGTGGCGGCCGCTGCAGAAAAGGATCCCGCGAACGCCGCACTGTTCGCAAAGGCCCGCGCCAGCCAGCCCGCGAAACCCACAAACGCGAATATCTCCGCCCGGCAGGAAGGCAGCGAAATCCTGCTCCGCGTGGAACCCGGTGAAACCATCGAAAGCGATCCCACCGATTTCATTCCCGACCAACCCTTCGTCAAATCAGCCAGCTCCGGCGGTTCGATCCAGCGCGACGGCGACGCGTGGCTAATCCGCCTGCCCCGCGCGACCAAGGACGCGCTCGACAACGACATTCCCCAGGGAAACTCTTTCTCCGGCATCCTCATCGGCACCCGCCCGGTCTTGATTCCAGAAACAGCTATCGGAATTCCCGCCCCCGCCGTCATCACCGCGCCTCCCTCGCCCTTGCCATTCTCCACGTTTCTCAAAATCTTCGGCGGCATGTTTCTGGGAGGCTTGATCCTCAATCTCATGCCCTGCGTGTTTCCCGTCATCGGCCTCAAAATCATGGGCTTTGTCCAACAGGCCGGGCATGACCGGAAAAAAATCGTGGTGCACGGACTGGTCTTTGCCGCAGGCGTGCTGCTCTCCTTCTGGTTGCTTTCCCTCGCGCTTTTTCTGGGAGGAATCAGCAGCTGGGGCAACCAGCTTCAAGACCCGCGCGTCACCCTGGGGACCATCCTCATCATGCTGCTCTTGGGCATGAACCTGTTCGGCGTCTTTGAAATCGGCACCTCCGTCACGGGAATCGGCGGGAACCTGGTCCAAAAACAAGGCATCGCGGGCACCTTCTTCTCGGGCGTGCTGGCGACGCTGATCGCCACTCCCTGTTCCGGTCCTTTTCTAGCAGTCGCCATCGGGGTCGCCGTGACCTTGCCCGCGATTCCCTTCTTCACCGCGTTCACCTTCATGGCAATCGGCCTGGCCCTGCCGTATCTGGTGCTGTCGATGTTTCCCGCCCTGGTCGAAAAGCTACCACGCCCCGGGCCGTGGATGGAGTCGTTCAAACAAGGAATGTCGTTTCTGTTGTTCGCCACCGCGGCCATCTTCCTCTGGGTTTACAGCGCCCAGGTGTTCGACCTCAACGAAGGGCAAAAAGGCCTCTGGGTCATGCTCGGGCTCAGCGCGGTAGCCACCGCCGCGTGGATCTACGGCCGCTGGAACCAGCCGGTTAGGAGCGCTTCAGTCCGCATGCGCGCCAAGATCCTGGCGGCGCTTCTCTGCACCGGAGGAATCCTCCTCGCATGGCCATGGCCCGCCGGGCAGCCCCGGGCCGATGCCGGAAACGCCAGGATCTCCGCCGAATGGGGAACCTGGTCCCAGCAAGAAGAGGACCGCCTGCTTGCCGAGGGCCGGCCGGTCTTTGTCGATTACACCGCCAAGTGGTGCCTGACCTGCCAGCTCAACAAAAGCCGCGCCTACACCCAGCCGGTGATTGATTTGATAGAGAAAAAGGGCCTCGTCCTCCTCAGGGCGGACAAGACCAACCCGAGCCCGGCCATCGATGCCAAGCTCAGGCAGATGGGCCGCAGCGCGATTCCTGTCAACGTCCTGCTCGTCCCCGGCAAGGAGCCGCAAATCACACCCGCCCTGCTCACCGCGGATTATCTCCTTGAACTATTCAGCAGGGAAATCCCAGACAAGTGAGTCGGATCAAACTTCTTTAAGCCTCCTCCTCACCGCCTCCAGCGCGGCCTGACTCACGGCGAGCTTGAAGTCCTTCCGGTTGCGCGGATGAAACACGCGGAACGCCTCCGTCGGGCCACCCCGCATCGCCACCGCGATCCAGGCCGTGCCCACCGGTTTCTCTTCCGAGCCTCCACCCGGACCGGCGATGCCGGTGACGGACACCGCGATACCCGTGCCACTCTTCTGAAGCGCTCCCTCCGCCATCGCACGGGCGACGACCTCGCTCACCGCGCCGTGAATTTCGATATCCGACGGTGAAACTCCGAGCAGCCCCGTCTTCGCCTCGTTCGCGTAAGTCACGAAACCGTGGGTGAAAACCTCGCTCGCGCCCGGCACGTTGGTGATTCGGCTAGCGATGAGCCCGCCGGTGCAACTCTCGGCGGTGGCGAACGTCATCCCCCGCTCTTTGAGCAGACGGACCACGGTTTCTTCCATCGAGCTTTCATCATCGCTGATCAGATAGTTGCCGAACCGTTCGAGCGCGATCTTCCGCCCCGCTTCCAACGCCGCGGCATCGCCAATCAAACGCAAGTCCACCTCGCCGATGTGCGCGCAGTAGCCATATTCCAAATCCGGAACCTCCGCCAGCCGCGCGTCGATGCCCTGATGGAAATCACTCTCGCCGATCCCGGTGAATTTCAACACCAGTGCTTCATGAAGATTCTCAACTCCGGCCAAAGCGCGCAACCGCGGCACGACCTCGGCGTGATACATCGGATAGAGTTCCCGCGGCGGCCCCGGAAGCAGAAACACCGCACAGTTGGAACGCCCGTTAAGCCGCGGCGGCACGTAGATGCCCGGTGCCGTGCCATTGGGATTGGGTAGAATATCCGCGCCCACCGGACACAGCGCCTGCTTGAGATTCGCGTCAACCATCGGCTTGCCGCGCAGGGCGAAAAATTCCCCTAACGATCGAAGCGCCGCTTCATCCGTGATCAATTCCAGCCCCAGCACCTCCGCGGTGATTTCGCGGGTGAGGTCATCACTCGTCGGCCCCAGCCCGCCGGTCACGATCACCGCATCCGCCCGGCTCAGCGTTTCCTGGAGTGAATCGCGGATCGCATCGCCATCCGGCACGGTCGTCTGGCGGGAGATCCGCAGGCCGAGCTTGAAAAGCTCCCGGCCGAACCAAGCTCCGTGGGTGTTGAGCGTGTTTCCCAGCAGGAGTTCGGTTCCGGTGTTGATGACCTCGATTTTCACTGCGCGAATCTGCGACATCCCCGCACAGACTCAAGGGCTGATATTCAACGCGCGATCCGACTCGCCAGCAACCACAGCAGCGCGGGCACCAGCAGGCTCAATCCAAACGCCCATCCCGGCGCGTCGTGACCCGCCCTGCCGATCGCCGCGAATAGAAATCCCATCGGCACGCTGCCGCAGGCCAAGGCCGTTGCAAATCTCCTGAACGACATCCGCACCAATCCCGCCGTGCAGGAAATGACTTCGGGCAAAATCGGCAGCGCCCGTGACAAGGCCACCACCCAGCCACCGCCGTTAGCGAAAAGCCGCCGACCCTTTTCATAATCCTGCTCCCCCAGCCATCGCCGCGCGAACCGCTCGCCGAAAAGCCAGCCAAGCCCGTATCCCGTCATCCCGACTAACATCAAGCCCGCCGCCGCAACCAAACCACCGACGAAAGTCCCGTAAATATAGCCCAGCGCCGAAATCACCACCGTGCTCGGAACGGGCAAGGCCAGATCACTTCCTAACAAAGCGATGCCCGCAGCCCACGCCCACGGTCCCGCGCCTTCCAGCCATGCCACGCTCCCCGCGAGGGTGAAGTGCGCATCCCAACCTGCGCCCCAGACCGCCCACGTCCCGAGAACGAGAATCGCGAGTCCCAGAAACCACAGTGCCAGCCTCATCATCGGATAGTTCATGCGTATCCCAACCACGGCCCCAGCCATTTTTCGGCCTCCTGCGCACTGATGCCCTTGCGCCGGGCGTAATCTTCGATCTGGTCTTTCTGAAGCTCGGAAATGGCGAAATAGTGGCTGTCCGGATGTGAGAAATACAATCCGCACACCGCCGCACCGGGATGCATTGCGCAGCTTTCCGTCAGGTTCACGCCGGTCTCTGCCGGAGCGTCTAGCAGCTCGAACAACGGCGGCTTCTCCGTGTGATCCGGCTGCGCGGGATAACCCGGTGCCGGACGGATGCCCTGATAGTTCTCATGAATCAACTGGTCGTGCGTGAGCTCGTCCTCGGTTTCATAGCCCCACTCGATCCGCGCCTTGTGGTGGAGGAACTCCGCGAAGGCCTCGGCGAAGCGGTCGGCGATGGCCTTGACCATGATCGCACCGTAAGGATCGATCTGCTTGTCCAACTCTTCCGCGAATTCATGCGCGCCGTGGATGCCGACCACGAAGCCGCCGATGTAGTCCGGCGTAGCGGCGATCACCGGTCGCCGCGAGCCCGGCTCCCCCAAAAACTCCCAATCCACCAACCCGGCCGCCTTCGGATTCCCCAAAATATAACTCCGCTGGTTCCAATAGTCATCCGCATCGCGGACGATGTGATCATAGGACTCCTTCTGCCAAAGCGAACCCTCACGCCTCAACAGAATGTTAATTTCCTTCGCCGAAGCCGACTTGATCCCCTGCAAAATCTTCGACAGCGAATGACCGTCCCTCGGCTTGATCAGGAAATGCACATGATTCGGCATCACACACCACGGCCCAAGGTCGTAATGATCGCCATCGAAATAAAACAACGCGTTGCAGACCACCTGCGCGATCTCAGGTCGCTTCATCCAACATTCACCATACCCCGCGTGAAGCGCGGTTTCCATCCGCTCGTGATAGAGACTTTCGAGTTCACCCTTAAGTTGTGCCGAAAGGGCGGCGTCTCCCGCATCTTCCGCTTGTTTGAGTTTGAGAAGCGCTTCTTGCTTTTCCTGCTGATATTCGGCGAGGACGGATTGCGGGAGTGAGTCGGCAAGCCGGAATGTGACGGCGTAGGTCGCGCCGTCTTGGTGCCAGTGGGGGAGATGGCCCTTGTCGCTGCGGGCGATGATTTTTTCGGGGTTGAGGAATGACGGGGCCATTCGCGGCGACCGGTGATCGCCGCTACATGGCGCGACCCAGTCTGCTAGAGCGACGTTCGGCTTTCCCGAGTCCTTCTTGAGCTGCTGGCGGAGGCTGTGGAAACGCATGCGCTCGGTCGTCCGCGTCTCATCGGTCCAGACGATGATGTCATCGCCCTCGGCGTTCGCGGGGAAAAATCCGTAAATGCCCTCCGCGCGGAAACGGTCTTCGGCGATGATGCGGTCAACCCACGCCATCGCATCCTGATAGAGCTTGCCGGCTTCCACCGCGCCCTCAGCGTTCTGGGTTTTGAGAACCTTGTTCTCCCGGTCCCACACCCCGCGGAGTTCCCAGGCGTGGAAGAACGGCGTCCAGTCGATGAACTTGGCGAGCTCGCGCAGTGACGGCCTCTTGATCGTCCGCGTGCCGGTGAACGCTGGGACCGGCGGCGTGTAGTTAGACCAGTCGAACTTAGGGCCGGCGATGCGTGCCTCGGCGAGAGTGAGGGTTTCCTTTTTCGGCCCACCGAGGAAATTGTCGCGGAGCTTTTGTTGCTTCTCGCGGTTCTCCCGCGCGAAGGTGTCGCGCTGATCTTTCGATAGCAGAGATGTGGTGACCGGCACGGAGCGCGAGGCGTCGAGCACGTGAACCACCGGCCCCGAGTAATGCTGCGCGATCTTGATCGCGGTGTGCGCGGCGGAAGTCGTCGCGCCGCCGATGAGCAGCGGCACCTTGAAACCGAGACGCTCCATTTCCTTGGCGACATGCACCATCTCATCGAGCGACGGCGTGATCAAACCGGATAGGCCGATCACGTCCGCCTCGAGTTCCTTGGCTTTTGCCAGAATCTTGTCGCATGAAACCATCACGCCCATGTCGGTAACTTCAAAGCCGTTGCAGGAAAGCACCACGCCCACGATGTTCTTGCCGATGTCGTGCACGTCACCCTTCACCGTGGCGATCAGGAAACGGCCGGCCGAGCGGCCGCGTTCGGCGAGTTTGAGCGCCTCGTCGTCCGTGAGCGCGGGGTTCTCCAACTTGATCGCGGCGATGTCGCCTGCGAGATATTCGGCCTTGTCCGCTTCCATGAATGGAAACAGCCAGGCGACCGCCTTCTTCATCACCCGCGCGGATTTCACCACTTGCGGCAGGAACATTTTCCCAGCCCCGAACAGGTCGCCGACCACGCCCATGCCATCCATCAGCGGGCCTTCGATCACCTTGAGCGGACGCACGTATTTCAAACGCGCTTCCTCGGTGTCCTCGTCGATGTATTTGTCGATGCCGCGCAGCAGCGCGTGTTCAAGCCGCTTTTCCACCGGCTCGTCGCGCCATGATAGATCCTCCTCGATTTTCTTACCGCCGACGTTTTTGTAACTTTCCGCAAGTTCCAGCAGCCGCTCGGTCGAATCGGGGCGGCGGTTGAGAAGCACATCCTCGACGCATTCCAACAGGTCTTTAGGAATCTCGTCGTAAAGCTCAAGCATCCCGGCATTGACGATTCCCATGTCCATTCCCGCCAGTCCGGCATGATAGAGGAACGCGGAGTGCATCGCCTCGCGGACCTTGTTGTTGCCGCGGAAGGAGAAGGAAATGTTGGAAACGCCGCCGGAAACCTTCGCGCCGGGCAGGTTCTCCTTGATCCAGCGGGTCGCGTTGATGAAGTCGAGCGCGTAGTTGTTATGCTCCTCGATGCCGGTGGCGACGGTCAGGATGTTGGGATCGAAAATGATGTCGTCGGGATTGAAGCCGACCTCATCGACAAGAATCCGGTAGGCTCGCCCGCAGATGCGGATCTTCTCGTCATACGAAGCCGCCTGGCCGTTTTCATCGAAAGCCATGACGACCACCGCCGCGCCGTAGCGCATGATGTGGCGGGCTTGTTTCTTGAAGTTCTCCTCGCCCTCCTTGAGCGAGATCGAGTTCACGATTCCCTTCCCTTGGAGGTATTTCAGCCCTTCCTCGAGGATTTCCCACTTCGAGGAATCCACCATGATCGGCACCTTCGCGACGTCCGGCTCGCCTTGGAGAAGTTGCAGGAAACGGCTCATCATCGCCTTGCCGTCGATGAGGCCGTCGTCGAAACAGATGTCGATGACGTTCGCGCCGTTGGCCACCTGCTGGCGGGCCACCTCGACGGCGGCTTCGAGGTCACCCGCTCTAACGAGTTTCGCAAACTGCGGAGAGCCCGCGACGTTCGCGCGCTCGCCGATCATCAGGAAGCGCTTGTCGGCGGTGTGGTTGTAGGCCTCGGTGCCGGATAGACGGAGGGCGTGGGGAATGGTTTTCATTTGGAGAAGAGTTAACCGCAAGGCGCAAAGGTCGCAGAGGGACGCAGAGTTAAGATGGGAAGTTGTGGACGAGGCGTTTGATGCCGTCAGTGTGGAAGTTAATGAGGAGTCCGAGATGGTTGTCGGACATTCTAAGGTAAGTAAGAAGCTGGGCCGAGTGGATGGGTAGCAACGCTTCAACGGTTTTGAGTTCGATCACGAGGCAATTCTCGACCACCAGGTCGATCCGATAAGCCTCGGGAACAACCAGATCCTTGTATTTGATCGGCAAAATCAACTGCCTCACCGAGTCGAATCCCCGAAGTTTCAGTTCATGCTGAAGACTGGCTTCGTAAGGCGACTCCAGAAGCCCCGGCCCCAAATCGTTATGCACTTCGATGGCCGCGCCTATCACCTCGCCCGAAAGCTTGTTCAAGTAATCCTTCATATCCTTCCTTTGCGTTCCTCTGCGGTAAATCTTAGCGAACTACCGGCACTTCCCGCGGCGCGTATTTCGCCACGGCCCTGGCGATTGCAGCGACGTGTTCAGGCGTGTTTCCACAGCAGCCGCCTGCTAGATTCAAGAGTCCCGCTTGCGCGAATTCCGCCATGTAGTCATGCATGTGCTGCGGTTCCAGATCAAAGCCGGTCGGCGCGAGCGGGTTGGGCAGGCCGGCGTTGGGATAACAGGAAATGCAGGTGGCGGCGCACTCGGAGAGTTCTTCGAGGTGGGGCCGCATCAGGTCGGGGCCGAGCGAGCAGTTCAAGCCGATGGCGAGTGGTTTGGTGTGGGCGAAGGCATTCCAGAGAGCTTCGACTTTTTGCGCGGAAATCATAGTTTCTCCACCCAGACCGACGGCGGCGGAGATGATGATGGGAAGGCGCACATGATCTTCGTCATAGACTTCCTGCACTGCCACGGCGGCGGCTTTGGCGTTGAGAGAATCAAAAATCGTCTCGATCATCAGAATGTCACAGCCGCCTTCGATGAGTCCGCGGACCTGGTGTTTGTAGGCGGCGAGCACCTGGTCGAAGGTCACCACGCGGAAGCCCGAATCGTTGGCGTCGGGCGAGTTCGTCAAAGAAACGGTGAGCGGCCCGATCGCACCGGCGACGTAGCGCTTGCGACCGGTGTCGGTGCCGATGTCGTCCGCCCACTTGCGGCAGAGGCGCGCAGACTCGACGTTCATTTCCCACGCGAGGTCGTTGAGAAAGGTGTCTTCGAGGATTTTCTGGAAAAACTCCGGATCTTTCCGACCGCCCTTTTCGCGCGGGTCCTCAACGAAAAACTCGCTCTGCGCGATGCCGGTCGCGGAGAAGGTGTTGGTTTCGCAGATGTCCGAGCCCGCCTCGTAAAAGCGCTTGTGGATGTCGCCGATGATTTCCGGGCGGGTGATCGAGAGAATGTCGCCGTTGTTCAGCAGATCCTTTTCGTTATCGGCAAATCGCGGACCACGGGCGGCGGCCTCGTCGAGTCCGTAAGTCCGGATCGTGGTGCCCATCGCTCCGTCGAGAACGAAGATTCGCTCAGTGAGAGCGCGTTGGATTTCGGCGGTAAAGTCGGGCTGCGGCATGGCTGAAAATTAGCCACAACCCCGCTCATTTCAAGAAACAAATCTTCATATCCAGATATGATGATGGGAGCATCAAACAAACCAGTCCTTCACGACCTTGGCCGGATCCACGCCGGTGAGGCGCTGGTCGAGGCCTTGAAACTTGAAGCTAAGTCGTTCGTGTTCAATTCCGAGGGCGTGAAGTATGGTCGCGTGGAGGTCGCGGATGTGGACGGGATCCTTGACGATGTTATAGGACATCTCGTCGGTTTCGCCATAGACTTGGCCGCCCTTGATGCCGCCGCCGGCCATCCAGATGGTGAAGCAGCGCGGGTGGTGGTCGCGGCCGTAGTCGGTCTCCGAAAGCTTGCCCTGCGAGTAGATCGTGCGCCCGAATTCCCCGCCCCAGACGACGAGCGTGTCTTCGAGCATGCCCCGTTGTTTGAGATCCTGAATCAGGCCGTAGCAACCTTGGTCCACGTCCTTGCACTGTGAGGCGAGGTCGCGCGGGAGATCGCCGTGCTGGTCCCAACCGCGGTGGAAAATCTGCACGAAGCGGACGCCGCGCTCGGCGAGTCGGCGGGCCATGATCGCAGAGTTGGCGAAGGTCCCTCGCTTCTTGCTGTCCTCGCCGTAAAGTTGATAGACGCTCTCGGTCTCGCCGGAGAGGTCGGTGAGTTCCGGCACGGAGGCCTGCATCCGGAAGGCCATTTCATACTGCTGGATGCGGTTCTCGATCTCCGGATCGCGAATGGCCGAGAACGAGCGGCGGTTCAGATCGTTGAGTCCGTCGAGCATGTTGCGGCGGGTTTCGCGCGAGATTCCGGCCGTATCCTTGAGGAAAAGCACGGGATCGCCAAGCGAGCGGAGCGCGACGCCGGAGTGCTTGCCTGCCAGATAACCGGAGCCCCAGAGCCGCGAGGAAATCGCCTGCACGTTCGCGAAGGGCGAGGTGTGTGTGGCGTGCAGCACGACGAAGGACGGCAGCTCCTCGTTCATCGAACCAAGGCCGTAGGAAAGCCATGAGCCGAGCGAAGCTTTTCCCGACTGCATCGAGCCGGTACAGATCAACTGGTTGGCGGGCTCGTGGTTGATCGCATCGGTGTGCATCGACTTGATGATGCAGAGGTCGTCCACCATTTTCGCCGTCCACGGCAGCAGTTCGGTGACCCATGCTCCGGACTGGCCGTGCTGTTGGAATTTGAAAATCGAGGGTGCCAGCGGGAAGCTCGCCTGGCCGGAGGTCATGCCAGTGAGTCGCTGGCCCTGTTCTTTCAGCCAGCCGTTGAGATCCTCCTTGAAGCGCTTTTTCAAGTCCGGCTTGTAGTCGAACAGGTCGAGCTGCGACGGCGCGCCGATGAGCGAAATATAGATCACCCGCTTCGCCTTGGGGGCGATTTGCGGCAGCATGTTCTGAATGCCGGCGAGGCTATCCGCTGCGGAGATGCCGCGCTGGCCGAGCAGCGAAGCGAGCGCGGCCATGCCGAGGCCGGTGCCGGACTTGCGGAAAAACTGGCGGCGGCTGTAGGCGGCGTTGTGGGATTCCAAGGGTGTCATGGCGGTCTAGCGGGTGATGGTTTCGTCGAGATTGAGGATTTGGCTGGCGACAAGCGTCCAGGCGGCGAGTTCCGGAACATCCGCGTCCTTGCGCGGCGGCGTGGCCCCGGTGGAAATCAGTTTCTTGGCATCGTCGGTCTGAGCGCGGAATGTCGCCAGTGCCGAATCGAGCGATTTCCGGGCGATCTGGCGCTCTTCCGCATCCAAGGTTCTTCCGGCGAGACGCGCGGTGATGAAGTCCAGGCGGGCGTCGAAATCCGTTCCCGCCTTCATCGCGTTAGACGCCAGTTCGCGCGATGTCTCGACAAACTGCGGGTCGTTCATCAGCACGAGCGCTTGCAGCGGCGTGTTGGTGACATCGCGCTGGACGCAGGTGACCTCGCGGGTCGGCGCATTGAAAATCTCCATCGACGGCGGCGCTGCGGTGCGTTTCCACATCGTGTAGAGCGAGCGCCGGTAGAGCGACTCGCCGCTGTCCTGGCGATAGGTCTTGGTGTTCGACTGCGGCATGGCGACCGCCTCCCAGATGCCTTCCGGCTGATAGGGCTTCACCGAGGGGCCGCCGGTTTTCGCGACGAGCAGGCCTGAGGAGGCAAGGGCGAGATCGCGGATCTGCTCGGCATCGAGGCGATGGCGCGGGCCGCGGGCGAGAAGCCGGTTAGAAGGATCTTTCTCCAGCTTCTCGGGCGTGACCACGCCGGACTGGCGATAGGCGGCGGAGGTGACCATCAGCTTGATCATGTGGCGGTAGTTCCACTTGGAGTCCACGAACTCGGCGGCGAGCCAATCGAGCATTTTCGGATGGCTCGGGCGGGTGCCCATGATGCCGAAGTCGGAGTTGGTGGCGACGATTCCGGCACCGAAGACATGATACCAGGCGCGGTTCATGACCACGCGGGCGGGCAGCGGATTGGCCGGATCATTGAGCCACTGGGCGAGGCCGAGGCGGTTCTTCGGCGCGTCGGCCGCCATCGGCGGCAGCACAGCGGGAGTGGTGGGAGTGACTTTTTCCCCCTTGTCGGCGTAGCCGCCGCGGATCAGGACGTGGGCGAAGGGCTCCTCCTTTTTTTCCTCCATGACGAGCGAGACGGACCCGCGGGCACGCAGGGCAGCTTGCTCGGTCTTCAACCCATCCAGACGGGCACGCATCTCGCGGGATGGAGCATCGATATTGGCGAGGAAGTATTGAAAGACCGACTCGACCTGTTCCTTGCTGCGCTTTTCCGGAGATAGGGAGACGATGTGCTGGAGCTCGATGTTCTTCGCCAGCTTTGCAATCTCGTCACCGGAAAGCATACGCCGATAGAAACGGAAATCCTGGAGGGCGACCTTGCCGTTGAGTTTCGAATCGCCGCCGTGGCGCGATCCCAGCCTCAAGGGCACGGAAGTCTCGATGTTACCTCCGACGGTGTTCGGATAGGTTTTCGAGCCGGCTTTTTTCCCATCAATGTAAATGGTGCTGGCCTGATGGCCGGAAATGGATCCGTCGAAGGTTACCATGACGTGCTGCCACTTGCCGGAGGTCAATGTCGCGTCCGCGAGGACTTTGTTAGCCGACTTGTCCCAGGAATCGATGACATGATAGGCGGGCCTGCCGCCCTCCAGATAGAGATCCCAGCCGCGGAACGCCTCCGCGGGATTCATGCGGGCGATGACGGTGCCGGTCGGCTTGCCCTCCACCCGGAGGAAGCCGCCGAAAGTGACGCGGTCGGCTCGTGAGAAACTTCCGATGTCACCGAGCTCCACGGGCTCGCCACTGACGACCGGGGCTTTTCCGAGAGGAGCATCGATCCGCTCAAGCGTGGTCGGCCATTCGCGCGGTTTCCCATCGACCAGACCGCGCAACGGGCCGTCCGCTTCATTGAGTGGCAGGTGGATCGCCAGCGTGGAGTCGATCTCGCGCGCGGGCTCGATGGTGGCGGCGGCGAGCCAGGTGGCGAACTCCGGGCGCGCCGCACCGCCACGGGCGGCCAGTTGTTTCTCCAGGTCGGAAATCCCGCTGGCGAGGGTATCCCAGCGCTGCCGGTCTTCCATCAGGGGCACGAAGACGTTGGGCGGATGTTCCGCGTTGTTGCCGTCGAGTGCGGACATCGGGGTGTTCCGGAAGAAGGCGGTTAGTGAGTAAAACTCCTTGGTGGAGACCGGATCGAACTTGTGGTCGTGGCAGGCCGCGCAGCCGGTGGTCAGGCCGAGCCAGATCGCGGAGACGGTCTCGACGCGGTCCTTGGCGTAGATCGCATCGTATTCCTCGGTGATCGCACCGCCCTCGCCGGTGGTGGCGAGGCAACGGGAGAAACCGGTGGCGACGAGCTGGTCGAGCGAGCGGTCAGGCAGCAGGTCGCCGGCGATTTGCTCGGTGGTGAACTGGTCCCACGGCATGTTCGCCTGGAAGGCGCGGATCACCCAGTCGCGGTAGGGCCAGATGGCGCGGTAGTTATCGATGTGGATGCCGTGGGTGTCCGCGTAGCGGGCGGCGTCGAGCCAGTGGCGGGCGAAATGCTCGGCGCTGCCGGGGGTCGCGAGCAATTGGTCGGCGGCGGCCTCGACGGCCGCCTGTGGATTTCCGGCAGCGGATTTTTTGAAAGCCTCGATCGCTTCCGGCGTGGGTGGCAGGCCGGTCAGGTCGAGGTGCAGGCGGCGGTAAAAGCGTGCGGGATCTTCCGGCGGATTGGCTTTCAGACCGGCTTCATCGAGTTTTTCGGCGATGAAGCGGTCGATGGGATTGGCCGCCCAGCTCGCACCGGCGGCGGGTGGCTCCGGCTTCTTGACCTGCGCGAAGGCCCAGTGCGGCTCATACTCCGCACCTTGTTCGATCCAGCGCTCGAGCAAGGCGATTTCCCGCGGAGCCATCGTCTTGTGACTTTTCGGCGGCGGCATGATCGAGTCGGGGTCCTTTTCGTGAAGGCGCTTCACGAGCATGGACTCCGCCGGATTTCCCTTGATGATCGCGGGTTTGCCATCCTCGCGGGCGACGAACGCGTCCTCCACCCGGTCGAGCCGCAGCGGTGCCTCCTTGGGCTCACGCGTCCCGGAATCCGGGCCGTGGCAGTGGTAGCAATACTCGGAAAGGACGGGCTGGATGTGCTCGTTGAAGGAAACTTTCTCCGGCAGGGAGATTTTCACCGGCTCCTTGACCACCGGTGCCGCGAGCTCTTCAGCGGGTGCCGGCGAACTCGAAACTTTCGAAGACGAGGAATCGCAGCCCACCAAGAAACCGGTCACGAGAAGGCCAAGCGCGGCGAGAGAGCGGAAACGATTTTTCATGCAGTTAGATAAACGCCGGGACCGCCGGGATTCTTTCAAAATTTGTGGTCCCGCCAGGATTTTTGCTTTCCGGCCCGACTGAGACAGTCGGGACACCTTGGTTTATTGAGTGGCGAGGAATTTCAGCACGTCCTCGGCCTGCTTCTCGGTGGAGGCGCTGGTGTCGCTCCAGACGAGTTTGCCGTCCTTGAAGAGGAAGGCCTGGCGCTTGGCGAAGCCGAGGGTTTTCGGCACTCCGAAGGCGTCGATGACTTTGGCGTCGGCATCGGCGAGCAGGTCGAAGGGCAGCTTGTATTTGTCCTTGAAGGCTTTCTGGGCGGGCACCTTGTCGGCGCTCACGCCGAAGATCTTCACGCCCTTGTCGGTCAGCGCGGCGTAGGAATCGCGCAGGCTGCATGCCTGCTTGGTGCAGCCGGGGGTGTCGGCTTTCGGGTAGAAATAGACCAAGGTGAAGCCTTTGGCGGCGGCTTCGGCAAGTTTCACCACCTGGTCGTCCTGGTTTTTTTGCTCCACGACGGGGATCGGCGAGCCCACGGCAAGCGGCTCGGCGAGCGCGTTGGTGGCGAAGAGGCTGGTGGAAACGGCGGTGAGGATCTGGCTGATTCGTTTCATCGGAGCGACCCTTGCACCGGATTTGGAAATGGCAACCGCGAGTTGTGATTTCGGCGTCACGGCGGATCCGCCCCGCGGCTAAAAATGGCGTCCATGCGGTCGAGATATTTCGAGAGGTCGTCGGTGCGGCGGTGCGGGTTGGTCTTGAGGCGGTCCTTGAGGCGCATGTAGTCGTCGAAGGCGCCGCTGGTCTCGCGGGCGCGGGTGATCTCGAACCAATCGAGGTAATCGCGGGCACGCTTGGCCTTAGCGGTCATGGTCGCGCGGCGCTCGTCGAGCTCGGCTAGCTGGCTGGCGACTCCGCCGGTTTTGTTTTTCGCGAGGGCGCTGAGGACGATCTGATAGTCGGCGAGGAGCGGGCGGTATGACGGGAAGCAGCGGTAGCTGAGGCGGACGAGGGCGTCCTGGGCGAGCCTGACCGCGCCGACGCGCTCAGGCTTGGGAAGCGCGGCGAGCTCGGGCCAGGCGCTGAGCTCCTTCTGTTGGAGGATGCCTTCCGCGGTGCGGAAATTCAGCCGCAGCGCCTCGTTGAGCGCAGCCTCGGTGCGGGCGATGGTAAGGATGTCGGTGGCGAGATTGCGGTCGCCGATGTTGGCGAGCTGGAGCGCCCACCATTTCGAGAGGCTGGTCTCGGACAGGTTGAGCTCGGGGAAGTGTTTGCGGAGCAGGGCGGGCGTCTCGCCCTCGAAGGCGGCGACTTCGGTGAGGAACGCGCGGAAGCCTTCCTTGCCCTGCGGCTGCTGGAACAGGGCCATCACGAGCGAGCCGACGGAGACCCGGAAGGCGGCGCGCATCGCGGCGTCCATTTCCTCGAAGCCGCGCTCGTCGAGGGCGAAAATCTCGTCGATTTTGAAGAGGCCGCCGGTTTTGAAAAGCGCCTCGTAAAGCCGCCGGTCGCTCTGGTTGAGCCGCCAGGCGGTGGCCTCGCGGAGGCCGTCCACCAGCCAGGGCGGCACGAAAAACCGGCTGTCGGATTCCTTCGCCGGCAGTCTGCGGAGGCCGCGCTCGTAAACCAGCGCCGCGGTGACGGCGTGCTTGAAGCGCTCGTGCTCGATGCCGCGGCTGAGATGGACGTCGAGCCGCAGTCCGTAGCCGACGTCGTTAACAAGGATTTGGATCGCCACGGTCCGCTGCGGCATGGGATCGCCGGATTTCCCGTGCAGATCGATGGTGACCGGGACTTTCCAGCTGTCCTTTTCCTCGGTCAGGCGGAGCAGCTCGTCCTTCGCGTCCTCGGCGAGCTGGGCGACGGTGGTGCGATCCCGGGGCTCTCCGCCGGAAACGCGGAATTGCTCGGTGCGGCTAACCACCCGGTCCATGCCGTCGAGCTTGAGCGGCTGGGGCGGCTCGACGACTTGCACGGCCTTGGGGATTTCCTCCGCGAGAGTGATCGCGGTGAAAAGGAGTCCCAGAATCAGATAGCAGCTGGTCATCTCCAATTAGAAAACCTTCGGCATGCCTTGCTGACCCATCGGCTCGCGGGGGTCGAGCACGAGGCGATCGTTCTCGATGGTGATGCGCGCCATTTCGCGGAAAGCGAGCTCGATCTCCTCGGGAAACGCTGCGGCGAGCTTCTCGTAAGCGGGCATCACGAGCAGCAGGAAGCCCTGCGGCACCACCAGTTTCCCGAAGCGCCCGCCCCGCAGAGGCTTGGGGAAATCCTGGTGATAGGCACCGCCGTGCAGTTGAATCTCGGTGTTGGTTCCTTTCGGGCCTTCCATCCGCGCGGCCTGCAGATACATCGAGACAGTGAACGGTGCGCCCAGGAAATTCCGCGCCATCACCACTTCCGCACGGCCGTCTTCGAGACGCACCCAGACGCGGTCGAGGGTGACTTTTCCTTCGAGGAAACCGCGTTGCTTCGCCACCAGCGTGCGGGCCAGCCATTGGTTGATCTCGGTTTCCGAGAGGGTGACGGGATAGCCGCGGTCGATCGCGTTTTTCAAAACCGCTTTCATTTCACGCTCGGTGCCGGGCCTGGCGGCCGCCGGCCCGTAGCCGCCGAGGCCGGTCAAATCCTGTGGCTGGACGGCGAAGAAAACCGCCGCACCAAGGCCGATGCAGGGCACCAGCAGGATCAGAAATAGCAGCTTCGAGAGACATCCGCCGCCGGATTTGGGCTTTTTGGGTTCGGCCATGGGCTGGTTGATTAGCACGGCCCGGGCGACTTGCAAAGCCTCCCTTCGGAAAGCGTCACTCTGCGGACTTCGGCGCAGCGGTCGGCGCGGTGGGTGCGGCCGGTGGCGGCGCGCTCGCCGCCCCGTCCGCCTTGGCTCCGGCCTGGTAGGACGACGAGCGGTAGTCGGTCTGGTAAAATCCCGCGCCCTTGAAAATGATCCCGCCGCCGGTGCCTAGCAGGCGTTTCACCTTGCCGCCGCAGCCGGGCTGCGGGCAGTCGGTCAGTTTCGCGTCGTTCATGCTTTGAAAGATCTCGAAGCGCTTCCCGCATTTTTCACATTCATAATCGTAGTTTGGCATGGTCCTTGGCGCGTCTTGTAACACGTTCCGCCTGCCGCGCAACCCCGGCGTGGATTACGGGAAGATTTCCAGGGCACCTACATTAGAAAGTCGCTGACAATCAAGGCTTATACCAAACGATCGTTTGATTTATAGGGGCCGGATGCCCACCCTTAACGTCACAAAAACAGCAATCGATTTCCGCCGCGGACTCCCCGAGGGTCTTGAAATGTTCGAT
>CANHPN010000020.1 GCA_947462535.1 Akkermansiaceae bacterium | reverse complement strand
TTATTTTTTCGCGACCTTGATTTCGAACATCTGCGGCCAGTATTTGCCGGTGACGAGCAGGTGGCCGGTGGCGGGGTCGTGGGCGATGCCGTTGAGGGCCTCGGCGCGGTTGGGTTTCGGAAGCTGTTTTCTCAGGCCGGCGAGGTCGAGCCAGCCGGTGACCTGGCCGTCTTCAGGCGAGATGCGGACGACCCTGTCGGTCTGGTAGATGTTGGCGAAAATCTGGCCATCGATCCACTCCAGCTCGTTGATGTTGGTGAGCGGGGTTTTGCCGTCTTTGACTTCGAGGGTTTTGACGACGGAGAAATCCTTGGGGTTGATGAATTTCAAATCGCTGCTGCCGTTGCTCATGACGAGCTGTTTGCCGTCGCTGGTGAGGCCCCAGCCCTCGCCCTGATAGGTGTGGCTGCGGATGGGCTTGAAGGTGTCCGGCTCGAAGACGTAGGCGGTGTTTTCCTTCCAGGTGAGCACGAGCATTTCACCGTTGAGGATGGTGAGGCCCTCGCCGAAGACGGTCTTGGCGAGCGGGCGCTTGCGGAGGACTTTGCCGGTGGTGGGCTCGATTTCGCGGAGGGTGGACTCGCCATACATGCCGGTGCTTTCAAACAAGCGACCGCCGGTGAGTTGCAGACCCTGGGTGTAGGCGGCGGGATCGTGCGGGCGGGTGGAAACGATCTGATAGCCGAGCTGCTCCGGTGCGGATTTCTGGCAGGAGGTGAGCGCCAGCAAGGCGGCTGCGAGCGGGGCGAACCATTTCATGAAGTCATAGTTCGGAGAATTTTTTCCAACATTCCAGGAAGCCCGGCGCGAAATCCGCCGGGTGGGCGGAGATCCAGGCGGTGATTTCTGCTGGCGGAAACCACATTGCCGCATCCACTTCGGCGGAGGGGAAACGGAGGGCTCCGTCGTGGCGGATGCGATAGAGGCGGACGTGTTCCCAGCCGGTTTCGACGCCGGGCGTGATGCGGGCGATTTCCTCGGGCGCGGTCTCGGCGGCGATGCCCATTTCCTCCTCGAGCTCCCTAACGGCGGCGGTTTCGTAGGACTCGCCGGAGTCGAGGTGGCCGGAAACGCTGGAGTCCCAGAGGCCGGGGCACATGTCTTTGAGGAGGGAGCGTTTTTGGAGGAGCAGGTCGCCGCGTTTGTTGAAAACGAAGACGTGGACGGCGCGGTGGGTGAGCTTTTGCGCGTGGATCTCCGCGCGGGTGGCGGTGCCGGTCACTTGGTCGTCGGCATCCACCACGTCGAAGATTTCCCCGGATTTCTGCGGCACGTCCTTGAGCGGATGCGGATCGTAGGCGCGGGTGAGATCGACCCATTGCGCGAGCGTGAGTTCCTCGCCGCGGACGGTCGCGGTGACGCCGAGGCCGGTGGTGATGTCCTCCCACGGCGGGCCTTCCGGGAGTTGCTTTTTGAGCTGCTTGCGGCGTTGGGCGAAGCCGCGGCGGATGAGTTCGTCGAACAGGCGGTAGTCGAAGGTCGGCAGCCCGCTGGTCCGTGGCGTGAGCACGGCGACGCTGGAATCGATCTTCGGCTGCGGGTAAAACGCCTCGGGCGGAACGGTGCGCAGCGATTTTACCTCCCAGTTCGCCTGGGTCCGCAGTGAGAGAATGCCGTAATCCTTCGTGCCGGGTGCGGCGGCGAGGCGGTCGATGACTTCCTTTTGCAGCATGATCACCGCGCGCTCAAAGGGGTGCGGGCGGCTGAGCAGGTTTTTGAGAATCGCGCCGCCGCAGGAGTAGGGGAGGTTGCCGAGGAATTTCAGCGGCCGGTGTTTGAAGAGCTGGCGGCCGTCGAATTTCACGCCGTCGGCGTGGTGGACTTCCACGCTCTGGTCGTCGCGGAAGCGGTGTTTCAGGGCTTCCGCGAGGCGGGCGTCGAACTCGATGAGGATCAATTTCCGGACTTTTCCGACCAGATGCTCGCTGAGCGATCCGGTGCCGGGGCCGACTTCCACCACCGCGTCGTCCGCCGTGATTTCCAGTTGCGAGACGATCCAGCGCGCCATGTTCGGGTCGATGAGGAAATTCTGCCCGAGCTGCTTGCTCGGCATCACCCCCGCGTGAATCAGCGCTTCTCGAATTTCCCGACCGGTCATGGCCGCCGTTCATGCAGCATCGAGGTGCGGCGCGCAACTCAAACGCGTGAACGGCGGCACCTGGAGAAAATTGCCAGGCCAGCAAGAAACACCAGTGCGGGGGAGGCCGGCTCGGGGATCAAAGTGACGTCGGCCAGTGCCGTGTTGACGGCACCGCTGTAACTCGCGACATCCGTGAGCAGGCTCAGATTGCCAAATGCGGCGGTGTTTCCAGCTTGTCCGCTGAATCCAAGCACCGCCGTGAAGATGCCGGAGAGATACCACCGGCCGCCGGAATAATAGAACGCGCTGCCACCGGAATCGCCGAGCGAGCCCTGTGCTTCGTTGCTGTTCAACCATTGTCCGGTGCCTGGTTGGTCGAAATCGGTCATGTAGCCGATGGTGTTGTAAGGGCCGAGCGAGAAGGTTCCGGTGGTGCCGGCAACCGGTATGGTCGATTCCAAACCGTCGAGAAATTCCGTTTCGATCTGGTTGGTGCCCCAGCGTTTGATCGTCGTGCCGGACCAGTTGTAACCGGTTCCCACGGTGACGGAAACCGCGTCCGACGTGAAGCCGTTGAGCGTCGCGTTCTGAGTCCGGTTTTGGCCGTAGCCGACCATCAAAAGTCCGGTTCCCGCAGTAGGGACAGACGTGGAAATATTCACCGCCGGGAGCGTCGGCACCGCGAGATCTCCCCGATTGTAGCGGACCAGGCGCAGGTCGCCGCCCGGCAGCAGGCCGAAGCCATCCGCCCCGTTCGGTTGGCGGTTGTAAACCAGTCCGTCGATGGTGACGGTGGCTCCCTGGGTGAGGCTGCTGCTGACGTGGCGGGCCGTTAGCACCCAGATGTCCTTGGTGGCCGTGTCATAGCCCAGATAAATCCCGGATGCGTCCGAGTAGCGGATCACATTGTCATAGGCGGGGAAGGAAATCCCATACTCGCTCTGAAACTGCGCCGCCGTGGTGTTGTTCGCGGTGTTTCCGCCGCCACTGGCTCCGGCCACGATCACGGCGGACGCGGGAACCGTCAGGCTGGCGATGATAGATAAAAGGGCTTTCATGGACATCGGGGATGACCCTCGCAAAATATGATTTCAACGGAGATGAATCAAGCGGATTCCTCGTCATTGACGCCAGACGCTCCATCGGTTCCCATCCGCTCATGTCCGAGCCGAAATCGAAGTCGCCCATTTCCTCCCACCGATGGGTTGTCGGTTATCTGATGAAAGAGAAGACGATTTTCCTGCCCTCGCTCGCAGCGCTTTTCTTCACCGCCATCCTCTCGCTCGCATTCCCGTATTATCTCAAAGAGCTCATCGGAAATCCCACCGACGCCCTCCGCCAGGGCGTTGATCCCGCGCAGGTCCTGGAGAAATCCAACCACGTCGTGCTCATGCTCATCAGCGTGCTCGCCGTGCAATCCATCATCGCCTTCTTCCGCGTCCAGGGCTTCATTCGCTCCGGCGAGGCCGCGCTCAACCGGCTGCGCCGCGATATCTTCGCGCACCTGGTGAAACTGCCGGTGCCGTTCTATCAAGAACAACGCTCGGGAGCTCTCAGCAACCGCGTCTCCGCCGATCTCGGCATCGTCCGCGACACCCTGCTCAACGCCGTCCCTCAAGCCGTGCGCCACACCGTCATCCTCATCGGCGGTCTGATTTTCATCTTCGTCGCCTCGTGGAAACTCTCGCTCATCATGCTCGGCAGCGTGCCGGTGGTCGTGCTCGCCATCGCGTTCTTCGGGAGGAAAGTCCGCGGCTTTTCCCGCGACGCGCAGGACTCGCTGGCCGAGGCCGGCACCGTCATCGAGGAGACCACCCAGTCCATCACCGACGTCAAAGCCTTCGGCAACGAGGAGTTCGAAGCGCGCCGCTACGACCGCGCGCTGGATTCCTTCTTCGCGGTCACCCTGCGCGGAGCCCGCCACCGCGCTGCGTTCCTGTCCTTCATCATCTTCGCGCTCTTCGGCACCATCGCCTTCGTCACCTGGTATGGCTCGCGGATGTATGCCCATGGCGAAATCGGCTGGACGAACTTCGCCGCCTTCATCCTCTTCTCCATCTTCGTCGGCGCGTCGTTAGGTTCCTTCCCGGAAATCATCTCCCAGTTCCAGCAGACCGCCGGCGCCACCGACCGCCTCCGCGAAATCCTCGACACCCCCACCGAGCGCGCCGACGGCGACACGGGCGTCACCCTGAAAGGCTCGCTCGCCTTCAACCGCGTCAACTTCCGTTATGCCTCGCGCCCCGACGTGCAGGTCCTCCAGGACATCGATTTCCAAGTCCAGCCCGGCCAGCGCGTCGCGTTAGTCGGCCCCTCCGGCGCGGGGAAATCCACCATCTTCTCGCTCATCCTCGGCTTCCACCACCCCGAGTCCGGCGGCATTTTGTTTGACGACGCCAACGCCGCGGAAATCAGCCTGCCCTGCCTGCGCGCGCAGATGGCCGTCGTCCCGCAGGAAGTCATGCTCTTCGGCGGCACGATTTTGGAAAACATCGAGTATGGAAATCCCGGTGCCAGCCGCGAGGAAATCGCCCGCATCGCGGAAATGGCCAACGCCCACGAGTTCATCAGCGCGCTGCCGGAAGGCTACGACACCATGGTCGGCCCGCGCGGCACCAAGCTTTCCGGCGGCCAGCGCCAACGGATCGCCATCGCCCGCGCCATCCTCGCCGATCCGCGCATCCTCCTGCTAGACGAGGCCACTTCCGCCCTCGATTCCGAGAGCGAGCGGCTCGTCAACGAAGCCCTCGAACGCGCGATGGCCGGTCGCACCAGCCTCGTCATCGCCCACCGCCTGTCCACCGTCAGGCACGCGGACAACATCCTCGTCTTCAACCACGGCAAGATCGTGGAGAGCGGGACGCACGAGGAGCTCATCGCATGTGGCGGGACATACAAGCTGCTGGTGGAGACGCAGCTGGTGTGAGCGCAAAGTGCCCCGGCTGTCTCAGCCGGGGGACGGAGGCTTCGAATGCGACGGAGACAGCCGGAACACAATTTTCTGAACGCGCCGTGGCAGGCGGAAACGGTGACCGGGGAATGAGAAAATTTTGTGCTTAGCCGCGGGCGGCGCATGCGCTACATCCGGGGCATGGATGAACTGACACGCGATCACGGACCGCAGCCCCTCGATGGCCTGATGGACCGCTGGAATTTGACCAATCATGAATTGGTGGAAGTTTCCGAAGAACAACTGAACCACAAGCAGGTGCAAAAGGCGCGCAAGGGCCGCCAGCTCACATTGCACCTGATGCAGAAGCTGATGCGGGCCGTCAACGAGGCGGTTCTGGCGAAGCTGCCGAAGGAGCAGCGGCCTAACTTCGTGCCTTATCTGCACAAGCATTTGTTCAATTACGCCAAGGGCCATGACGCCGCCTGGGTAGATCCGAACGAGGAGTTGATGGCGAAGTGAGCGCGCCGCCATGGACCATCGCCGGACAGGGACTCGCGGGGACTTGTCTCGCGTGGGCGCTTTGGCGGCGTGGGGCGGAGTTCATGTTAGTGGATCGTGGCGCGGGGGGCAGCTCGCGGGTCGCGGCGGGGATGGTGAATCCGATCACCGGGAAAAATTTCGAACCGAGCTGGCGGATCGCCGGTTTTTTGCCGGAGGCGCTGGAGTTTTACGCGGCCGTGGAGGAGCGGATCGGGCGGCAGGTCTGGTGTCCGTTTCCGGTGTTGCGGCTGGCTGGATCGGACAAGGAATGGCGGAAAATCGTCTCGAAACTGGATTCGCCGGACGTCGTGCCGTGGGTCGCGGGGGAGGTCCCCGCGCCGGACGGATGGGTCGGCGCGGTGGAGGTCAGTGGCGGCGGACGGCTGGACACGCGGGCTTTTATGGACGGCTCGCGGGAGTTTTTTGAAGAGCTCGGTTGTCATCGCAGCGGTGAGGTTTCTCTAGCGGATGCTGGCGAGGACACGATCTGGTGCGAGGGCGCGGCGGGCTTGATGGCGGGTCGCTACGGTCCGCACCGCTGCGCGAAGGGCGAGATTCTAACGCTGCGTGCGGCGGGCTGGGATGAGACCCGCATCCGGATCGGCGCGGGCGGCTGGCTGGTGCCGCAGGGTGGGGGCGTTTTCAAGGCGGGCTCGACTTACGAGTGGAATGAGCTCGATGAGCTGCCGACTGAAAAAGGACGGGCGCGGGTGGAGGAAATCGCGAGTCGGCTGGGCGGCGGGGTTTTCGAGGTGATCACCCACGAAGCCGGAGTGCGGCCGATTTTGCGGCGCAGCGAGCCGTTGATCGGGCCGCTCGACGGCGGCGGCTGGATGTTCAACGCGCTTGGCTCGAAAGGCTCGCTCTACGCGCCGGGCATGGCGGGGCGGCTCGCCCGTTGGTTGTTGGACGGCGTCGAGCCCGAGCCGGAAATAGACTTCCGGGTGTTTTACGAACAAACTCGCCGTGATGAATCCCGCTGATCCGCTGTTTCCCCCGCGCCCAACGGCTTTGGCGCAGGAAATCTTGAGGCCTTTGATCCAGCCGGGGGATCTGGTGATCGACGCGACGGCGGGCAACGGCCACGACACGGTTTTTCTAGCGGAATGCGTCGGTCCGACGGGAAAGGTGCTCGCCTTCGACGTGCAGGAAGCGGCGCTGGCGTCTGCCAGGGCAAGGGTGGGCGAGAAGGGGTGCGTAGATTTTTTCCATGAGTCGCACGGGAAAATGGCAGCCCACGCCGCCGGGGAATCGGTGGCGGTGGTCATGTTCAATCTTGGCTACCTGCCGGGAGACGACCACCGGCTAACGACTCAATCCGCCGAGACGCTGGTGGCCTTGGAGGCGGCGGTCCGCTTGATCAAGCGCGGCGGCGCGCTGTCAGTGATCTGTTATCCCGGCCACCCGGCGGGGGCCGCCGAGGCGGTGGCGGTGGAAACCTGGCTGACCAGGCAAGCCTCCGACGGCTGGAGGATCGCGAGGTATGGTGCCGTGGGGACGCGGCGGCCCGCGCCGTTTTTACTGCTGGCGGGGAAGGGGTCTTGATCCGCGGCTTTTCCACGCCGCCGACGAAGCGGGGCTGGTGAATGCGACTCCGCGTGGGTTGTGCTACTGGAAAATCCGTCGCAGGAGCGCCGTCAGCCCGGGCTTGTCCAGTTCGTGTTTCGCCATGGCGATCCAGGGCCGGTTGGGCCGCCGGAATCATGGTGCGCAGCTCGGCCACGGAGCGTTTCGACTCTAAGATCTCCGCTTGAAGCGTTCCCAAAGTCTGCGTGATCTCCCCGGTAATCATGGTCGGAAACTACCCGCCGCCCCTATTTCTTCAGGTCTCGTTTGATGCGGATTGCGGAACGCGGATTGCGGAATTAAGAGGGGGCCATGCGATTGAAGCTGCCCGCGCGGGCGATCGAGTTTCCCCGGCGTCCGCTGGTGATGGGGATCGTGAACGTGAACGACGACTCGTTTTCGGGCGACGGGACGTTGGATTTTGAGACTGCGGTCGCGCTGGCGCGGAGCCAGGTGGCGGCGGGCGCGGACGTCATCGACGTGGGAGCGGAGAGTGCGCGGACGAACCGGTCGGCTGTGCCGGTGGCGGAGGAATTGCGGCGTTTCCGGGGATTTCTGGAGCGCTGGGATGAAATCTGGCAGGGCGTGGAACCGCGCGACGCGGAGCAAATCTGGCCGCCGGTCTTGTCCGCTAACACGTGGCGGCCGGAGGCGGTTGAGGGCATTTTGCAAGGGGGAAACGTCGAGCTGGTCAATGACATGGGAGCGCTGCCGGACGCCCGGAACGCGCGCCTGTGTGCGGATCAGGGCGCGGCGCTGCTCGTGATGCACAGCGTGGGCGAGCCGAAGATCCCGCATTTTCAACAGCAATGGGGCGACGTGATGGGCGCAATGGAGCGGTTTTTTGAGGAAAAACTCGCGCTGGCGGAGGCCGCCGGACTCTCACCGGAATCCGTGATTCTCGATCCCGGCATCGATTTCGCGAAGCAGCGGGAGGATAATCTCACGGTGTTCCGCGAGCTGGCGCGTTTGCGGAAATTCGGGCGGCCGGTGCTGGTTCCGGTCTCGCGGAAGACGGTCATCGGCGAGGTGCTGAAGCTTCCCGACCCATCCGCCCGGGACGCCGGAACCGTCGCGTGCATCTGCGCGGCGATGGCGTGCGGCGCGCAGATTTTCCGGGTCCACCACGTCGAGGCGGCGTGGCAGGCGATCAAAGTGCTCGACGCGATTTCAAAGGCGCGCTGAGAGCGTTACTTTTCCAGGCGGATGGCCGTGGACCTGCCGTGGGCGTCGAGCCCTTCGATGCGGGCGAACTCCTCGACGACGGAGAGGGATTTCCTGACAGAATTCTTGTCGAGCCGGACGATGCTGGTCCGGCGCTGGAACTGGTCCGCGCGGATGCCGGAGAACGACCTGCCAGAGCCGCCGGTGGGTAGCGTGTGGCTGGGGCCTGCGAGGAAATCGCCGACCGCGACCGGCGAGTCGTTGCCAAGATAGATCGCGCCGGCGCTGCGGATCTGAGGCAGCCAGCGGGCCTCGTCCGCGGTGATCAGCGAAAGGTGCTCGGGGGCGAAGGCGTTGGAAATGGCCACGCCTTCCGCGAAGGATTTAAGGTGCAGCAGGAAGGTGCCGCGCTTGAGGACCTCGCGGATGATCTTCCCGCGGGAAAGCGTCGGCAGCTGGCGCTCGATGGCTTTGACGACCTTGCCGAGCAATGCTTTGGAATCTGTGGCGAAGCCGACCACGCTGTCGCCGCCGTGCTCGGCCTGGGCGAGGATGTCGGCGGCGATGAAATCCGGATTTCCGGTCTTGTCGGCGAGGATGAGGATTTCGCTAGGGCCGGGTAGCAGGTCGATGGAGACCGCACCGACAAGCTGGCGCTTCGCTTCGACGACGAAGCTGTTACCGGGGCCGAAGATCCGCTCCACCGGCTTGATGGAGCGGGTGCCCAGCGCGAGCGCGGCGATGGCTTGCGCGCCGCCGACCTTGATCGCCTCGGTCACGCCGGCGGCTTTCAGCGCGTAGAGCAGCGCAGGATTTACCGAGCCGTCGGGGCCGCAGGGCGTGGCTGCTAGAATCTCGGGGACGCCCGCCGCCTGTGCGAATCCGGCGGTCATCAGCGCGGTGGAAACCAGCGGAGCCTTGCCGCCGGGAACGTAAACGCCCACACGGTCAAACGGTGTGAAGCGCTCGCCGACCGTCGCGCCTTCCGCGTTTTTCGCGGACCAATCCTTGCGCAAACTCCGTTTCGCGAAGCTGTGAATGTTCGCCAAACTGCGGGCGACTGCGGTTTTCGTCTCGTCGGTGACGGCTTTTTCGGCGGCGGAAAATTCCGCATCGCTCACGAAAAGCGTCTTCGCGGTGAGCGTCGCGCCGTCGAAGCGCTTGGTGAAAGTGAACAGGGCCTCGTCGCCCTTGAGCGCGACCTCCGCGATGATCTCGGTGACCAGATCGCGGGTGCCGGGCTCCGGCAAAGCGCGGCGGTTGAGGCGGCGGACAAACGGCGCGTAGCCGGAATCAAGGTAGCTGAGAATTTTCATGCCGGATGGAAGTGCCGGAACATGAGCGCGGACGAGCGATTCGCCAAGCTTGATCCTGCGGGAAATGGCGGGGGACGGTAGATTGAGATGGCGTAGTTTAAACGTCAGAGAATCTCATGTCTCGGAAAATTTTCCGTCAGGAATAACACCCCCGAGAAACTCCGCCGCCCGTGTTTCCGAGGCGTATTCGCCGCAGGCACAGGGGCTCATGAATCCCACGTGGCCGCCGGTCGCGGGGGATTCAAAATGAAAGAAGTCACTGGCCGCCGCTTCTTCCCGCGGGTAGCAGCCTTCTCCCAGAAACGGGTCGTTCGCCGCGTTGACGAGCAGGGTGGGGAGCGTGATGTGCGGGAGAAATTGGCGGCAGCTGTTGCGCGCCCAATAGTCCTCGGCGTCGCGGAAGCCGTGGATGGGCGCGGTGAAGCGGTCGTCGAATTCCCGGAAGGTGCGGATGCGGTCGAGTCCGGTGAGGTCGAGCCGGCCGGGGAATATGAGGTTTTTCGCGCGGAGCTTCGCCCGCATTTCCCGCAGGAAGCGGCCCATGTAAATCCGGTTGGACGGGAGCGCGAGCTGCCGCGACGAGCAGGCGAGATCGCAGGGGACGGAGAACGCCACTGCCCGGTGCAGCCGCGGCGAGAGCTCCGCCGGACGCTCGCCTAGATATTTTAACGTGAGATTTCCACCGAGACTGAAGCCGATGAGATCGATGGAATCCGCCGGGTGGTTTGCCAAAGCGCGGGAGATGACCGCGTGCAGATCTCCGGTCGCGCCGCTGTGATACATCCGCAGCAGGCGGTTCGGCTGGCCGCCGCAGCCACGGAAATTCCACGCCAGCACGTCCCAGCCACGGCGGACCAGGGCGGCGGCCATGCCTTGGATGTAGCCGGTTTTTAGGTCGGCTTCCAAGCCATGGGATAGGATGGCGAGGCGCGGGCGGCCTTGATCCGCCCATTCCAGATCGAGGAAATCGCCGTCCGGCAGCTCCAGCCGCTCGGGCCGGTTCGTGACCCGGACCACCCGCCGGAACAGAGCGGGGTAGATGGTTTGCACGTGTCCGCCGGGGAGCCACGATGGCGCGCGGCAGCTGGAATCCTGAATCAATGGCATGGATGTCTGCCCCTGATTTAGCTGCGGATCCTTGACGCCGCAAGGCCTCTCCGGACACGGCCCACAATGGCGCTTGTCATCCTCCGCGGCGGGGTATACCCGCACAGCGGCTTAAGGAATCATTTCGCCAATTTACCCATGACTTTTTTCATCCTCTGGTGCCTCGCAGGCCTCGCCGTCGGCATCGTCTTCGCTTCGTTTTTCGAATGGACGCTTCACAAGTATGTGATGCACCGCCCGGTCGGGAATTTCCGCTACGCTTTCCAGGCGCACGCCATCGTCCATCACGGGACTTTCAAGGCGGACAAGACCTATCACCTGCTCGATGAGAAGGACAAGGAAACCATCCCGATGGCGTGGTGGAATGGCCCGGTGATCATCCTGATCGGCGCGATTCCGTTCGCGCTGCTTTCCTGGTTGACCGGGCAGTGGGCCTTCGTGGTCGGCGGCGCGCTGGCCTTCGCCTCTTACTACTGCTTTTACGAATACATCCACTGGTGCATGCATTTGCCGAAGGCTCGCCGCGTGGAAAAACCTCGGTGGTTCCGCCGGCTCAACGGCCACCACCTGCTGCATCACCGCTACATGCACAAGAATTTCAACGTCGTTTTGCCGATCGCCGACTTGTGCCTCGGGACCTTCATGGCCCGCTCGAAAACCCATTTCGCCCAAGCGACGGGTCCTTCGGTGCCGAACATCCAGCCGCTGAGCTGATTTCCGGGCGGAGAGAGAATGCTGGAGTTTCCGGGGCGAAACGGCCAGAACTCCCGAACATCCAACCGGTCTGATGAAATCAAGAAATCTGGCTGACTTCGATGCGGTCCCAAAACATCCGGTCCCGCCAGTCGCTGAAAATTTCCTGATAGGCATCGAGTTGCCGACGGGTGGCCACCGCCTCGCCGGCGACGAGCACTTCGTTCATGCCTGCCGGGGTTGTTAGGCCTCGCACCTTTGGGAAAGCGTCGCGCAGGATTTTCCGCGTGAGCGACTGCATTTTCCGGTGGCCGGCCCCGGTCACCAGGTTCACCGCCAGCACGCCGCCCGGCTTGGTGGCGCGGCGGAGATGGACCAGCAGCTCGGGATTCCACGCCTGCGGGCGGAACACATCGGTTTTTCCTGCCAGATAGATGTCGTCGAAAACCACGTCGAACTTACGCTGGTTTCGCGCGAGCCACGGGTAGGCGTCTGTGGTGATCATCTCGATGTCGAGCGCGTCGAGCTCCATGTGCTCGCGGGCGAGACCGAGGATTTCCGAGTCGATGTCGATGGCGGTGAGTTTGCAGTCCGGCAGCAAGTGGCGCAGCACCCGGTAAGCGGTGCCGCCGGCCAAGCCGAGCATCAGGACCGAGCGCGGCGGGCCGCCCTTGCGCAGCAGCGCGGCGGCGGCGATGAGGTCCCACGCGAGTCCGGTTAGGAAGCGGGTCTTGTGGAACGACGCATGCAGCGCTCCGGCGACGCGGAACTCGGTGGCCAGCTCCGATTTCCAGATCTCCAGCGATTGAAAGCGAGTGTGGACGATTTCCGTGCGGCGCATCGACGGGAGCATGCAGCGCCGGTTTCACGGAGTCGAGGACTTCGGCGGGCTCCCTGAGGAAGTTATAGGACGGGCTCCAGCCGCAATCGTTGACCAGACAGCTCAGCTTCAGCGAGGCGGGCCCGGCAGTGGTTCTCTGAAGACAGACAACCGCCTCATAGACCACCGGCGGCAGCGGAGGGCGTGATTGCCAGGCTCCCGGGGGCGCGGGGGAGTGCGGATCATCGGCTGGCATGGATCATGATGACCTTGTGGGTTGGGATCCAACTCTCGTAGGAGCCATCGCAAAGCACCAGCGACTCGGAGTCACACAAGATGGCGTGGTTGCGAGCAGGGTTTTGCGAGGTGTGCGGGCTTGCGGTGGCGGGCGGGCGCGCTAGGGTTCGGGAAATGAGTCGGCGATCGAGAAAACGCGGGGAGGCGGGGGGGCGCCGTTGGCTGGTCAGGGCGGCGGTCTGGCTGCTGGTGCTCGGAGTGGTTGGATTGGGCGCGGGCTACGGATTTCTGCGTCGTTACCTGCACAGCGACTCGTTCCGGATTTTTCTATCCACCGAGGCCGGCAAGGCCGCTGGCGTGACGGGCGAGTTCGCGCCTTTCGATTGGCAGGGCCTGGCGGTGGGTACCGAGTCGTTCGAGGCGCGGGGCGACGGCCCGGTCACCGGACTGCGGGCGGACGGATTGCACACGGAGATCGGGCTCGGCAGCGTGCGGCGTGGCGTTTGGGAAATCCTCGGCTCTAACGTGCGGCGTCTGGAAGTTTCCGTGGATGCGAGAAAACCTCTGGATGAAACTCCGCCGCCGCCGCAGATCGAGCGCGCCGTGGCGAAGAAAGCGAAGCCTGCGGGCTGGTTTCCCAAGGAGGCGGAACTTCAAGGCATCGACGTGCGCGAGTTGGTGTTGAAGGTGATTCTCAAGGAAGGACTGGCGACGGCGGGCGGCATGAGCGTCCACGCCGAACCGGCGGGGGCGAAGGATGCCTACCGGGCGGAGATCGAAGGCGGGACGGTCCGGTTGCCGTTTGGGATGGTGCCGGAGCTCCGGCTCGACCGCGCCCGGCTGCGCTATCAGGACGGGCGGGTTTTTCTAACCGAGATGAAGGTCGCCGCATGGGACAACGGCCGCATCGAGGGCACCGGCGAGTGGGACATGGCGTCCCGGCGGTTTTTTATTGAGGGCGACGTTACCGGCGCGAAGTGTGAAAATGTTCTTAACGCGGATTGGTCGAAGCGGCTGACGGGGGATGTGACTTCGACCTTCGCGTTGAACAATCGGCCGGGATTTCCGCAGGCGAGCGGCACACTCACCATCCAGAACGGCGTGCTCACCGCCTTGCCGATGCTCGACGCGCTCGCCGCTTACGCCGACACGCGGCGGTTCCGGGTCCTGACGCTCAACGAGGCGCACACCGACTGGAACTGGAAATCGGGCGAGCTCGTCCTGACGAACCTGGTGCTTGGCAGCGAGGGCTTGGTGCGGATCGAGGGCGGCATCACCATCCGCGGGCGGAATTTGGACGGCGTTTTCCGCCTCGGGCTCGCTCCCGGCACGCTGGCCACCATTCCGGGTGCGGAGACCGACGTGTTCGCGCCCGGCGAGCGCGGTTTGCTTTGGACCACGCTGCGCATCACCGGCACCCTTGATGATCCGAAGGAGGACCTGACTAACCGGCTGATAGCGGCGGCGGGCCTGCGGATGTTCGAGCAGCTTCCCGAAACAGGAGAACAGGCGCTCAAGTTCACCCGGTCGCTGCTCGGTGAGCCTTCTTCCAAGACGATCGAGAAGAGCGGGAAAATCATCAAGGAAACCCGCAAGACCGTGCGTGAAATCAGCGGGATTCTCGATGGAATCCTCGGCGGAACACCGGAGGAGCCGGCAAAGGAGGACGAACCGCATTGAAGCCCCGGGTCTCCCTCATCATCCCCGCCCACAACGAAGCGGCGTTCCTTCCCGCGTGCCTCGAAGCCGCGCGGCAAGCCGCGAATCGGATCGATTCCACGGTCGAGATCGTCGTTGTTCTCAACCGCTGCACCGATGACACGGAGCAAATCGCGCGTCGCCACGGCTGCGTGATCGTCCGCGAGGACGCGAAAAATCTATCCGCCATCCGCAACGCCGGAGTCGCTGCCGCTGCGGGCGAGATCATCGTCACCTGCGACGCCGACAGCCGGATGCATCCTGATAGTTTTCTTGAAATCCTCAAGCGGCTCGGCTCGGGGAAGGTCGTCGGCGGCGGTGCGGTGGTTCTGCCCGAACGCTGGTCGCCGGGAATTATCGCCAGCGGATTCGCTATCCTTCCCTATCTCGCGTTCACCGGTGTCAGCTTCGGGCTGTTCTGGCTTTGGAAGCGGGATTTCGAGGCGATCGGCGGCTTCGACACCCGCTTCATCTCGGTGGAGGACGTTGATTTCGCGCAACGCCTGAAAGCCCACGGCCGGAAGTCCGGGCGCTCATGGGGCACGCTGCTGCGGACTCCGCTGGTCACTTCGTGCCGGAAATTCGACCAGTTCGGCGATTGGTATCTGTTCCGGAACCCCGCCTTTGTCCGCAAGGTTTTCCGCGGCGACGACCGGCAGGCGGCGGATCGGTTCTGGTATGACGTCCGCTCGGATTGACGGGCCCGGGCATGAAAAAAGCGAGGCTGCTTGCGCGGCCCCGCTTTGGGAAAAACCCGTTTGCTGTCAGGAAATCAGAACGGGATATCGTCCTCTTCCTGGAACTCGTCGGCGGGGGCTGCAGACGCGCCTTGCGGCGGGCCGGAGCGTTGCTGCGGGGAGGAGGAGGATTGTTGCGGGCGTTCGGAAAAATTGCCGCCGCCAGCGCCACCGCCGGAGCCGCTGGAGAGGAACTGCATGTTCTCGCCGATGACCCGCAGTTTGCTGCGCTTTTTGCCGGTTTCCTTGTCGTCCCAGCTGTCGAGCTGGAGGCGGCCTTCGATGTAAACCGGGCGTCCCTTGACGAGGTATTGCTGGGCAAGTTCCGCCTGGCGGCCCCACAACGTGACTTCCACGAAGGTCGTCTCTTCCTGCTTCTGGCCTTGGTCGTTGTTCCAAACGCGATTGATGGCCATGCTGATTTCTGAAACAGCGGTGCCTTTCGGAGTGTGGCGCAATTCGGGATCCCGGGTGAGGTTGCCGATGAGCATGACTTTATTGAGATTGGCCATAACAGGAGGATTTGTGGAGCTTTGGACCCGCGGCTGCGAGCGGAAACTTAGGCGACCCGGACGAAGTGTTGGAGATGGACGTGGCCGTTCAAGCGCAGACGGTTCTGGATCTTGGTGATCACTTCGGGTGCGCCTTGGAAGGTGTAGTTGACGTAGTGGCCGGACTGAAGGTGGCGGGATTCGTAGGCGAATTCGCGGCGGCCGAGTTGGGCGACCTTGTCGAGCTTGGCGCCCTCGGCTTCCATTTCCTTGGAAACGGAGGCGACTAGCTCGTCGACGGTGCCTTCGAGGGACTTGGTGTTAAGGATTATCAGGCCTTGGTATTTGCGACTCATCTGGTGCTGGGAGTGGATTGTTACGTGTGTGAAAGCGATGCGCCGCGGCGGCGATGCCTTGGGAGCGCGCAAGCTGCACGGCATCCACAGCGGTGGCAAGCATGTTTTCGAGAAGCGGGCGCTCGCCGGGAGAAAATTTCCCGAGGACGTGGCCGGTCATTTCGCCGGGTTCGCTGGCACCGATACCGAGCTTGAGGCGGGGAAAGACGTCGGTGCCGAGATGCTGGATGATGGATTTGATGCCGTTGTGGCCGCCGGCGGAGCCTTTTTCGCGGAAGCGCAGGGTGCCGAGCGGCAGGGCGACGTCGTCGTAAACGACCAGCATTTGCTCGGGCGTCCATTTGTGGAACGAGAGGATTTGCTGCACCGCGCGGCCGCTGAGGTTCATGAAAGTCTGGGGCTTGAAGAGGAGGGTGCCGTCGCCGGGGATTTTGGCGAGCTGGCTCTGCCACTTGGGGGCGGACTGGAAGGTCGCTCCGGAGGCGGCAGCCAGGCGGTCGAGCACCATGAACCCGACGTTGTGGCGGGTCTGCTCGTATTGCTTCCCGGGGTTTCCGAGGCCGACGATGAGGGAGAAGGACATGGTGGGGTAAAAGCTGAGAAACTGAGAAACTGAGAAACTGAGAAACTGAGAAACTGAGAAACTGAGAAACTGAGAAACTGAGAAACTGAGAAACTGAGAAACTGAAACGCTGAAATCGGGGATTTGAAATCAAAAAGAACGCCCGGACCGCGTGAGCAGACCGGGCGTTTTGGGAGAAACGGGATTCCGCTTACTTGGCAGGTGTGGTCGCTTCCTCGGAAACGGCACCCGCCGGCTTGCCGACGTGGGCGACCACGACTTCCGCGGCGTGGGTGGCACGGACGCCGGCCGGGAAGGTGATGTCGCCGATGTGCAGCGAGTCGCCGACTTGCAGGTGGCTGATGTCAACCTCGATGGTTTCGGGAAGATCGTTGGGAAGGCAGGTGATTTCGACTGCGTGCACGTATTGTTCGATCAGGCCGCCGGCCTTGACGCCTGCCGATTCACCGTTGAGGTGGGTCGGGATGTGGGCGGTGATGGCGGTGTTTTCGTCGATGGCGCGGAAGTCGGCGTGGAGCGTGACGCCGGAGAGCGAGTCGTGCTGGATGGACTGGAGGAAGGCGAGGCGGGTGCCGTGGCCTTCGATTTCCAGGTTGACGAGGATATTTTCCGAACTGCTGTGGGCGAGGAGGTCGGCGAAGGTCTTGGCATCGACCTTGAGATTGATGTTTTCGGTGCCTTTTCCGTAGATGACGGAGGGAACCCAGCCTTCACGGCGCATTTGTTTGAGGCGGCCTGTGCCGCTGCGTGCGCGTGGTGCTGCTTGGAGTGTTGTCTTCTTGGCCATGACGTGAGGTCGTTGTGTATGATTTGCCGCCGGGGATTACTGCACCCAGTACGGGGGCGGCGTGTGTAGCGGCCGGACCGGCGCTTGTCAAAAATTTGTTCGAGAATCGGCGGCGTGGCTTTTTCAGACGGCGAACAGCGAGGTGATCGACTGGCCGCCGTGGATCCGCCGGATTGCCTCGGCGAGCATCGGGGCGATGCTCACGACCTGGACTTTCGGCCCGGCGGCTTGCGGCACGGAATCGGTGGTGATGACTTCCTCGATCTTGGAATCGCGGATGCGCTGGTGGCCGAGCTCGGCGAGAATCGCATGGGAGACTCCGGCGTAGATGCGCTTGGCGCCGTTTTTGTGGAGGATTTCCGCAGCGGCGGTGAGGGTGCCGGCGGTTTCGGTCATGTCGTCCACCAGCAGGACGTCGCGGCCTTTGACCTCGCCGATGACGTTCATGGCTTCGACGCGGGTGGCGCTGACCCGGTGTTTGGCGACGATGGCGAGCTCGGCACCGAGGGCGTCGGCGTAGGCGCGGGCCATTTTCACTCCGCCGACGTCGGGCGAGACGACGGTGAGGTTAGAGGTGTCCGGGTGGCGCTCGCGGAGGTAGCCGATGAGCACGGATTTCGCGTAGAGATGATCCACGGGGATATCGAAAAATCCTTGGATCTGCGGCGCGTGGAGGTCCATGGTTAGAACCCGGTTGACGCCGGCGGAGGTCAGCAGGTTGGCGACCAGTTTGGCGGTGATCGGCACGCGCGGTTGGTCTTTCCGATCCTGGCGGGCGTAGCCGAAGAATGGCATCACTGCGGTGATTCGCTCGGCGCTGGCGCGGCGGGCGGCGTCCACCATGATCAGCAGCTCCATGATGTTGTGGTTGGTCGGCGGGCAGCTTGGTTGGACGATGAACACATCCGCGCCGCGGACGTTCTCGTTGATTTTCACCTCGGTCTCGCCGTCGGGAAAGGCGGAGACGTGGACGTCGGCGAGGGGTTGGCCGAGACTGTCGGCGATACGTTCGGCAAGGGCTCGGTGAGCGGTTCCACTGATGATTTTCATGAGAAAAATGAGCGATAAGCGGGCAGGCGGGCGGATTGTTGACAGTGGAGAGGGCGTCGGCAATACTTTGCTCGGAAATCGTCCAACCCACTCTTCCCTGATGTCATCCAGCTCACCTGAGGCGATCGCCGCCCCACCGAAATCCTGCTCTCAAGGCGCGGGGAAACTGGTTTTGTGGGCCTCGGTATTGTTGTCGGTGGCGCTGGTGGTCTGGTTTTACGGGTTTGAAACGCGCTACGATTCCGGCCGCGGGCAGTCGGCTTTCCGCTGGATTTACAGCGCGTGGAACGGCGAGACCGACTACGAGCACGGACTGTTGTTCCCCTTCGTGATCGCGGGCTTGATTTTCTATCGACTCAAGGATCTCAAGGCTGCAGCCGGCAAGGAGAACGTCTGGGGGCTGCTGGCGGTGTTGGTGGGGGTGTTGTTTTACGTGGCCGCTTACCGGACGCTCCAGCCGCGGATCGCGATGGCCGGGCTGCCGTTCATTGTCTGGGGCGGTGCCTGGTATTTATGGGGCTGGCGTGTGGCGAAGCTGCTGACCTTCCCGCTGTTCTTTTTCTGGCTGGCCGTCCCGTTGCCGAGTTTCCAACAGGCGACCACGCACCTCCAGTTGCTCGCCACTTCGATGGCCCATCACGGCTCGGGCTTGTTCGGGGTGGAAACCTATGTGGAGGGCACCAAGGTGCTGCCGCTCAAGGGGGACTGGGAGCCGTTGGATATCGCGGCGGGATGCAGCGGCATCCGCTCGCTGATGGCCTTGCTGATGATCTCGGCGGCGTGGGCCTACATCGCGAAGATGGCGCTCTGGAAAAAGGTGCTGCTGTTCCTGTCGGCCTTTCCGCTGGCGATTCTCGGCAACGCGCTGCGGGTGACCTCCATCTTCGTGATCGCGGAGTATGGCAATGCGGAGTGGGCGCGCACTACCTGGCATGACTGGTCGGGGCTGCTGCTGTTTTATCCGTTCTCGCTGATGCTTTTGCTGGTCATCCACTCGCTGCTCGAAGGCGGCCTGCCATGGAGAAAGCACAACCAGCGCCGACTCCGCCGGGTGGTCGTCACCCGCACGGACGAATCCAAACCTTTTCTACCGGAATCATGAAAACCAAATCCTGGCTTCTGCCCTTGTTTCTGGGAGGCACGTTCAGCGCGATCTATTTCCTGCCCAAGGTGGGCGCGGTCGCCCAGTCCGCAGTGAGGATGGAGTTGCCCGCCACTTCGGGAAGATGGTCGCTGGAAGGCCAGTCGCCCAGCGAGGCGGAGATCGGCACGCTCAAAAGCGACACCCAGTTCTCCAAGGCGATCTGCCTGGCTGCCCGGCCCGGCGAGGTCAACGCGGACGGTTATCTCGTCCCCGACCGAGTCGATCTTTCGATCGTCCTCTCGGGCGCGGACATCAACAACTCGATCCACCGGCCGGAGCGCTGCATGCCGGCTCAGGGGCATAACATCACTTCCTCCGGCGACCGGATGCTCAAGCTTCCGAACGGCCGCCAGTTCGCGACCAAGCGGCTGGTTTCAGTCCAGTCGCAACGTGTGAGGTCTAACGAGGAGCGCGAGGAGTATGCGAAATTCAACTGCCTGACGTATTACTTTTTCGTCGGGCACCATCAAGTGACCAACGACCACCTGGCCCGGACCTTCATCGACATGAAGGACCGCCTGGTGCGCGGCATGGACCAGCGCTGGGCCTACACCTCGGTTTCGATGTGGTATGGCAAGGTGCCATGGATCGAAAACGAGGTCACCGAGGCGGAGGCGGATGCCAAGCTGCAAAAGTTTCTAGCAGATTTTGCCGAGCGTCAGATCGACTGGAACCAGGTGAAACCCTGAGTCAGCGTCTCAGCGGCTCGGGTTTGACCGGCTCGATTTTCGCCCCTTTGAGAAACGCGATCGTCCGGTCGAGATAAGCGAGGTATTCGACGCGCTGGCTGGGCGTGACGCCCCGGGGGAGTTCGTGGGTCCGGCCGATGCGGCCTTTCGCCTCGATGAAACGACCGAGGGCCTCTGCTGGCCGGCGGGCGTTCCAGTCCGAAGCCGCCATTTTTCCATGGAGAACCCCGGCGCGGTAATGGGCGCGGGCACCGGTGGGCAGCGTGACGGCGAAATCATAGGCCTCCATGGCTCCCTGATAGTCGCCGTTGGCCTCGCGCGCCGCGCCGAGGCTTTCGTGGATGGAGACTCTCGCATCCGTCATGTCCGCGATGACCCAGTGCATCTGGTCGACAGCCTTCTCGATCTGTTGGGCGGCGATTTCCAAGGACACGAGGGCGGGGGAGGGATTCTGCGTGCTGAACTGGCGGATGCTTTTGCGCAGGAAGTGGTTGGCGAGGGAAAAGCAGCCGCGGAACCCGGGCTCCATCCCGCCCTGCAGCTGGATCGCGCGGTTGTAGGCGTCCTCCGCCTCGGCATCCCGGCGCAGCTGGCTCAGCAAATTGGCACGGTTGACCACGGGGCTCGGATCATACGGGTGAAGGAGCTCGGTGGCCTCGAAATCGCGGATCGCCTGTTCGGCGGCTTCCCGGGCTTTCGGCCCCTGACTGGAAGCGGCGGCCTCCTGAAAAATAAACGCCCGGTCCTGATACAAGCTTGGCCGGGGCCACAGCCGGATGGCCTCCGTGAGAGCCTCGACGCGGGCCGCGTCCGATGTCGCCGCCACCCTGCTCAGATACTCGGGCCACAGGATTTTGGTGACTTGCGTGGCTTTCCATCCCGTCGGAAGCAGGAGGATCGCGCAGGCGACCGCCGCGAGGGAAAGCAGGACCCGTGAGAAGACCCGTGTGGAAGCGTCGTCCGGATGGGCCGACGCGCGGGCCAGCTGGCCGAGGCAGATTCCTAGCAGGAGAATTCCCGGCAGCAGGTGGAAAACGAAGCTGAAGCAGGACTGGACGAACATCCCCGCGAGGGCCGCGAGACCTCCAAGCCGCCAGGCATCCCCTGAAGTGGGCTCCCGCGAAGGTGCTGGAAACAGAATCCGGATCACCGCGACGATCACCAGCGTCCCTAGCAGACCGGTCAGCAGGCCCGTCCCGATGATCCCGTAGTCGGTGGCGGACTGGAGCCATTCGTTGTGCACCTGCTCGGGAATGTGGGTGGCGATGTCGCCCTGGAGCGACTTGTCAGCGAATCGGAAACTCTCCCAGCTGAAACTCCGGCTGCCGCCGCCCGCCAGCGGATGCAGGCCGATGCAAGACAGCGCGACTCCCAGGAAATAGAGCCGGCAGGTGTTATCGAATATCCCGTCGATCCCGCTTCCGGCGCGCCTGAGCTCCTGGGAGTCCTCCCAGCCGTTGAGAAGAAACCCTCCGACCGCCAGACCGATGATCGGAATGGCGATCAACGCCGGCGCGAACCAGCGGGCTTTTTGGCGCTCGCCTATCGCCAGCGCGGCGGCCGCGAAGACCCCCGTGCCGACCGCTGCTCCCAGTATCCCGCCGCGGGACCGGGTGAAATACACGGCCGCCAGGCCAGCGATCGCGATCAGCGCCCAAAAGACGCGGATCAGCACGCGCTGCCGCCCGAACAACGCGGCGGCCGCGACCAGCAACGAGGAGGCGATCAGGAAGTTCGCGGCTTCGTTGTAATGCGCGTAAAACCCCGACGGAAATCCCGCGATGCGCGAGTGGAACACCGGGGTGAACGACGGTTCTATCACCTGCTTGCCGACTACCACCACGTTTGCCAGCAGCAGCAGGGCGACGCCCCAGATCAGAATCCGCTCGGCCGCCGCATTGCCCTCAATGGCCCGGATGCTGATGAAGCTGCCGACCGCGCCGGCCAGCAATAACAGGTCGGCCTCGCCCAGTTCCGCCACCGGAGAAATCCATGCCCGCCACGCGAACCAGGCTGCGGTGATCGTCCCGAAGGCGATCAGGCCGAAATCTGCGGCGAAGCGGCCCTTCCGCCAGAACGCCGGCAGCGCCGCAGTGACGGCAAGGCCCAGCGCCAGCATCGCCGGACCCCAGGTCCAAGGCCGCGTCTGCGGGCCGATGACCACCGCGAGGATCAACGCGGCGACGAGAAAGATGGCGGAAACGGCAGGCACTGAGGAAATAAATGCTGAAATGCTGAAAACTGAAACGCTGAAATGGACCTTGAGATGATGTCTGAAATTTTAGTTTTCAGAATTTCAGAATTTCAGCATTTACCTCAAGCCGCGCCCTTGCCGAACAAGACCGCCGGGATGGTCCGCGCCAGGATCTTGAAATCCAACCACAGCGACCAGTTGTCGATGTATTTGAGGTCCAGGGCCACCCATTCTTCGAAGCTGGTGATGGTGTTGCGGCCGCCGGCCTGCCACTCGCAGGTGATCCCGGGTTTCACGCTCAGCCTGCGGCGGTGGGAAAACTCGCAAAACGCCTCGACTTCATAGATCGGCAGCGGCCGCGGACCCACCAGGCTCATTTCACCGGTGACCACGTTGAGCAGCTGGGGCAGCTCGTCGATGCTGAACTTCCGGAGAAACGCGCCGAACGCGAAAATCCGCGGGTCGTTGTGGAGCTTGAAGACCGGCCCGTCCATCTGGTTGCCGTGGTTCTCCTTGATCTGGTCGAGCATTTTCTCGGCATTGGCCACCATCGTCCGGAATTTCCACATCCGGAACGGCTGGCCATAGCGGCCGGCCCGCATCTGGGAGAAAAACACCGGTGCTCCGGGGCTTTTGATCGCGATGCCGACCGCCGCGAAAATCCACAGCGGCGAGGTGGTCAGGATGATGGCCGACGCGGCGACCCGGTCGAAAACCTCCTTGCACAGAAGCTCCCACGAAAGCTCGGGCGTCGAGCGCAGCACCATCATCGGCTTGTTCCCGATCACGTCGAAAACCGGCCGCGCGATCTGAGCGCGGATGAACGAGGCGGCGACCCACGCCTCCACCCCCTGCAGCTCGCAGGCCTCCACCGCGCGGGCGACTTTTTCAAACTCCGTGTTCTTCGCCGCGAAAACGACCCGGCTCACCGACTGCTCCTTCAGCAGGCTGAAAAGCTCGGACACGTCGCGCTCACGCAGGTCGAAGTGATCCACCACCTTCCAGCTGGAGACGATTTCCGGGTCGAGCTCCGCCAGCAGTTCCTTCATTTCCCCGCCCGAACCCGCCACTACGATCCGCTCCTTGGTGGCGTCGCTCTCGACCTGGCGCTTCAACCACATGGCCGTGACCCGGTCCCGCGCGAGGAGGATGAAGAACACGAAAACCAGCCCGAGCCCGAGCACCAGCCGCCGTGTGTCCGTTTGTTTCGCGAAGACCGCGAACAATACGAGTATGAGCACGATTACCAGGACCGAGCGAAGCAGCTGCCACATGGCCAAGCTGGCGTTCTTGTGCTTGAGACGATCGTAAAAGCCGAATCGTTCGAGGATCAACGGCGTGAAGGGCACCGCAATGTAAAGCACCCAGTTCATGCTCTTCCAGAGCTCTTCCTCCGCAGCGCCGATCCCGAGCCAGCCCCGGAACTCTCCTCCGAGCCAGAAGGACAGACAGACCAGCAGGGCGTCCGTCAGTTGGAGTGCTTGGAGGGTGAAAGAATCTTTGCGACTGATAGCCATGGGTTTATCAAGCGGGCGATGGGAATCGGAGAAACCGATGGCGGAAGAGTCCCTAAAAATCCACGCTCTGCAACCGTAGATTCTCGAATAGTGCCGATTTAGTCACCGTCCGCCCGATTCAGCCCGGCGGTCGGAATTTAGTTGGAAACCGGGGCTTGAAGTGTTTTCTGACGCAAGAAATGCGCAGCCTCACCTTAGCCGGAATTTTCCTACTCCTCCTGGGGGCGCTCTATGGTCTCTGGCAGCATCGCTTCGAGCGTGTGCCAGAGTTTCCGACCTTGCGGCTTTCCGATCTCCGCGCGACCGCCAATCCGTTTCCCGGCGTCGATTGGCTGGGTCCGGAAACCGGCTCCGGACTGAGGCTGCGGGTGGGTCAGACGCATTCCAAGGTCGTGGCGCACGTCGATTTGCCAGAGATCAAGGCGGTGGATTTTCTGCATGTCCGGTTCCAAGTCTCCGCAGCCAACCTCAGGCCGGGCAAGCAAATGTGGGAGGACGGTCGTGGCCTGATCGAGTGGCACGCGCAAGCCGGCGACTCGGCTTGGGAAAATGATCCGTTCTGCTCGGTCAGGGGCAGTCAGACCAGCGGGGTCATGGAAATGGTCCTCAGACCCGATCACCCGCCAGCTATTCCGGCGCTGCGTCTTGAAAACCTCGGAGTCTCGGGCGATCTCGAGCTTACGCTGTTCGAAGCCACCGTCCTGCGGGAGAGGCGGGTTTGGAAAATCGGCCGTTGGTTTCTGCTGGCGGGCTGGCTGGCCTGGGCGGTCGCATGGATCGGACCGCGCGGCAAAGCGGCGCGAATCCGCGCCCTGCTCGCCTCCGCCATCTGGCTTGTCATGGGCCTCTATTTCGTGGTTCCCGGCCCTTGGAAGAACGTAAGATCGTTTGCCGGACCGTTTCAAATCGGCCTGGAAACCACGGGCGCTCCGGATCTTTCCGCGCCGGCTTCAAGGCCCGCCGCTGCGACAATCCACAGGTCTTCCGCCAATCCCACGGTTCTGGAATCCGTGGGTGAGATTCCGGATCAAGGGGATTTCACCCTGCGCTTCAAGCGCTACGCTGCAAACGCCCGGCCACTGCTCCATATCATCCTGCTCTTCGCGCCCACCTTGGCGATGGCCTGCCTCGTCGGGCGAAAACCGGCCCGCTCGCTCGCCGTCCTCCTCGCCTCCGCCATCGAGACCGCGCAATTGGCCTTCGGCTATGGCTTTGACTGGGTCGATGTTTTCGACCTCGCCAGCGACGCCGGCGGCATCGCGCTGGGACTGTGGCTGTATGGCCGCCTCAAACAGCGCGAATGGGCGGCTCCATGGCTACCCCGGGAATCCTAACTCACCCGTGTCCGCGCCATTTTCCGAGCCGTCCCGTCCATCCGTCCCGGACTGCGGAACCGATCAGCAGCAGACGGCGCGGACTATCGATCCACGCGCTGGCCAAGGCGTAGGTCAGCGCGATCGCGAGCGCCCGCAAATCGCCCGCCTGCCTGCGCTTCAGCCAGACCATGTTGCGGACCTTGTAGTAGAGTTTCCAGTCCGCCAGCCCTCGCTCGAAGAAGAAACTCTTCCCGAAAAACCGCCAGTGGACCACGTTCTCCGGACCCGGATGATCCATCACCGCGCCGCGGACCGCCTCTTGGGAGAAACCCGCCCGCTCGATGCGCCAGGGATATTCCTCGTCCTCGCCGCGGATGAATAATTCCCTGTTCACCGGTCCCACCGCCTCACGGACTTCGCGCGGAACGAGCGCTCCCGTCCATGAAATCCTGCTGCGCGTTCGCAGGCCGTTAGGTAACTCCTGCTCGCTCCAAACCAAGCGCCAGCCGCCGCGGCCATCCTCGATCTGAAGCGGCCAGGTGAATTTCCCGCTCCGCGGATCCACCTGCAACGCGTGCCGCACAATGTGAGGATTCCATTGTCCCTCAAGCATCGCCTCCAGCGCCGTCGCGCGCGGCCAGGAATCATCGTCCAAAATCCAAACCGCGTCGGCACCTTCCCCGAACGCCTGGTTCATCGCCTCCTCCACCCCGCCAGCGTTGCCTCGGTTTTCCGGCATCCGCCGCACCACCAGGTTGAAAGGCAGGTCCGCTAGATTTTCCAACACGGCCACCGTGTCATCGGCCGAGCAGTTGTCCGCCACGATCACCAGATCCGGCGGGCGGGATTGCCGTGCCAAAGCCAGCACGCAGGCCTTCGCGGTCTCCCTGCGGTTCATCGTCGCAAAGACGGCCGCGATTTTCAGGGACGACTGCATGTGTTAAGCAGCGGGATGAGTTGCGGTTTTCATCGTGATGCGAATCTGTATAACAACTGGAACCGGGTCAACGATGATGTTCCGCGCACTGGCCTGCACATCCAGTTGCGCGTCAGATTTTCGGGTGGGAGACGGGTTTCAACATTGCCTGCGGCTTACCCGTCCGCGAGTCGTGTCGCGGGGTGTTTCAGGAAACCCCGGAGCTACTTGAACACGGACTTCTCGTCGAGCTAGCGCAGACCAGGATTTTCCCGCACGCCGTCTGGGTAACCAGGTCGATCTCCTGTGGGAGCCCTGTGCGCACCGTGTTCAGATAGTGGCGCGCGGTGAAGAACCCGGCCCGGTGGGCGGCGTCCTGCACGGAGCCGGAGGCGAGATGGCAGCGTTCCAGCAGACGGCGGGCGCGGATACGGAATTAATGGCGGTCGAGCAGCTATGCAAGGGTGGCGCTGTGGAGAGCTTCGATGTGGGGCGTTCAAAGGGCTTTGTCCACTTTGATCATGGCTTCGAGGATGTGCTGCCAGGTGGATGGGGTTTCGAGGACCTCGTTGGAGAACATGCAGCCATCCCAGCAGATGTGTTTCATGTCGCGGCTGGCAGCGTCCTTGAGCCAGTAGGCGGAAGCGCGGGGGATGTCGAGCTTGCCGTTAGGATCGTCGGCGCGGCAGTGGCGGCCGGTCTTGTCGTGGGAGCCGGTGCCGTGCACGGTGCCGTCGTTCTGCGCGACGTGGAAATCGAAAGTCCACGGGCGGAGGGCGTCGGTGAGGGTCTTGTAAGCGGCCCAGAATTCCTCGTCCGAATAGCCTTCCTGAAGCAGCGCGGCCTCCGGTGCGTTGTAACCCATCAGATAGAGATAGGTGTGGGCGAGATCGGCCTGGAAGCCGACGGTTTCCGGCATGTCGGTGGCTTCGAGGGTGTCGAGCATGGCCTTCCACGAGTGCATGCCGCCCCAGCAGATTTCGCCTTCCGCCGCGATGCGCTCGCCGTGTTGTGCGGCGACCTTGCCGGCTTCGCGGAATGTTTCGGCGATTTTTTGGGTGTTGCCGGCGGGGTCTTTGGCCCAGTCGGCCACGCCGCCTGCGGTATCGACGCGGATGATGCCGGACTGGCGCACGCCGTGGTCGTTGAGGATTTTCGCGATGCGGCAGGCTTTTTCCACGGCGAGGACGAAATTCTTGCGGTCATCGTCCGAACCGAAAGCCGGGCCGCCGACGGTGCCGGGCCAGACCGGGGCGACCAGCGAACCGACGTTGAGGCCGTGCGAGGCGATCTTGTCGGCTATCGCCTTGATCGTGTCATCGGAGGCGTCGGGATCGGTGTGCGGGTGGAAGAGGAAAAGATCGACGCCGTCGAACTTGCGGCCGTTCACCTCCGCGGCGGCGGTGAGTTCGAGCATGCGGTCGAGGGAAATGGGTGGATGATCGGTGCCGGGCTCCTTGCCGACAAGACCGGGCCACATGGCGTTGTGTAGTTTCATGGGGAGTTGAGAGTTTATGGTTGAGAATTGGGAGTGAAGAATAGGTCCTGTATGACTTATTGGTTTTTGTAAGCTCCGATGGCGGGGGCGTTTGGATTCACTTCGGGACCGAAGTAGCGGAGCGCGACGAGAGGCTCGGTGAGCGAGGTGTTTTTGAAGGTGACTCCTTGTTGGGCGGCGGACTCGGTGCAGAAGAACTCGTCGTTGGCGAGCTCGTTGAAGCGCAGGAGTTTCGGGCAGTTAAGGCGCAGCTTGTTGGCGAAGCCTTCGCCTTGGACGACGATGAGCGAGTAGGCGCCGTTGTCCTTGATGCTGACGGTCTGGCCGGGCTCGACGGTGATTTCCTTGGCGGTGAAGTATTGGAAGCCATCGACTTTTCCATAGACGATCCACTTGTCGTGGTAGCCCTCGCCCTTCTCTGCGGTGACGGGTTCGAGGTAGTGGTTGTCCTTGAAGTTAGGCTCCACGTTTTTCTCCCAGTCGAGCTGGTCGATGATGAAGTCGATGTCCTGGTGCTTGTCCTTGGGCATGTCCTTAACGAGCAGCGACCACGGGACTTCGCGGCCTTCGACGAGGTTCTGATACATGCCGAAGACGTCGGAACCCCACTGCGGTTCGTAGGTGCAGAGCGAGCCGGGCGCGTGGAGGATGCAGGGGTCGATGAGCCAGCCGGTGCCGACTTTGAGGCGATAGGCTTTGGATAGATCGAGGATGCCGTTTTCGCCTTTGTTCCAGTTGGCGATGCACTTGCGGACTTGGTCGCGGGTGGTGCCGGGCTCGAAGCCCATGAAGGTGTAGGGGAAATTATTGCCGACGTTGTTGTGTTGCGGCGGGAAATAATACGACTCCGGCTTACCTTCCTGGCCGACGAGCGCGGCTTGCTCGGCGCTTTGGTGCATGTGGTGCGGGATGGGGCCCATGTTGTCGAAGAACTTCGAGTAAACCGGCCATTTCCCGTATTTGTCCCACATCGTCTTGCCGATGATACCCGCGCCGGACTCGGCGATGGCGTCGCGCAGGGTGAAGCGCTCATTGCCGACGACGACGTAGGAAAGCCCTTCATCCGCCGCGCGGCCTTCGTTGGCGGTCTCAGTGGTCGAGCCGAACCAGCGCTCGTCGATGCCGCCGCGGTTGAGTCCGTAGGCGTAGGTGTCGTCCGGGTGGAGCTTGATGCGCAGGCCGGGTTGCAGGAAAGAGCGGGGGACCCAGGTGGGCGAGAGGCGCAGGAGTCCGCCGGTGTCCTCGAGGTGGCCGTCGACTAGGGCTTTGAGATTCGTGGAAGTGGTGGACAGGTCGGCAGTGGTGAGTGGGTTGGTCATGAGGATTTGGATCGGGTGGATACGTCTGGAAGAATTTGATCTATCAAGGGATGCGTCCGAATTGGCTTTCTGGCGGGTGGATATTGGATGAGAATGGAGATGTCGCGAGGTATTAGAACAGGAATTTCCAGTCGATCGGCACTTTGATGGAAACGCCCGATTCGCCGGCCAGAGTCACGGCTTCGTCGCCGACAGGAAGGATTTTTGAAACCGCTCCGAAATCCGGACCCACGGCGGCGACCGCTTGGATCGTTTTGAGCGACACGATTTCATCACTTTTGAACTGGCGTGTCGTCGGGATTCCCTCCGCAGCGAGTAAATCCTGCCGCGAGACATCCACGCCGTTGGCGAAATAGGAGCAAACCTCCTCAACTCCAAGTCGTCCGATGTGGCGGCCATTCCAAGGTGCGGCCGTCCGTCCGCCGTTGGAGAGCCAGAACATCGTGGCCGGGAAATCCGCTGGGTTTTTCAGGGAAAACCAGACGTAGCCGTCGAGGACGACCGCGGACCAGGCGAACGGTTGCTCGGGCGTGGCGGCTTCGTTGACCATCATCACGAGGTCGTCGTTTCCGGGACGTGCGGGGTATTTTGTCAGATCCGTCGTGCCACCGGCGGCGAGTGGGACTGCGCGCAAATCCGAGAACCGCGCGCCTTCTGCCAACGCCTGGGTTTCCCCGGCAGCCGGGTTTGAAAACGCCCCGGGAAAGACCGAAGCCCAGCGAAACGGGCTCACCGTGACGCGCCCGGCCTGCGCGGGAAGTCCTGACAGATCGAGGACCGGGTGATTTCCGTAATTGAAATCCCCATCGAGATTGGAAATCCGGTGCTCGCAAAAAACGGCATGCTGACCCGTGCGGGTGGTTAGGATTTTCTCGAAGCGGCCCCCGGCGTCCATTGCGAGATGGAGTGAGTTTTCGGCAACAGCGAGCGGGGCCCACTCGCTGTTAGCCGGCTCGCCGTGCGGCGGTCCGTCGGTCTGGCCGCCGAAGGGAAGGCACAGGAAATCCCCGCGCAGCAGTGATAACAGGGGAGGGATTTCCGGATATTCTGCAGGCCGCCACGGGGCGAGCGCGTAGGGCGAGACGTCGCGGCCCGGCAGGTGGAACACCACCGGCGCGAGGTGGCCGCCGCGGGCGGTGACGAATAGGTCCAGTTCGGGAGTCGCCAGATGAAAGGACGGTTCGCCGTGGATGACATTCATGGCCGGATCAGGCTTTGAGAAATCCGCGGGCTTTCAGGTTATTGAGGCGGCGGGCGATGTCGCCCAGTCCGTCTGCCATCACCTCGGTGTAGGTCCGGCCGTCGCGGGTATCGACGCCGTGGCCGGGTTCGAGCTGGCGCAGCTTTTCCAGCGCCTCATCCGAGTGGTCGAAAAGCTCCACGAACACGTGCCGCAGCTCGCCGGTTTTGGCAGACGCGGCGAGCAGTGCGCTGATCCAGCCGTCGTCGGTGGACAGGCAGCCGCGTGTGGTTTTCGCCGAAGCATGGAAAGCTCCCAACTCCCCCGCCGCCGCGATGCGGGCGATGAGCGCCTCGTTTTCCGGGATGGAAAGGCCGGAGTCGCCGCAATGCGCGGCATCTACCAGCAGCTTGAAAAACTTTTTCCCGAGCGCCTCGTTGGCCGCCCTCACGAACGACCAGCCGCGATCGAGATTAGTGAATGTCTTGAACTCGCCGGGCCGCAGAAACTCAATGCCCCAGTTTTCCACGCAGGATCCCGCGATCCCGGCTTCCTCGTAAACCCGCAGGTGGAGCTTGACGTTCTGGGCGACCGCCGCGTCGAATTCCGCGCCTTCGCGGGGCTGGTCCGCGCTCATCCATTCCTCGATGGAGGTCGAGGAAACGTAGCGGACGCCGTGGCTGATGGCGACCTTGACAGACGGCACCAACTGGGCGACCACCGCGTCCTCGTCCGCCGGGTTCATCGGGTTCGCGCCGCCGACCATGATGATAAAGTGAACTTCCAGATCCAGCGCCTGGAGGCCTTCGACCATCTCCGCGACATCCGCCGGATCGGCGAAGGCGAAGTAGGAGATCTGCACGATGCTCATCTTTACCGGGGAAATCTCGCAGAGCTCCCTCATACCGGCGACGACCCGCAACACGCCGTTGGCATCGCGGGGGAATTTGCCGTTCTCGTCGGGGAGAAGGCCGCCGACGAATTTGAGATGAGTCGGCACGACGCCGAGCTGGACATTGGGTTTCAGAAGGATTTTCGAGGGCATGCGCGGAGTGAAATCGGCGAAGTCCGCCGGGGGAGGTTTGAAATTCAAGGATTCACGGCGGCGTCTTCGTCATGGCAGTGCCTTGATGAAGAGATCCTTGTAATGAACCACGCTCTTCGGGTCATGCCCCTGAATCGCGATGATGCCTTCTCCCAGCTTGCGTCCGGGCATGTTGGAGAGCTTTTTGGCCGGATCCCAATCCTCGGGCTGCGTCCAATCGGTGGTGACCTTGCCGTTGATCGAAATCACGATGTGATTGCCCTCGACCTTGATCGCATAGTCAAACCATTCGCCATCCTTGTTAGGGGCGTTATCCATCACGTCGGCCACGGCGTAAAGTCCGCCGGTCTTTTTGCGGTCGCTGTGGGTCGCGTTGACCTGGCACTCGTAGCCCGCGCCCGGCCAGCCCTTCTCCTGGAACTGCGTGTGGAAATAGATGCCGCTGTTGGAGCCGGGAGTCGTTTTGACCTTCGCCTTAAACTCGAAGTTCTTGAACTGCGCATTGCCATCCGCGCCCACATAGAACAGGTGCGCACGCCCTCCGCTGACGATGAGTTCGCCGTCCTTCACGCTGAACACGCCGGGGGGCTGATTTTCGGTGGCGGTGTTGGACTTCCAACCGCTCAGATCTTTGCCGTTGAACATCGATGTCCAACCATCAGCGGCGGTGGCGGCCGCGCTGCATAGGACGCCTGCCAGCAGGGATAGTAATTTGAATTTCATGACGCCGCATAGGCTGGGTCGGGCCCTTGTGGCTGTCAAGGCAACGCCAGTTCAATACTCCTCTTCCTCGTCGCCCGGCACCGGTGGGATGATGTCCTCGCGCATCAGCAGGCGGCCGAGGTCGAGGTCGTCTAGCAAATCGCCCGGCGTGTCGCGGACGATGGCGGCGTAGGGGGTGATCCGGTCGAGCTCGGCGATCGCGCAATGGACCATCGAGGAAATGATGTCGCTGTCGAATTTCTCGCGCTCGAAGAGATTGGTAATGCGGAAGACCAGGTATTCGCGGTCCAAGTCGTATTCAAAGCCGCCGAGTGTTAGCTGTTTGTTGGCGCGGGCGAGGAGTTCGAGGACCTTGGGCAGATGCTTGTCATCGAGATTCAGCGGTGATTCGGAAACGACGACCAGCGCGTTGAGCTGCGGGTATGCCTGCGCGATCAGATCGATCCGCGTGTGATGGGCGTCGAAGCCGGCGCGGAGAACATCGCGGCCCTCGACGAGTTCGCAATGCCAGCCGTTCTGGCCGAAGGTTTCTTCCACCGTGAGGATTTGTCGGGAATGGGAGCGCATGTGAATTTTTCAGCCGTTGGGGCTGGCGGGAGATAGCCGCCCGAGGACGGCCTTGGCAAGCAAGGTCCGCCGCTCCTCGCGGATCGGCGTGAGCGAGAGATGGATGCCCGAGGTTTTTTCGGGATCGTGGTGGAGGGTGAGCCACTTGGTTTTTTCATCCACCTCCGCGTGGTTCACTTCCTGCCAGGTGACCAGCCGCATCCCTGCGGCAGGCCGGAAAAACGGGAAGATCTCGATCCCCAGCGGCGTCAGAATCAGATAAGCATGCCGCGTCAGCCGGACGGCCACGCGGGCCATGAGCAGCGCGAGAACCAATGGCACCAACGCCCATGCCGGGTGCGGCAGCTCGGGGTTGATGTCGCGGTAAATCGACGTCGCCAGCATTGTGATCCCGACCGATGCGAGCACCGCCGCGATCATCCAGAACAAGCCGGCCTGCCCGGAACGGGTGAATCGAAGTTCTTTCTCGGGGGATTGAATTGTGGCTGCCATCGTTAGCGGGTCAATCCGTCATCGCCATCATGGCCCGTCCCGCCTCGGTGAGCTCGGTTTCAAAACCCGTCAGGTCGGAGCCGCGCTCCTCAAGGACCGAAGCACCCCCGCAGGAGCCGATCAGGGCGACGATCCGTCCGAGCCCGAAGAGCGACGCGCCCCCTTTGCAACGATGCAGTTCGTCGCGCCGTTGTTTGAAATTTCCCGCTTCCAGGAGCGCCATCCAGCTGGTCATCTGGCGGCGGGTGTCGTCGAAGTAATCGAACGCCGGCTCGCGCAGCCCGGCCAAATCACCGTGGGCCGTTTTCAAAAAGTTCGCCGGGTTCATGGGTGCTAGATCGCTGTTCACTGCGGCCAGTCTGAGCCGAAGTCAGGCCTGTTCTTGAAGTCAATAATCGCGGAGTGTTCAAACGATCACGGCAGCTGCCGGAGCTCATTTTCCAGTTGTCTCGCCAGATCGTCCCTGCCGGTCGCTTTCGCGAGATCCAGTCGCAATCTGAGAGTTGTTGGCTGTTTGAGCTCGTGGTGGCTCATCGCGCCGATCCACTCGCCGGCCGCCGGATAGTCGCCGATGGCAAACGCTCCCTCCGCCTGCGCCAACAGCGACGGGTCTTCCCCGGCCAGCGGTTTCTCCCGGTAAACCGCCCATTTCGCCTGCTCGGGTAAACCCTTCGGCAGCTCCGGTCCGGTCACTTGCTCCAGATAGACGAAATCGTCTCCGTCCTTGCGCTGGTGCCAGTGATTCAGCGAAATCACCGTGACCAAGCCAAGAATCGCGAACGACGCCTCCATGAAAAACGGCGTCGTCAGGATCCCGATCATCGTTCCCACCCACTCGCCTAGAAGGCCGGGCAGCAGCCGCCAGCCCATCAAAAGTCCCGTCACCACCACGGTCAGCACCACTAGAATGCTCACTCCGATGGCGACTTGCTTCATTCGTTCGTCCTGTAGTCGCATCATTTCCGGCAGGAGCCTAGCCCTCATCGGTTGAAAACCCAATCCTCTAAATTTATAAAATATTTCGTCAAACTTGATTGTTTTAAAAATTAACTACGTTTGCGCCGCAGTGGGTCGATGTCGAGGTCCGCAGCTAGGCGGTTCCCGAGCTGGGAATGCTCTCGCGGCTCGCCTTGATCACGCTTCTTCTCGTCTTCCGCTGCCAGCGTGGATAGATCGGGCGAAACTCCCTCGGATTGCTCTTGGCTCCAGGCCCGCCGCTGCCTAAACCCCGGCCATGCGGCTTTTTGACACGCTGACCCGGACCGAACGCGACCTCCGCCCCATCGATGGCTCGACCTTTCGATTTTACTGCTGCGGACCCACCGTTTACGGCCCCGCGCACATTGGAAATTTCCGCACCTTCGTGCTGCAGGACGTGCTCCGCCGCACGTTGGAAACCGGCGGCACCCGCACGCTCCACGTCCGCAACGTCACCGACGTGGACGACAAAACGATCCGCGATTCCCAAAAAGCCGGCAAGTCCCTGAAGGAATTCACCGCCGACTGGACCGCGAAATTCCACGCGGATTGCGAAAAACTCGGCCTGCTCCCGCCGCACATCGAGCCGAGCGCAGTCGAACACATCCCGCAGCAGATCGCAATGATCGAGACCTTGATCGAAAAAGGCCATGCCTACGCCTCCGACGACGGCTCGGTCTATTTCAAAATCTCCTCGTTTCCCGGTTACGGCCGCCTGTCCCGTCTTGACCAGCGCGAGCTCGACATCGGCAAAACCCAGAACGCCCGCTCCAGCTCCGACGAATACGAAAAAGACAGCCTCTCCGACTTCGTCCTTTGGAAAGGCCGCAAGCCCGAGGACGGCGAGAATTTCTGGCCGTCCCCGTGGGGCGAAGGCCGACCCGGCTGGCACCTCGAATGCTCGGCGATGATCCAGGAATACCTCGGCGAGTCGTTCGATCTTCACTCCGGCGGCGTCGATCTCGTCTTCCCGCACCACGAAAACGAAATCGCCCAGAGCGAGTGCGCGTGCGGCGGCCACTTCGCCGCGCATTGGTTCCACATCACCCACCTCCTCGTCGATGGCGGGAAAATGTCCAAGTCGCTCGGCAATCTCTACACGCTCGAAGACCTCGCCGCCCGTGGGTTTTCGGCGATGGAAGTTCGCTACGTCCTGATCGGCGCGCATTACCGCAAGCCGCTCAATTTCACCCTCGACTCTCTATCAGCCGCTCGCGAGGCTTTGGCGAAACTCGCCAAGGGCGCCCGCCAGCTCGCTTCGAAAATCGAGCCCGGCACCCGCCTTGCCAGCGCGGACTTCGGCCCGTTCCAAGCCGCGTGGGACAGCCTGAACCACGACCTCAACACCCCCGGCGCGCTCGGCGGGATGTTCACCGGCCTTCGCGAGGCCGCGAACCTAACTGGCGAGGAGGCCGCCGCCGCGCTCGCCGGATTCAACCGCCTCCTACGCGCCCTCGGACTCACACTGCCGGAGGAGGTCCATCAGGATTCCAGCGCCGTTCCGGAAGCGATCAAGGCTCTAGCAGAAGAGCGCTGGCAGGCGCGCCTTGCGAGGAACTGGGCCGAGTCCGACACTCTCCGCGCCCGGCTTGCCGAGCAAGGCTGGCTCGTCAAGGACGGCAAGGACAGCTACGTGCTGGAGCCTTCGAACAGTTAGCCACGCCGCCGGCTTCCGGTGGGTCGGCTGAAGAACTCCAGACAGCAACTCTCAAACATGAAAATCCTCATCACTGGCGGCTCCGGGTTCATCGGCTCCCACATCGTCGAGCACTATCAGGACAAGGCGGAGGAAATCCGCGTGCTCGACAACCTCCGCACCGGCCACCGCCACAATCTCGACGGGCTCCGGCATACCTTCATCGAGGGCTCGGTCACCGACCGCGAGCTGGTGAAGAAAGCGCTGGAGGGAATCGACCGCGTCTTCCACCTGGCAGCCATGGTCAGCGTTCCCGAGTCGATGGCGAAACCCGGCGAGTGCGTGGACATCAACGTCCACGGCCTGCTCAACATCCTCGAGGAAGCGGCCGCTGCCGGTGTTAGCAAACTCGTTTTCGCCTCCTCGGCCGCCGTTTACGGGGACAACCCGACGGTGCCGAAACTCGAGACCATGCTTCCCGAGCCGAAGAGCCCGTATGCGATCACCAAGCTCGATGGCGAGTATTACCTGGGCATGTTCCAGCGCGAAGGCAGGCTGGAGACCGCCGCCCTGCGTTTTTTCAACGTCTTCGGCCCGCGCCAGGATCCCAAAGGAGCTTATGCCGCCGCGGTTCCGATCTTCATCGAAAAGGCCGTGCGCGGCGAGGACATCACGGTCTTCGGCGACGGCGGGCAGACCCGTGATTTCATCTTCGTCAAGGACATCGCCGGAGCGCTTGTCTTCGCCGCGGAGACGCCGGGCGTGACCGGTGTTTTCAACGCGGGTTACGGCGGGCAGATCACGATCGACGATC
>CANHPN010000019.1 GCA_947462535.1 Akkermansiaceae bacterium | reverse complement strand
CGCATGAAAGACCGCGTCGAAAGCTGAGAACCGCCATCGTCCACCCCAGCAAAAACCCATGCACTAACATCCGATTTTTAAACCGCCCAAATCATCCGACGTTCACGCCGCCGCCCGCACCCGGCGAGACTCTTGATACCGCGAGGCGGCGCTGGGGTTCCGGCGGCCCCGGACTTGCGGCGCTGGCCGCTTTTCCGCTCGCTCTCCGGCACGAAGCCCAGAAGGCGATACAACGCGCAATCCTCCCCGAACCGGGTGAGGGTGAATTTATTTAAAGCTTGCGTTATAGCGGCTGATTTAGGCCGGAGATCAGTTGTTTTTCAAAATTAACCATTGATTGCAGGGATTGACTGATTTCAAGACGGTGAACTGCGCCAAGATCCCGACATCCGGGAACAACGACAAGCGTGACTTCGTTAGCCGAAGATCATCTCTTCGATCCGCTTCTCGGAAACTTTGCTTAGCAGCGGGATGTCCGGGGCGAAGAGCGAAACGCGGAATTCCTCCAGCGCCCAGCCGTGGGGCCAGGAGCGCGGGTCCCCGGGCTTGGCGGACCAGCGCTGGAACCACGGCTGCCAGAGGCGGCGGAGGCGCTGCATTTTCTCCAGATCCTTGACGATGGGCAGCGAGGAAAGACGGCCTAACCGGGAACGGATCGCCCGCAGGCGGCGCGGGTATTCACGCAGGCCAGCAAAGCCGGCGCGCCAGGCGAAGTCCTTGCGGAAGAGCCAGGCGAGCTGCTCTTCGAGATCCTCCGCGATCTCGCCGAGGTTGCGGTCATTCCGGTTGGCGGCGATCCAGCGCTGGATTTCCGGCAGGATCTCGAAAATTTCGTCGATGGCTCTGCCGATAACTGCAGCGGCTTCATACCAGTGTCCCCTCGCCTGCTCCTTGAGCGCGGCGAACTCATCGGGCGATCTCGGAAAAACCCCTCTAGCAGCGCCCTCCGCGGCGAGCAGGATGAGCATGTCCAGCGAGGTGCCGCCGGGACCGAGGCGCGGCAGCTCGACCTTCGCCATCAGGCCGAGCGGGAATTTCTTCTTCAGATAGGCGACCTGGTCGGCGTGGGCGAGCCACAGCAGGCGCGCGCCGCCTGCGCGGTGGGATTCCGCCGCCTCAGCGGCGCAGGTGAAGGCGCGGACGCCGACGGTTTTGCCCTCGTCCACCAGCGCCGGATAGGCCGCGCCGCCCGGTGTCATCACGAGTTCCGGCAGGCTTTCTCCGTCCCACGTGCTGATGCCCTTGCGCTCGACATCGGCATTCGCGGCAGCCTCGAAACGGACGCGCATGCGGTCGGCGAGCTGGAGCTTGAGCACGGCCACGTCGTCGCCCATCGCCAGCTCGTTGGCGTCGTCATCGCAGACCCAGATTTTCGTGACGAGCTCGGGCGGGAGCTTGCTGGTGTCGAATTCACCGACGGGGACATAGACTCCGTTGCGGTCCTTCATATGCTCGGATAGAGATTGATAGATGGAACGGTCCTTGGGTGCGAAACTCCACAGCTCGGCAAAGCTTTCCGCTGCGGGGGCGATGGGCTGGCAGATTCGGCGGTAGTCTTTTGGCAACGAGCGCAGCAGGATTTCCGCGCGCTCGCGCAGGTTTCCATCGGCACCCCAGGCGGGCAGCCAGTCAGGAAATTTCGGCAGTTGATCAACGTGGACGCCGAGCGTGACGCCGTCATCGCGCTCGCCCTGCGCGGTGTGATAGTAGAGCGAGTATTCCTGACCAGCGTGGGTGATGTTGTCGGGGAAACCTGCGAGGCCGAGGTATTCGAGATCCTCGTCCACCACGTCGCCGACGCCGAGCATCAGGACATCCTCGTTTCTCTCCAGCCACTTGTGGAAGGCGGCGGCGGTGTTGATGTCTTCGGGGATGCGCTCCTCGTAAAAGCGCAGGACGGCCTCGTCGCTCCACAACCCGCCGGGGCGGCGGAGTTTCTGTTCGATAGCCTCGATCTCGCCGCGCATTTCGAGCACGTGGTCGAGGAACTTGCAGCGCTTGCGCAGGCCGTTGCCGATGATGCCTTCCCGCAGGAAAATATTTCTAGCCGCTACGGGATCGACGCGGCCGTAGTGAACCCGCCGCCCGGCGACGACGGGCAGGCCGCCGCAGATCACGGTTTCCTTGCCGTAAACCGCGCCTTGGGCTTCGTCCCAGTGCGCCTCGCCATACTTGCTCTTGCACAGGTGCGGCGCGACCAGCTCGACCCACGCGGGATCAATCCTAGCAACCCGCCGCGCCCACAGCCGCGAGGTTTCCACCAGCTCCATGCCCATCACCCACTCGAAGCGCTTGGGCAGGGAAAACAGGCCGGAGCCGGGAAACACCGCGAAGAAGCCGCCGTTCGCGCTGCGGTAGGATTTCGACTCGCGGTCCCACACGCCGAACTGCCGCGGCACGCCTGCTAGAAGTGCTTTGTGAAGCGTGGCGTAGTTCTCCGCGCCGGATATATCGTCGCCGATGCCGCCGATCTTGAGCTTCCACTCGCGCTCCAGCAGATCGGCGAGCTCGTCGCGGACGTTCGCCCACTCCATCACGCGGCGGGCGTTGAGGAAGGCGGGTCCGCAGAATTTCCGCAGGGCATTGCGCTGCCAGCGGCCGCGGTGGTCGCGGAACTTCGCGAGGTCGTTCCAGAGGCGGAGGAGCGAGATGAAATCGCTATCGCCGTCCTTCCACTTGGCATGCGCGGCGTCGGCTTCGCGGGTTTTCTCGGCGGGACGTTCGCGGGGGTCGCTGGACTCTAAAGCGGCGACGATGGGCAGGACTTCCGCCAGGCAATGTTCCTTGCGGGCCTCGATGAGCATACGGCCTAACCGTGGATCGACCGGTAACCGTGCGATCTGACGGCCATAGTCGGTGAGGCGTTTTTCCTTATCGAGTGCGTTGACCTCGCGAAGGGTGCGATAGCCTTCGGAAACGGCCTTGGGCGACGGTGGATCGAGGAAGGGAAACTCGTCGATCTCCGGCAGGTTGAGCGCCTTCATCCGCAGGATCACGCCGGCCAGGGAACTGCGGCGGATTTCCGGGTCGGTGAATTCCGGGCGTTCGGTGAGTTCGGTTTCCTCGTAAAGCCGGACGCAGACGCCGTCCCTCACACGGCCGCAGCGCCCTTTCCGCTGGCGGGCGCTGGCCTGGCTGACTGGCTCGATTTGCAGGCGCTGCACGCCTTTTCCCGGACTCCAGCGGCTGACGCGGGCGATGCCGGTGTCGATGACGCAGGCGATGCGCGGGATGGTGAGCGAAGTTTCCGCGACGTTAGTGGCAAGGATGAGGCGGCGCTTGTTGCCGGGATTGAAAACACGCTGCTGGTCGCCGAGGCCGAGGCGGGCGAATAACGGCAGCACCTCGGTGCTGCGGTATTGGCGGCCGTCGAGGACGTCGGCGCACTCGCGGATTTCGCGCTCGCCGGGGAGGAAAATCAGGACGTCGCCGTTCGGTTCGACGTCGCCGAGATAGTCCACGGCGCGGGCGACATGTTGGGCGAGATCCTCGTCGTCGAAAGGCGGCAGGAAGAATTCCGCGACGGGAAACATCCGGCCCGGTGCTTCGATGACCGGCGCGGGCACGCCGTTGAAGGAGAAGAACTCCGCGAACGATCCGGCGTCGAGGGTGGCGGAGGAAATGACGAGTTTCAGGTCCTTCCGGCGTTCCAAAAGGCGCTTCACGTAGCCGAGCAGGAAGTCGATGTTGAGCGAGCGTTCGTGTGCTTCGTCGAGGATGAGGGCCTCGTATTGCTTGAGGTCGCGGTCGCCCTGGGTTTCCGCCAGCAGGATGCCGTCGGTCATGAATTTGATCCGCGTCTCCCGCGAGGTGCGGTCCTCGAAGCGGACCTGGTAGCCGACGTAATCTCCGAGCGGGACCTGCAACTCCTCGGCCACGCGCTTCGAGACGCTGGCCGCCGCGAGCCGCCGTGGCTGGGTGCAACCGATGCGCCCGCCATCGTCACCGAGCGCTTCGGCGACCATTTTCGGCAGCTGGGTAGTTTTCCCGGAGCCGGTTTCACTGACCACGACTACAACCGGATGCGCGCGGATGGCCGCGAGGATTTCCTCCCGGTGTTCGACGACCGGCAGCTCTTTTGGGTAATTCCAATTCATTCTTCGAAGATCGCGCACGGTCAGCGGATGGGGCGCGGAGTCAAGTCCGTGATATTATACAACGAAAGTGACGGTGGACGGCCCCGGAAATTCCCGCTTCACTCGCGGCCACGATGCATTCACTCATTCATCTTCTGGACAACAACAAAGTCTGGGCCGACTCGATCAATGCGAACGATCCGGATTTTTTCCGCAATCTCGCGAACCAGCAACATCCCGAGTATTTGTGGATCGGCTGCTCGGACAGCCGAGTGCCAGCCAACCAGATCACCGGCCTCGCACCCGGAGAAATTTTCGTCCACCGCAACGTAGCGAACGTCGTCGCAGAGACAGATTTCAACGTGCTCGCCGTGATTCAATACGCCGTGGATGTCCTGAAAGTCCGCCACATCATCGTCTGCGGCCACTACGGCTGTGGCGGCGTGCAGGCCGCTTTGGAAAATTTCCGGCACGGCATGATCGACAACTGGCTGGCCGGCATTCGCTCACTTAGCCGCGTCCATCGACAGGAACTCGATGCCCTGGAACCGGAAGCCGCCGTGGACCGGCTGTGTGAGCTCAATGTGCTCGCGCAAGCCCACCACGTCGCCCGAACGACCATCTTGGAAGACGCCTGGGAGCGCGGGCAACAAATATCCATCCACAGCTGGATTTACCGCTTGGACACCGGGATCATCACTCCGCTGCGCCCCCACATCAGGCAACCTTTGCACTTTTCCGCCGCAGACCGGCTGCCCTCTGTGGATGAAATTCCAAATTCTCATTGATCCCGGCGGGATCCGGTGCATCTTGCCGCTGTCACAAGTGACGGGGGCGTTCTGGTTTCGACGGGATGTTTGACGCGCTGGTTGCACGTAGAGGTTGATCGGTTGGCCTCTTAAAAAAGCCGCTCAAAACAAATAAATGCAGACTCTAACGAGCTCGCACTGGCCGCTTAATTGACGACCACGTCTGAACCCCGACACCTGCTGAGGGGGATGGCGAACACCTGGCAGGCTGGGATCGGAGTCGGGTGACCGGGCTCCTTTCCGAGATCAAACAGGTTTCTAGGACGAGCAACGCTGCATGAGGGCCTAGCCCGTCCGAAACTCCAGACATCATGCTAAACGTGTAGATGCCAGTGTTGACGGCGTTTCGGACAGGGGTTCGACTCCCCTCGCCTCCACCACCTGACAATCAATCACTTAAGTCTGAGGAATGAGTTTCTTATACCTCAGCTTATACCACCAGTGAACGGACAGGGAGATTTCGCCAATCCATTTGGCGAGGCCTCCCTGCTTGGTTTTGAGCCCTTCACTTTGCGCGCAAATCTTACGGGGATCTTCACGGTGTCATGATGTTGATGTCGCGCTAACTGACTGGCGCTTCACGGCATCCAGTGTCTTGCCATCCTTGGTTTTCCATTCCGTCCATCCGTTCGCATTCCTGCCCATCAGGGCGATGGCGGCGTAACTGGGAGATTGGAAGAGATGGTCTTTCGTCATCACGGCGGTTTCGCCATCAATCGACAAGACGCCGGAATCGAAAAGTTTCTTCCGAAATGTCTCCATTGCCGTTCCTGCCATGGAAGGCACGTTTTCAATGCGCGCCCGCGAATCCTTGAAAACAACGAACCCCTCTTGAGTGTAGATGCCGCGCCCGTTCGCCCCCGAACCAGTGCAGAGAAAGATTTCCTCAGCCGATGTATTCCCGGCCTTGGCCACCGGATCAAAGATGGGGTAGCCTCGGAGGCACCTCCGCCCCCAACAGGGGGTCGCCGATAGGCGGAGGCAGACCATGAGGCTCGGGACCCGCGACCAAGCGATCCCGCAGGCAGTTCGCCCGGTCTGAAAAGGAGGGACGAGCCGATACCCGCCGAAACCTCAGTTCCCCGACGTCAAGGCCGCTAGGATTTCATCCAAGGAAACGCTCACGATGGCTGTGGCGATGTCGCTCATCGCATAAGGCAGGATGATTTTGCCATCGTGCAGCAGCGAGCCGCAGCTATAGACCACGTTGGGCACATAGCCTTCGCGCTCGTTGCCCTCGGCCGAGAGCAGAGGTTCGCGGAGCCGGCCGATGAGCTTCGTGGGATCGTGAAGATCCAGCAGCGCCGCGCCGATGCAATACTTGCGCATCGGTCCGACGCCGTGGGTAATGACCAGCCAGCCGGCCTCGGTTTCGATAGGCGAGCCGCAGTTGCCGACTTTCACCGACTCCCAGACCTCGGCGGGGCGCATCAAGATCTGCGCGTCATTCCAAAAGTGGGGATTGTCGGAAAACATGACGAAGAGGTTCTCGTCGTCCTGCCGCGACAGCATCGCGTAGCGGCCATCGATACGCCTTGGAAAGAGCGCCATGCCCTTGTTCTGCACCGCGCTGCCGTTGAGGGTGAGCACGCGGAAGTGCAGGAAATCCTGCGTCTCGATGAACTGCGGAAGGATGGTGCGGCCGTTATACGCAGTATAGGTGGCGTAATACATGATAGAGCCGTCGTCATCGGTGAAGCGGACGAAGCGCGCGTCCTCGATGCCGTTACTCTCGTTGGAGGAGACCGGGAAAATGATCCGCTCGCTCATGCCGAGCGAGGGCGAAAAGCGGACTTCGTAATTGGAGTCCGCCAGCCACTGGATGCATTCGAGGGTCCGCTGGAGATCCACCGTGCACGGCTGGTTCTGATGGCGGACGGTGCCCACGCTCTTGTTCAGGTCGCTGCGGGTGAACTCGTTCGCCAGCGGAGCCATCACCGCGTTGGCATAATCGTTATAGAATCCCATTTCATGAAACTTGTGGATGAAACTTTTTTTTCGATAGCTGGGATTAGGGACGATTTCCGGCAGCGTGACGAAGCGGGAAATGGGATCGAGGCCGATGTGCCCGCCCTGCGAGATCACGCCCGAGCGGAATTCGATGGAAGAGATATGCCCCTCGCCCGTGGCCCGCAGGCTCATGACGAATCGCAGCGCCCCGTCCTGCAGGTCGCTTTGATCCGGATGCGGCACGATGGAAGGGTTGAACAAGGCGGCGGATTCCAGCGAATACTCCCCGGAGAAGAACGCGCCTATCAGAAGTTTCCGCTCGCGGGAGAGTTCGCGCTGAGTGAAGACTCGCGACTCCACTTTCAGGTAATGTTGCCACAGCAGCGAGTCGATGTCATAATGCCGCGAGTCGAACTCGTGATGCACGTCCTGGAGTTTCCGCACGACCTCCTCCTCCGTCAAAGCCAGCGCGCGGCCGAGAATGGCGGTGACGCGCTGCGGCTCCGACGGGATGAACGGACGAATCAGCACCCGGGTGCTTTCCGGGAGCATCGTGATGTCATGGCGGCACAAGTGGATAGAGTTCATATGGCAAAGCTGGCGGTTCGTGTGGGAATCGGTTCGACATACTTCATTTCAGCAAGTGACAGATGAAAGGCGAGAGACGACTCCGCGCCCTGGTTCGCGTTGACCCTGTCATGATGCAGCCCGTCGCCGCAGCCGCCGGTGGTGTAGTCGTAAAGCGGCAACCCCAGGTCATTGCGGCCCAAAAACCACTCGAAGGCGCGCTTCGCCTCGACCGACCAGAACGGATCCTGCGTGACGCGGAACGCTTCCAGACAAGCAGCCACCATGGCATGGGATTCCACCGGCTGTTGGTCGAAGTCGGCGCGTGCACCTTCCTTCTCATGGAATCCGTTACTGCCGATCGGGCGGAAATGACCGGCCTGCGTTTTTTGCATCGAGACGAGCCACTGCAATGACTTGAGGCCGATTTCCAGCACGTCCGCCTTGCCGCTGAGGATCAGCGCCTGGGAAAGCCGTGCGTTGTCGTAAGTCGCGCGGGTCTCAAACCACGGCCAGTCCTCGGTGGCGCAGCTCCGCCACAGCGTCACCAGCTTGCCGGTCAGGATTTCGCATGCCGTGCTTGCCTCAGCGTCGTCGCCGGTGCTTCGCAAGAGCTCGTGAATTCCTAACAGCGTAAAGGCCCACGCCCGCGGCGAGGTGAACGATTCCACCACCGGCAGCCCGTCATCAAACAGCTGCACGCACAAACGCCGGTGGCCGCTGTTGCGCGAGCGGCCCGCACCGACGCCCAACGCCCACAGGGCGCGGCCGTGGCTGTCCTCGCTGCCCGGGCCTGCGAGCCATTGCCGCCCGTGGCTCATGAAATTCCGGAAGCGTCCGGTCTCATGGTCCAGTGCCGCCGCGAGGAAGGCGAGGTAGCTTGTCGCCAAATCGTCGAGACAAGCGGGCTCTTCCAACAGGTTACAAAGGATGAACGCCCGTGCGTTGTCATCGGTGCAATAGCCCTCGTGGAAGTTAGGGACGGTGAAGGTGGCGTGCTGGAAAATGCCGGTGCCATCACTCATCCGCATGATGTGGTCGAGCCGCAGCGGCGGAAGATCATACGAACGGCGGCCGAGCTTCCAGCCACCGACCGTGTTGCGCGGCGCGAGCTCGTGATCCGCGCGCGCCCGCCGGAAGGACTCCAGATAGAGCCTCGCCACCGCCGGCCAGATCGTCTCCCGACCGAATTGATAAGCCTCTTGACGGGTCCGTGCCAGCAGTGCCGGATCGTCCAGATACGCGCACACCCCCGCGGCGATGGCCTGCGGATCTCGGAACGGCACCAGAATCCCCCGCCCGTCCGCGAGCAGCTCCCGTGCGTGCCAGTACGGCGTGGAGATGACCGCGTTTCCCGCGCCCAAGACGTGTGCCAGCGTGCCGGAAGTGATCTGCGCCTCGTTGAGATACGGCGTCAGATAGATGTCCGCCGCTCCGATGAACTCGGCGAGCTCTTCCGCTGACACGAAGCGGTTGTAAAAAAACACGTTCTCCCCGACCCCGAGGTTTTCCGCCAGGCGCTCCAGGCCCAGCCGGTAACTCTCCCCCTCCCGCGCGACCAGATGCGGGTGGGTGGCCCCGAGCACCAGATAGACCGTATTCGGATGCCGCCGGACAATTTCCGGCAACGCGCCGATGGCATGCTCGATCCCTTTGCCCGGACCTAGCAGACCGAAGGTCAGCAGGACTCCGCACCCCTCCACCCCGAAGCGGGCCTTGTGCAAATCGGGATCCGCGAAGGGAGTGTCGGGTATCCCATGCGGGATCACATCCACCTTCGCGGCCGAAACGCCGTAGGTTTCCTGCAGGATTTCCGCGCCCTTGCGTGCCATCACGACCAACCGCTCGCTGCGGCTCACCACCTCGTCCATCACCTTGCGCTGGGCTGCGTCGGGCTGCTGCAACACCGTGTGCAGGGTCGTCACGACCGGCATCCGAACCTCCTTGAGCAAGGCCAACACATGGCTGCCCGCCGGCCCGCCGTAGATGCCGAACTCGTGCTGCAAGCAGAGCACCTCGGTGTTGTTGAAGTTCAGAAAATCCGCCGCGCGTCGGTAGGAATCCAGATCGCTCTCGAGAATTTCAAAGCGCACCTGCGGCGGATAATTGTAGCCTTCCGCCCGGTCGTTCACCGCTCCGGCGAAACACCGGGCCTCGGGGACTGCCACCGCCACCGCCTCGCACAGGTCATGCGTGAAAGTGGCAATCCCGCAGCGCCGGGGTTCAAAGCCACCCACGAAGCCGATCCGCTGCGGCGGCGCGACTTCATCCAATTGAATTATTTCACGGGAATTCACCCTTGGATCCTATACAGAATCCACGCCGAAGCGCAATCGGAGTTTTGGATGCCCGTCCAAAGCAGGCCGGGACTTCAGTCCAGTGCCTTTTTGGATTCAATGCAGGCAGTCTGCCCATCCCGGCAGGAGTGCGGCACGGAACAGCTCAAAGAAACTATGGTGACTCCCAATCCTTAATGGAGTTGCGCATTAGCCGCGTATTTCGCGAGGAGCTCCTCGGCCTTGTCGGGGGCGATTCCTTCGTGGAAATCATCGTTCACCATGCAGACCGGAGCGCTGCCGCAGGATGCGAGGCACTCGGCGAACTCGACGGAGAATTTCCCGCAGGGGGAAACCGTGATCGGGTGGTGGTGGGAATCGCTGGCCGAGCGGTCGATGCCGGTTAGCTCGCAGAGGCGCTCCATCAGCTCGTAGCTGCCGCCCATCGCGCAGGAAAGAGTGCGGCAGACGCGGATGTGGAACTTCCCCGGAGCGGACTGGCGGAAACCCGGATAGAAAGTGACGACTTCGAGCACCTTGACCGGCTCGATCGAGAGCTTACTCGCCACCCACCCGATGGAAGGAGCCGAGATGTAGCCGAAGTGGTGCTGGACGATGTGCAGCAGTGGCAAGGTGGCGGCGCGCTTGCTCTCCGGGTAATGCGAGATGCGCTCGTCGGCCTCGGCCTCAAGCTTGGGAGTGACGGTGAACGGCGGATAGAACTTGTCACCAGGCGTCTCGTGCGAGGCGACGTTTTCTTCGAGCGGAGAGACGGACATGGCTATTTTACGAGTTCTTCAAGTTCTGCGAGATTGCGAAAATTACCGAGATTCTTGCCTTCAAGATCACAGACAACGATCGAAGGAATACCGCTGACGCCATGCGGGAATTCCTTACTGAAGTCCTCGACCTTTTTGAGCTTCAACTGCGGCCAAGGCATCTTCTTCTTCGCGGCGTAGTCCTCCATCGAATCCTCGTCCTTATCACTGGTGATGAGAACGAGTTCAAATTTGTCGCTTTTGTGCTTTTTGTAGAAATCCACAAGAGACGGGGTGAACTGCTGACAAGGACCACACCACGACGCGGTGTAATAAAAGACGTAGTATTTCTTCGGGCGCTCCGTCAGATCGAATTTCTTCAGTGACTTGCCGTCGAGCTTGACCAGATTGCCGTCCAACACCTTGTCGAAAACACTGGGTTTGCCTTCGATGACAGGCGCAGGCGGTGCCCATGCCGCGAGCCTCGCCGCAGCATCCTCGGACAGATCGGAGGCTTTGAGCATGACTACCTTACCGCTTCTCATCTTGAACTCTCCGGTCTTCCCGTCGCCATTTTCAACGACCTTGACCAGTTCCAGTTCGGCGGTCTTGCCGTCGTTGTTGGTCCACTTTTCGAAGGCGGCGCAGGAAACGCCGGCACATATCAAACTCAGGCAGATGATTTTTTTCATAACAAGATTACTAGACGATCACCGGTCGCACTCACCCATCACGAAGTCGAGCGAGCCGAGGATGGCCGGGATGTCGGACACCATGTGGCCGGGTAGAAGTTTGGAAGTGATGGAGAGATTGCAGAACGAGGGGCTGCGGATTTTCAGGCGATACGGGACGCCGCCACCCTTGGAATGGATGAAGAATCCGAGCTCGCCCTTGGGGTTTTCCGCGGCGAAATAGACTTCGCCAGCCGGGGCATTGATACCCTGGGTGGAGACGATGAAATGGTGGATGAGCTCCTCCATCGACATCAGCACGCGCTCCTTGTCGGGCAACATGCTCTTGGAATCAGCTAGATTCACAGGACCGTCCGGCATCGTGTCGAGAACCTGGCGGCAGATGCGGATGGACTGGCGCATTTCCTCCATCCGGATCTGATAGCGGGCGTAGCAGTCGCCCTCCTCGGCGATCGGCACGTCGAATTCGTATTTCTCGTAGCCGAGGTATGGGCTGTCCTTGCGGAGGTCGCGGGGGACGCCGGAGGCGCGCAGGTTCGGGCCGGTCATGCCCCAGGCGATGGCGGACTCGCGGCTGATCACGCCGACATCGACCATCCGGTCGAGGAAGATCTTGTTCTTGTCGAGCAGCTTGGAGATCTCGCCGATGGTGACGAGGCACTCGTCGAGGAACTGGCGGACGGATTGCTCGAAGCCCGGCGGCATGTCGCGGAGCTGGCCGCCGACGCGGGTGTAGGAAGTGGTGAAGCGGGCGCCGGTGAGCTGCTCGCACAGGTTGTAAACCTTTTCGCGCTCGGTGAAGGTGTAGAGGAAAACGGTCATCGCGCCGACGTCCATGGCGCAGACGCCGACTCCGAGCATGTGGGAGGAAAGCCGGGCGAGCTCACAGCAAAGCACGCGCAAAGCCTGGCCGCGCGGCGGCAGCGTCCAGCCCATCAGTTTCTCGACAGCGCAGGCGTAGGCGACGTTGTTCGCCAGCGGTGCGAGGTAGTCCAGACGGTCCGTGTAGGGCACGAACTGGTTGTAATGCATGTTTTCCGCGATCTTCTCGTCACCGCGGTGCAGGAAACCGACGTCGGGATCGGCGGAGTCGATGATTTCGCCGTTGAGTTCGAGAATCAGGCGCAACACGCCGTGAGTGGCCGGGTGGGAAGGACCCATGTTGAGGACCATCCGCTCGCCGACGAGATCATCCGTTTCCGCATGATAGTGGTCCGCAGCGCTGGCGGCGCGGGCGATGGTGTCGGGTGCCTCGATTTCTTGGGTAGTGTTGCTCATGCCGGATTTGCCGACGAAATAAGCACCCAAAACGGCCGGATTCGCAAGGGGTTTGTGAAAATTTTCACAAGCTTCCGCGACCGTAACGCTCGCGAAACTGACGGAGCAGGTCATCAACGCTATCAGTGTCCGCGGCGGCGGGTGGCGGGGTCACAGCGACGGGCTCAACCACCGGGGAAAGAACCGGCTCCGTGGCGGGTTCCGGCGTTGGCGGTAATATTGCGGTAGGCTGCGGGATAAGCGCGGGACGGGGCGTTTGAAACGGCGAATCCGCCGGAACCTGATTGCTCAGTGGCTCGGCGGGAATCGCCACGGGCGAGACCAACGCAAACTCGGGAGCGGACCATGAATCAGCCTCTTTCGCAGGAGCCGGAACTTGCACGGCGGCCGCGACAGGCGGAGCGGCATCCATCGCCGTGGCCTTGAGCCACGCCATGCCCGCCGCACGGATGAGACCGCGGGCGTGGGTGCCCGCCGAGCCGATGTCGATGTGGTCGAGGACGCGACGCCCCAGTCCGGGGACGCGGGAATCGAGAAGGGCCTCCATTTCAGCCTCCTTCAAGGGTTCGAGTTCGACGACCACTTCGGATAGGCGGTCGGCCAGTCCGCCGCTGAGGCGAGGCGCGAAGGTGCTCTCCCAGATATCCTGATTGAGCGAGAGAATCACATCGAGCCGGTCCACCGAATGGCGGAGCGCGCCGAGGAACGCCGCCAGCCTGAGAGCGGCGGATTCATCTGCGGAAAAGCCCTCCAAATCGTCGGCGACAAGCACCACGCGCATCTGCAAGGTGAGCAAACCGAGCAGCGCCTCCAGCCGCTCGATCGCGACATCGGCTCCGCTGGGGACGCTTTCCACTAGAACTCTCACCCGCTCGGGATTTTCCAGCGGCGCGGAGGCGAAGCGGAAAAGCGCATCCACCCAGAAGGCGATTTCGCGGACCGGCAGGCCGCAGCGTTGCGCGAGTTCAAGGCTGAGCCGTCGGCCGAGCACCTCGAAATTTTCCCGCGCCCAATGCGCGGTGACCGCGTTGGGATGGTGGAAATCGAAGGTTTCCACCGGCCGGGTGCGCAATGCCGTTAGGGCGCCTTCGCGATCCTGGCTCGGCACCTCGCCGGAGCCGACCAGTGGCTGCAAGGCGGCTGCAAACGAGCGGCGGGCCACCAGATCGAGCATGCAAAGTCCGTCCGCAGCCGGCAATTGGCGGACGAGACGCCGCAAGGTGTCGTCGATGACCGTCGTCGCGTCGATCCGGCTGCCGAACGCGGCGTGCAGCGGAATAAACTCATGGGAAGCGCCGAGCTGGTGCTGGATGCGGGACAACAAATGGGTTTTCCCATGACCGGCGCGAGGTGCGCGCAGCAGGATGCAGCGGCCCGGTTTTTCGAGCGGCACCGACAGAATATCGGATAGAACCTCGTAGGCCTGGCGGTTCACCGGGTCCGCATGAGCGGCGGGAACGAGGCCGAGGGTTTCGAAAAGGTGTTGGAACGGATGCTCGTTGGCCATGGCGGTTATCATTCGAGTTGGAGGTAGCCTGAGGGGCTGTTCGGCGTTTCACAAGACTGGAGGGAGTGAGATTCCACCGCTCGAAAAGACGCGGATTCACAGGAAATCCATTGGCATTCCAAGACCACTCTGATTGATTTAGGTCCATGAAATCCTACCTCGTCATGACGGTGCTCGGCAATGACCGCCCCGGACTCGTCAGCTCGCTGGCCGCCACCGTGGCCAGCCATGGCGGCAACTGGCTCGAAAGCCGGATGGCCCGACTCGCCGGGCAATTCGCCGGCGTCGTCCGCATCGAGTGCTCGTCAGAAACTGCTGACGCGCTCATCGGCGAACTCCAAACTCCGGGCAATTCCGGGCTCACCATCCTCGCGGTCCGCGAGCACGCGGAGGAACCCCTGCCCCGCCGGACCCTCGCCGTGGAAGTCGTCGGCAACGACCGCCCGGGCATCGTCCGCGAGCTATCCGCCGCAGTCGCCAGCGCCGGCGGCAACATCGAGGAGCTCACCACCGGCCTCGAAAGCGCGCCGATGAGCGGCCAGCCGATGTTCCGCGCGCATGGCATCATTTCCATCCCTGAAAACGCGGAGCCTGCCGCGCTCACCGCCGCCATCGAAAGCCTCGGCAACGATCTGACCGTCGATATTTCTCTGTGAGGCCTGGCGATGAATCCGGATTTCATCCGACCGGATTCCGCGAGAAAGAGCGCGGCACAGCGAGGCTAAAAGCCGTCCATGGTCTTTCGCAACTCGACGAGGACCTGGTCCGAATCCGTCATCCGGATCAAGCCGATGCGCGGGTATTCGAGATCGACGATCACATAGATGGTCACCGACAGGACCACCGCGAAGGCGAGGGAGTGCAACGGATTGAGGCGTTTCCGGATGGCCATGTCATAGCCGGCGAACAAGGCGCACGCGAGAGCGAGCGTGCCGAGCATCACGAAAATAACAGGCGGTGGATGCAGGCGGGTGGCCTCCGTCCGCGTCGTGCTGATGTCGAACATGGCGTTCAGCGCGGGCAGCAGGACCACCGGCGCGGCGCTGGTGCCGGCGCCGCGGGATGAGGAAATCGCGAGCTGCCAGATTTCCTGCTGCAACTCCGCCGATCTTGCCAACTCCTGTTTGACCGCCGCAATGTCCGGCACTTTCCGATAGGTTTCAATCCGCGAGTCGAGGTAGCGGCGGAAAAGCTCGCGCGCCTTGGGCAGCACCTCGGCCGGCAGCAGATCGCTGCGCAGCCAGGCGGTGCCGATGGCGTTGGCCTCCTCCACGACAAGATGCCGCCGCGCGTCAAAACGAGCGAGCGCCCCGGAGAATGAAAACGCGATCATCAGGCCGAGCAGCGCGAACACCGCGCCCTCAAGCGCGCCGAGTCCTTTCGCAGCGACCTCGCCCTCCGTTGCCAAGCGGCGGGCACCGATGCGCCGCCCGATTTCCAGCAGCACGAGAATGCTGGCGGACAGCGCGACGACGAAAATGACTCCGAGGAGAATCGTGTTCATGACATGGGAAATGAGAGCATTTCTTAGTTTTACAGTTTCGCACAAAGCACGGGCGCATGGCCAGCAAGAACTCGCGCGCGGCTAAACTTCCCGCCGCTCAGAACGGGCTGGTGCCGCCGCGTCTCACCTTCGGACAAAGATCCTTGTTAGTCGCTTCCATCAGTTGGCGCGACCACTCGCCGCCAATCTCCGCAGCGGGCCGGTCCGCGTTTCGCGGCGGTCGGCCACGGTGGCGATGACCCTGCTGGTTTCGGGGGCCCGCACGCAGCCCTCGAATGCCACGAATCCTAAGCAGCCGAGCGTCCGCCGTTTGAAAAACCTCGGTCGCCGCGATCTCTTGGCCAGGATCGCGGCATGTCACGCAGACGCCACACCGACAAAGAGAAGGCACACATCATCCGGGAGTTTGAACAGGGAAGTGCCATAAATGCGATACCGTCGGCATTTCGTGGACTCCAATGCCATCAGCGTCGGTGATGTCGCTGAAAAGCATTGGCCTGCCGCTTTCGGTTAGCTTTTCGGCCACCTTGCTGTTCCGGGGACTCAGCTTCTGGCTGCCGATGATTCCGGGGCTGTTCTGCTCGCGCACCTACTCGTCAAAAAACATTAAGCCGGAAAAACCGTCAAAAGTTGCTGGATTCCCCCGCCATTTCGCCTCTCAGTCGGTGGCAGCCATGTTTGTCATTTCGATCGCCGCCCTGAAACGCAACACCCGGATTCTGCGCGAGGTGAAGGAAGCTGCCGCCTGCCATCTTGTCCTCGCACTCAAGGGGTTTTCCTGCTGGAAGGCATTTCCGTATTTCCGCGACGACCTCGACGGCTGCTGCGCCTCGGGCCTGTGGGAAGCCTGGCTGGCGCGGGATTATTTTCAAAAGCACATCGTCACCTACTCCCCCGCTTACGATGAGGCGGACATCGCGGAGCTTTGCGGCTTCACCGATCACCTCGATTTCAACTCGCTCTCGCAGTGGTTCCGCTTCCGCGAAAGGGTCATGGCGCATCCCCGGTTCAAGAACGGCGAGCTGCTTTGCGGACTCCGCATCAACCCGCAATGCTCGACAGGAGAAACCCCGCTCTACGACCCCTGCGTTGCCGGATCGCGCCTCGGCATCACCGCAGAACAACTCGCAGGCGCCGACCTCACCGGACTCTCCGGCCTCCACTTCCACACGCTCTGCGAGCAGAACTCCGACGATCTGGAAAAAACCCTCGCCGCCGTCGATGAGAAATTCGGTCACCTGTTAAATTCGCCGCAGTTCACCTATCTGAACATGGGCGGCGGCCACTGGATCACCAAGCCGTTCTACGACCGCGAGCGCCTCGTCCGCCTTGTCCGGGAAGCCCGGGAAAAATACAACGTCGATGTCTGGCTGGAACCCGGCGAGGCCGTCGCCATCCACACCGGAGTCTTGCGCGCCAGCGTGATGGACGTCTTCGAATCCGCCGGCCACCGCCTCGCCATCCTCAGCATCTCCGCCACCGGCCACATGCCCGATGTCATGGAAATGCCCTACCGCCCGGATGTGTTTCTCGTCGATAAGCCAGAGGCCAGAGACCAGAGACCAGAGAAGATGCCGGCGGTCGTTTTCAAAGGTGAATCCTATCAACTCGCAGGAGATTCAACTTCCAATCCAGAATCCAAAATCCAGAATCCAAAATCATATACCTACCGTCTCGGCGGCCCCACCTGCTTGGCCGGCGATGTCATGGGCGACTTCTCGTTCCACCGCGAACTCAAGGTCGGCGATGTCTTGGTTTTCGACGACATGGCTCACTACACCATGGTCAAGACGACGACTTTCAACGGCGTCAAACACCCCGCCATCGCGCTTCAGCATGAGAATGGGGAAATCGAAGTGATCCGCGAGTTCACCTACGCCGACTTCCGCGACCGGCTGTCCTAACCACTCTGCAGTGGAAGGCATTTTCTTTGGCATTCCCCGGGGCCTCCCTCAACCTCGCCTTCCCGTGATTGACCGCATCCTCGCCAAACGCATTGTCCCCGTCGTCGTCCTTGACCGGGTCGAATCCGCAGAACCGCTGGCCGATGCTTTTCCAAACGCCACTCTAACACTCGAAACCGATGTCGACGCGGCCGCTCTGGCAGAAGCGAAAACCGGGGCGACGGCGGATCTTGAGGGCGTGGCGTACATTACGATCGGCACCGGCATCGGCGGCGGAGTCTGCCAGACGGAAGGGCTGCCCCGGAAAATCAACGCGCGATTGATAGAAATCGCCGTGGGGTATTTTTCTCCGGTGTTAGGAGTCGACTACGCCGTGCCACCCGCGCTTGGCCAGCAGGCCGGGATTTGCGGAGCCTGCCTGCTGGCGATTTCAGCATGAGCAAAACCGGCGTATGTCCAATACCGTTTATTCCCTAGAATTCCTGCGGAACCTGCCGCCTGAGGAAGAGCCGCGGTTCTGGGAGATTTCACCGGGGCGGCGACTGGCTTGGAATGAATATGGCGATCCAAACGGCTTGCCGGTGATGTATTACCACGGCTGGCCGAGCTCACGCTTGCAGGCGCGGTGGGCGCACCACCTCGCACTCGAACGCGGCTTGCGGATCGTGGCGATGGACCGGCCGGGGATGGGGCGCTCGACCTTCGAAGCGGGGCGGAAGCTGGATTCGTGGCCGGAGCTGATGGAGCGGTTTGCGGACTCTTTGCAGATCGGGAAATTCGGTCAGCTCGGAGTGTCGGGCGGCGGACCTTACGTGCTTGCATGCGCGGCGCGGATTCCGGCTCGGTTGACCGGCTCCGCAGTGTTAGGCGGAGCGGTGCCGCTGGCGGAACTGCGACACGGGCCGCACGGCTTGCACCCGCTTTACCAGATGCTGGTCCCCTGCCGGAAACTTCCGCCGTGGGTGTTTTCCGCGCTGTTCCGGATCGCGAGCATCGCGTCGCGGTGGCAGCCGGGTTGGCCGCCCCTGTCGTGGTTGTTGCGGAGCGTGGCGGCGGAGGACCGGCGCTTGTTGCTGGATTTCCCGGAGGTTTGGAAGGTGATCACGAAGAGTTTTCAGGAAGGTGTCTGCGAAGACGACGGGCGCGGGGTGATGGCGGACGCGGAAATTTATTTCCAGCGCCTAACGGTCGACCTGGCGAACTTGCGCCACCCGATCCGCTATTGGCACGGCGGCGAGGACCGGAACATCCCGGTGGAAATGGTGCGGGAATTCACGGGAAAAATCGCCGGCGCGGAGCTTGTGGTGGACGAGGAAAGAGGGCATTTCTCGCTGATCCTCCAGCGGGCCTCGGCGGCGCTGGACTATCTGGCGGATTGTGTCCCGTCTGTCTCAGCCGGGAGCGATGGCAATGAATCCGCCTGAGACAGCCGGAACACGTTTCAACACGTTTCGGCACATTTCAGACGCTTTTGCGAAAACGGTTGGAAAATGATTGCGACGTGGTGGGGCCGGATTCCTCGCAGGTGGTGGTGAACCTGCAACCGTTCGAGCGGCTCTCGAAAATGCTGATCGGTGGCGTGCTGACGGATTTCTTCTCGCCTGATTCCGGCGTGGTCACGGGCATTCAGGCGGGCACGGGGTCGGCCGCAGCGATGACGGATTGGGATGGCGACGGCGACGGGCTCCTTTCCAATGCCGACAAGGACCTGCTCAAGGATTTGACCAAGCCGAAATCGCGCCCGCCGACGCCCGACGAACTGATGACCGGCAAGCTCGACGCAAAGGATCTTGTCCTGCTCGTCCAACTGCTCAACGGCCCCTGAACTGACAATTTTCATGAAACGCATTTCCCATCCGCTTGTGAGCGTCTTCGGAACCATGGCGCTGACCGCAATGACCAGCGCGGTCGTGCGAGCCGAATCCCGGAGCTTGCACTGCCTAACTACCTGGCGAATCCGGGTGGCATCCTCGAAGTGCCGCTCACGCTGGACAACGCCGCCGGGCTCGCCGCGATCCAGGTGCAGATCAATTTCGATCCCAAAGTGCTCGAACTCCAGACGGTGACGGCCTGTCCGTTAGGCGGGGCTTTCGAGTTGAGCCAGGGCTATGGCGATGGATTGGTGCAGCTCACGTTCTTCCGCGGCGAGGCGCTGGCGGGAGGCGCGGGCCGGCTCGCGGTGCTGAAATTCCGGGCCAATCCCGGCGCGGTGACGAACCTGTCTTCCGAACTCGCGATCGCCGACCTCATGCTTTCCGACAGCACCGGCGTGATCGACCTCCGCCAGAAGGACACGCTCGTCACGACCAACGGCCAAGTGGCCGTGACCGTCCAGCCGAACATCGACAACGCCCGCAACGGCCTGCCGAATCTGTTGGAGTATGCGTTTGGCGGAAATCCCGTCGTCGCCGACGCGCAGCAGCGCGGGATTCAGGCGGGACGGATCTAGGTGGGGGGAGAGAGCTTTTTGGGCGTCGGATTCTACCGGCGGCTGGGAGATGGCGCGGAGTTCGTGAGCGTGCGCGGCACCCTTTCCGCCACCGGCGTGAATGCCAAGCCGCGGGGGTTCCTGCGGGTGGTGGTGGAGCGGCCGTAGGAACTCTATTCTCTCGGACTGCGGGGACATGCCGACATGCCGACATGCCGGAGCAGTCCAGCCCCTCCCGCCTTGAACGCGGCTTTCGCACAGCTACCTCTCGGTTCTCAAACAAGCCTTCGTCAGGAAAGCGGGGGACGGTGAGTCGGTCGCGGATTGCACCGTTTCATTCTCCCATCTGTTATCGATCGGTCTGCCTGCGGTGGTCGATTCGCTGGGACTCCGCTGATGGCGGGATGTTTTGAAATGTAGTCGAGGACTTCCGTTAAACTTCAAGTTGCGCATGTGGCGAGTTCCCTCCAAAGTTCTCCCGATGCAAAAAGCAGCCATTGGATTTGTCGGAGTTGGAAGGATGGGGGCGAACATGGCCCGGCGTCTCGTGGATCTGGGATACCCGGTCGCCGCAGTTTACGATCACCATGAGGCGACAGCGGCATCGCTTGCCGTTGAGCTCGGGTGTTTGGCGGCGAGGACGCTGCCCGAAGTTACTGCAGCGTCGGATGTCATCTTCACGGTCGTGACGGATGACGATTCGATGCGCGGGATTCTGGAGGGCGATGAGTCCCTGCTCAAAGGCGCGACGGGGAAGGTTTTCATCCACTGTGCCACGGTGAGTCCGGCGGCGCATGAATCTGCGGAAGCGGCGGCGGCCTCGGTCGGTGCCTCGACGCTCGCGGCGAGCATGGCGTCTAGCATCACCCAAGCGCGGCAGGGGACGCTCTATCTGATGGTCGGCGGGGAGCCTGCGGTTTACGAGCGGATGGAGCCGCTGCTGAAGGGTATTTCAAGCTCGCTGCGGCACGTCGGACCTGTTGGAAACGCGGCGAGGATCAAGGCACTGGTGAACATGGTCATGAACATCAACACCGCCGGGCTTGCCGAGGGCTTGGGGCTCGGCGCGGCGCTGGGTCTGGACCTGCATTTGCTCAAGGAGGTTTTCTCGCAGACCGGCGCGAACTCGCGGGTGCTGGAAACCGATGGCGACGACATGATCACGCGCGAGCACGAATGCTACTTTTCCGCCGCCCATGCGGCGAAGGACAGCGGCATTGCAAACGCCATGGCGGACGCCGCAGGAGTGATCGTCCCGCTGTCCCGGGCGACCGAGGCGCAGTACCGGAAAATGATCGACCTCGGGCTCGGAGAACTCGACAAGTCGGGGATCGCGGAGCTTAGTTTCCCGGGTCGCGCGGAATACTAGCATTTTTATACATCATGACAGGATCAGAAATTCGAAACCGGTCGGGCGAGAGCATCGACTACACGTTCCATCCGGGGACACGGGCGGATGCATTGGTGATCCTGGGCCACGGGGTGACGGGGAACAAAGACCGTCCGCATCTCGTCGCGCTGGCGGGTGGCCTCGCGGCGCTGGGCTGGCCGTGCCTGCGGATTTCCTTCTCGGGGAACGGCGCGTCGGAAGGACACTTTGGGGCTTGCTGCATTTCCAAGGAGATTAGTGATCTACAAGCGGTGCTCGACATGGTTCCTAACGACGTGAATGTCGCTTACGCGGGGCACAGTATGGGCGGCGCGGTCGGAGTGCTCACGGCGGCCCGGGACATGCGTATTCGCGCTTTGGTTTCACTGGCAGGGATGACGCGCACCGCCGCTTTCGTGGAGCGCGAGTTTTCCGCAGTCACGCCGGACGCGGGCTTCATGTGGGAGGATGAAAATTGCCCGCTGTCCCGGACTTTCGTTGATGACCTGAAGTTGATCGACAACACTCTTGATGCGGCGGAGGCGGTGACTCAGCCGTGGTTGCTGATCCACGGCGATGCGGACGATCTCGTGCCGGTGCAGGACGGGCTCGACGCCTTCGCCGCCGCCACTTGCGAGAAGCGGTGGTTGGAAATCAGCGAGGCAGGGCATTCGTTTGGCGAATCGAGTTACCCGCAGCTTGTTGAAGCGGTCGATGAATGGCTGCGGGTGTTGTGGGCTTGAGGTTTTTGATTTCAACGAGCAAGAGAGTTGAGTCGGCGCGCGGTGCCCGCTAGGGTCGCGGCATGCGGATTGATATCGTGACGTTATTTCCCGAGGTGGCGCTGGCTCCGCTGAGTGATTCGATCATCCAGCGGGCGCGGGCGGCGGGGTTGGTGGAGGTGGTGGGGCACCAGTTGCGGGATTGGTCGGAGGATAAGCACCGGCGGGTGGATGACTCGCCGTGCGGCGGCGGGCAGGGAATGTTACTCAAGCCGGAGCCGTTGTTCGCGGCGGTGGAGGCGCTGCGCGGGCCGGCGACGCGGGTGATTTTGATGACCCCACAGGGCAAGCCGTTCAAGCAGGCGGTGGCGCGGGAACTGACGACTTCGGAGCATTTGCTAATCCTCTGCGGACACTACGAGGGAGTAGACCAGCGGGTGATCGAGGCGCTGGTGGATGAGGAGATCTCCATCGGCGACTATATTTTGACTAACGGAGCGCTGGCGGCGGCGGTGTTGTGTGACGCGGTGATCCGGTTGCTGCCGGGCGCGCTGGGCGACGAACGCTCGTCGGTGGACGAGTCGTTTTCCGATCCGAATCTGTTGGAAGCCCCGGCCTATACGCGGCCGATCGAGTTCCGCGGGATGGTGGTGCCGGAGTTGCTGATCTCGGGGCATCACGGGAAAATCTCGGCGTGGAAGGAGGCGCGAGCGCTGGAGCGGACGCGGCGAAACCGGCCGGATTTGTTGGAATCCCCGCAGCCGGATGTTGAAATTTAAAATGGAGAGAGAATTTCGTTTTCCGATTCCAAATCCATGCCAAACTCATTTTCGTGAAAACAATGACGGACACGGCATCGCAGAATCTAGACGAAGATCGCCCGCGCGTGGAGCCCGCCACGATCGAGGATTTGCCGGCGTTGACGGAGTTGGTGATGAATCTTTTCGATTTGTCGGACGACTTCTCGCCGGATCGCGCGGTGCAGGAGCGCGGCTTGCAGTTGATCCTCGAACAGCCGAACCGCGGCCGGATCTTCGTGGTGCGCAACCAGCACCAGATCTTCGGGATGGTGAATTTGTTGTTCACGATTTCCACGGCCTGCGGCGGGTTCGTGATCCTGATGGAGGACGTGGTGATCCACCCCGACCACCGCGGCCAAGGCTACGGCACGATGCTGGTGGACTACGTGGTGGATTTCGCGAAGAAGAAGCACTTCAAGCGCATCACCCTGCTAACGGACCGGATCGGCGCGGAGTCGCAGGAGTTTTTCAAGAAGCAGGGCTTCGAATACTCCGGCATGATCCCGATGCGGAAGATCATCGACTGACGGAAGCTTGGACTCCTCAGTGCCCCTGCGGCTTTTGTCGCGGTTCCCACTCTTTTCTGGAACGCGAGCGCACGGATAAAACGACCGGGATGCCGGGCGCTGGGTGGGCGGCGCGGTAGCGGTTGACGATGTAGGACTCGTAACTGGTAGCCATGAGGCGCTTGTCGTTGACGAAGAGCACGATGGTCGGCACCGGAATGACGCTGTATTTCTGATCCACGGCGGCGGTGGCGTAGTAGAGCTTGAGGCGCTTGTTGAGCTTCTTGTCGATCGGCGGCGGAGTGGCCTCGAAGGCACTTTGCAGGATGCGGTTGAGCTGGCCGGTGCCGGGGATGTTTTGCGCGCCTTTTTTGATCTTGAGCGCTTCCTTGAGCACGTGGTCCACGGAGCCACCGGTTTTCGCCGAACAGGCGACAAAAGGCGCGTAGTGGAGAAAAAACAACTCCTTGCGGACGTGTTCGCCGGCTTCCTCTAAGCGAGCGGTGCGGTTGGCTCCGGGGTGGAAGAGATCGAACTTGTTGAGCACGATCAGGCAGGGTTTTTTCTCCTCCATGATGAGCTGCGCGATCTTGCGGTCCATCGAGGTGATGCCTGCTGCTAGGTCGATGACGAGCACACAGAGGTCGGCGCGGCGGACGGCTTTCTCGGTGCGCATCGCGGAGAAGACTTCGACGGAGTTGTCGCGCTTGGCCCGTGGGCGGAGACCGGCGGTGTCGATGAGGGTGAATTTCTCGCCCTCGAAGGTGTAGGGCAGATCGACCGCGTCGCGGGTGGTGCCGGCGATTTCGGAAACGATGGTGCGTTCGTCGTGGAGGATGGCGTTGACGAGAGAGGACTTGCCGGCGTTGGGCTTGCCGACGATGGCAAGCTTGATGCCGATTTCCTCGGCGACTTCGGCTTCTGCCTCGGCTTCCGAAACGAGCGGGGCGATCGCTGCGTCGATTTCATCGCAGAGGACGCCGAAATTCCTACCGTGCTCGGCGGAGACGAAAACGCTGTTGCCGAGGCCGAGGCGGGTGAAATCCGAGTGGGAGTTCTCGTGCTTGTCATCGTCCACCTTGTTGATGACGAGCAGCACGGACGGCTTGGCCTTGCGGAGTTTTTGCGCGAGAGCTTGATCGACGGCGGTCAGGCCGGCGTGGGCATCGACCACGAAAAGGATCAAATTGGCGGTTTGCATGGCGATGTCCGCCTCGATGCCGACTTGCTCGTCGAAGCCGTCCTCGATGCCGCCGCCGATACCGCCTGTATCGATGAGCGTGCAGGCGACCTGAGTGGCCTTGGAAGGAGCCGCGATGCGATCGCGGGTGACGCCCGGTTGGTCGTGGACAATAGCGATCTTCCGCCCGGCAAGGCGGTTAAAGAGAGCGGACTTTCCCACATTGGGGCGTCCGACGATGGCAACAGTAGGCATGGCTGAGGGATGTAGGGGCAGAACGAAGCAAAGGCAAGGTCGGAGGTTTTTTTTCCGACTTGAGATGGAGGTCTGACTGCTGAAAACGCGCAACCATCGACATGGCGGAGGTTTGAAATCCCTACATTTATGAAAAACTCCTGAGTGGTTCCCGTTGTGACTTTGGTGGTGGGTGTCGCCAAAAGCGATCCCCGCAAGGCGGTGGATTTCCTCAAGGAGCAGGACAGCGAGGGGGCACAACTCAACGCGATGCGATGCGGCAGCGGGCATGTGGGGCGGTCGCGGTGACCGCCGGGGACCGCGCGGTGGGAATTGAGAGAGTGTCCCGGCTGTCTCAGGCGGATTCATAGCCACCGCTCCCGGCTGCCTCAGACGGGACATAATTCTCCCCCCGCCACTCCGACTTGCACACTCCGACCCTCTCTGCTTTCCTTCGTCTCCCGCGTTCCCATTTTCTTCCATCATGTTCTATCTCACTACCGCCATCGACTACACCAACGGCTCCCCGCACATCGGCCATGCTTATGAAAAGGTCCTTGCCGACGTGATCGCCCGCTACCGCCGGTTGCGTGGCGACGAGGTGTTTTTTCTGACCGGCGTCGACCAGCACGGCCAGAAAGTCCAACAGACTGCCGAAAAAGAAGGGATTTCCCCCGAGGATTTCGTCAAACGCACGACCCGGAAATTCTCCGAGCTCTGGGAGAAACTCGACGTGAAATACGACGGCTGGGCCGAGACCATCGACGAGCGCCACAAGGCCTGCGTCCGCAGCATTCTCACCGGGCTCAAGGATCAGGGCCAACTTTACAAGAAAGCACACTCCGGATTCTACTCGGTCCGCCAGGAACAATTCCTCCAAGAGCGCGACCGCGACGAAGCCGGAAATTTCGGTCCCGAGTGGGGCGAGGTCGTCGAGATCGAGGAAGAGAACTGGTATTTCAAACTCAGCGACCACACCGACTGGCTCAAGGATTTCATCGAGAACAACCCGGAGGTCATCATCCCCGCGTTCCGCAAATCCGAGCTGCTCAACGCGCTTGAGAAGAACTCCGGCATCGACCTCTGCATTTCACGCCCGAAGGAACGCCTGCAATGGGGAATCGAGTTTCCCTTCGATGAAAACTTTGTCACCTACGTCTGGTTCGACGCGCTCATCAACTACATCTCATTCGCCGGTTATCAGGCCGCGCCGGACGCGGGCCTGCCGGATTTCGCCAGACTCTGGCCCGCCGACAGCCGCCCGGTCCACATCATCGGCAAGGACATCCTGATCCCCGCACACGGCATCTACTGGCTCTGCATGCTTCACGCCATGGGCTTCACCGATGCGCAGATGCCGCGCCTGCTCGTCCACGGCTGGTGGAACATCCGCGGCGAGAAAATGGCCAAGTCCACCGGCAACGTCGTCGATCCTAACGAACTCGCCGACAAGTTCGGCGTCGAGGCCGTCCGCTACTACCTCGTCCGCGACATCGTCACTGGCAAGGATTCGGACTTCGACATGGACCGGCTGATCATGCTCTTCAACACCGAGCTCGCCAACGAGCTCGGCAACCTCTGCAACCGCGCGCTCAACATGAGCCAACGATTCACCGGCGGAGTGCTCCAGCACGGCGGCCCGCTCACCGGGGACGACACCGCGCTGCAAACCTCACTGACGGAATCGATCACCGCCTATCAAACCGCGATGGATGAGTTCGACGTTTCAAAAGGCCTCGAAGCGCTCAGCCGCCACATCGTGCATTGCAACCAATACGCCGAGCGCATGAAGCCCTGGGAGCTCAACAAGAACCCTGAGAACAAGGAGCGCCTCGCCACCGTTCTCTATCATCTTGCGGAAAGCGTCGCCCACGCCACGGTCCTGCTCTCCCCCATCCTGCCGGACGCCGCCGCGAAACTCGCCGGTCAGCTCAACCTGCCAGCGCTCACCGGCTTCAAGCTAACGGACCTCCACTGGGGCCTGCTGCCGGACGGCCACGTCATCGAAAAGCCAAGCCCGGTCTTCCCGCGCATCGTCGCCGAGGTCGAGGCTTGAGCGCTTCTTCAGGACGTCGAGCGGTCGCGGAGGGCGTCATAGACATACCAGTCCTCCAGCTTCTTGCGCGCCCACGGGTTTTTCCGCAGAAACGTCAGGCTGGATTTGATCGTCGGGTCGAACATGAAACAACGGATCGGAATCTGATCCGCCATCCGTTCCCAACCGTGACGATCCACCACCGCCCGCAGCACCGTTTCCAAGGTGACGCCGTGCAGCGGATCGTTCGGATGGGAAGATGATGGTGGCATGACGGCGTTCTCACAGATACTTGTCCGTCACGGCACCTTCGCTGGCGGTGGAGACGAGCTTGGCGTATTTCGCGAGCACGCCGTGGGTGTAGCGCGGCGCGGGCTGGGTCCACGCGGCCTTGCGCTTGGCGATTTCCTCGTCGGAAATGTTCACGTCGATGCGGTTGTTCACCGCGTCGATGGTGATCTGGTCGCCTTCTTCGAGAATCCCGATGGTGCCGCCGAGGAACGCTTCCGGGGTGATGTGGCCGACCACGAATCCGTGGCTGCCGCCGGAGAAGCGGCCGTCGGTGATGAGCGCGACGTCCTTGCCGAGGCCCATGCCCATGACGGCGCTGGTGGGTCCGAGCATTTCGCGCATGCCGGGGCCACCTTTCGGCCCTTCCATGCGGATGACGATGACGTCGCCCTTGGTGATCTGTTTGCCGAGGATGGCGTGCATGGCGTCGTCCTCGGAGCTGAAGACGCGGGCTTTGCCGGTGAAGAGTTCGCCTTCCTTGCCGGAAATTTTCGCGACCGCGCCACCTTCAGCCAGGTTTCCGTAAAGCACGCGGAGGTGGCTGTCCTTTTTGATAGGATTGGATAGAGGGCGGATGATTTCCTGGCCTTCCGGATACGGCGTGCAGAATTTCTCGATATTCTCGCGCATCGTGCGGCCGGTGACGGTCATACAGTCGCCGTGGAGCAGGCCGCCATCGAGCAGGATTTTCATGAGCGGGACGGTGCCGCCGATGGCGACGAGGTCGGACATCGCGAACTTGCCGGACGGCTTGAGGTCAGCGAGAACGGGGACGTTTTTCCCGATACGCTCGAAGTCGTCGATGGTGATGTCCACGCCGGCCGAGTGGGCGATGGCGGGGATGTGCAGCGCGGCGTTGGTCGAGCCTCCGAGCGCGATGAGCACGGTGATGGCGTTCTCGAAAGCCTTCTTGGTGAGAATGTCGCGCGGCTTGATGCCGAGCTTGAGAAGATTGAGGACGGCGGCCCCGGCGTCGAAGCAGTCGCGCATCTTGTCGTCGGAAATGGCGTTCTGGGCAGAGCTGTTGGGGAGCGACATGCCGAGCGCCTCGATCGCGCTGGCCATGGTGTTAGCGGTGTACATGCCGCCGCAGGAACCCGCACCGGGAATGGCGTTGGCCTCGACGGCCTCGAGTTCCTCGTCGGTGTATTCGCCGTTCGCGTGCTTGCCGACGGCTTCGAAGACGGAGACGATATCGAGGTCCTTTTGCTCGCCCTTGATGGTGGCGCAGCCGGGAAGAATGGTGCCGCCGTAAACGAAGACGGACGCGCGGTTCATGCGGGCCATCGCCATCAGGCAGCCGGGCATGTTCTTGTCGCAGCCGCCGATGGCCACATAGCCGTCCATGCCTTCGCAACCGACGACGGTTTCGATTGAATCAGCGATCACCTCGCGGGAAACGAGCGAGTATTTCATCCCCTCGGTGCCCATCGAAATGCCGTCGGAGATCGTAATGGTGTTGAAGATGATCCCCTTCCCTCCCGCGGCATCCACGCCCTTGGCGGACTCGATGGCGAGCTTGTCGATGTGGATGTTGCAGGGCGTGACTTGGCTCCATGTTGAGGCGATCCCGATCTGCGGCTTGGTGAAATCGTCTTTCTTGAAGCCAACGGCGTAAAGCATCGCGCGGCTGGGCGCGCGGTCAGGGCCGTCAACTAGTGGACTGGAGAATGGGCGGGTGGTGTCGTTCATCGCGGGCGGAGCATCTTGCGGATCAAGGGGCCGCGTCAAGACATGGCGAACGCGCGGATCAATCCCGGAAAACCGGCTCCGGCACGCACTCGTCCACGGCGCGGCTTTGATTTTCCGGACCGCGAGCTCCCGAAAAGTTCCTCTGGGGGGCATGAATGCATGGCCGGGCCCTGTTGTTTCACAGTCGCCAGGGTTTGGGGCTACCAAATCGCGGGCAGTGCTCCTTAGCTTCATCTCCAACAGTCATGGTTTTGACGGTGCCCGCGCAAATCACATGATCGTTCTCCTAACGGCATCGGAGCTTCATGGGATTCGTAAAAATCCTTAACGATGCAACGGGAGCTGGAATGCAGCTCGTTGCTTTTTTGACTAATACCTTTAAAGTGGCTTTTTGGAGCCTTGCTTTTTTGTCTAATACCTTCAGAGTGACTTTTGGTAGCACCAAAATCCTGCCAAACCCAGACCGAAATTCCAAACCCATACCCCTCATGAAACGTCTCTCTGCTTCCCGCAGATCAGTCGAATTGATGTCGCTTGCCTTGGTTGCAATGTTGTCGGCATCCGTCCATGCCGCGCCGCCGGACCTCACGGCCGCCGGAGCGATCGCCGCACTGAAGACCGATACGGCCGCCTCGCCGCTTTACAGCCTGACCTACAACCTCGGCCCCACCGGTCTGCGCGGATGGATGTATCTTAGACGCGGCTCTGGCACGACCTACGGACAGGATGGCACGATGACGGATGAGGACAGGCAGATCCTGGTCACGGTCGCCAGCGCACCCGCCAACGCGGTGTTGGCGGTGGACGACCTAATTCTCGGCGTGGGCTGGGGATCGGGCACAGACCCGCTGCCGATGTTCACCAGCGATGCCCGCAAGGCCTTCGGCGCAGCCATCACCGAGGCTGAAAAGACCGAGAACGGTGGCATCCTGCGCATCAAACACTGGCGCGCCGGGGTCACCACCGATGTCTCGGTCACCCTGGCCGCCATGGGCACTTACAGCGCCAGCGCCCCCTACAACTGCCCGAAGTCGGACCTCATCCGTATTAACGCCCGCAACAAACTGGTCAGCCAACTCCTTGCACCTTCCCCGGCGCCGTCCATCCTGACGAGCGACTGGAAGGGGGCTGCCAGCGGCCTGGCCTTGCTGGCCGGCGTGGCTCCCGGTGATCCCGACTACAGCGCGGTCCAAACCCGCCTGCAGACCTATGCCCGTGCCCTCGCTGCGGCGGGACCGGTGGACAGCGGTCTCCCGATCTGGAATTGGGGTTACTGCGGCAACTTCCTCGCGGAATATTATCTGCGCACCGTCGCTGACGGCGTGCCGGATTCCGCCGTTTTGCCCGGCATCAGCCAATACAGCCTCAAGCTCGCCCAATCCCAGAGCCTGTTCGGCACCTTCGGCCATGGCCCGGCGCTGCCCAGACCGGACGGCACCGGCCGCATGTCGGTCACCGGCTATGGCCCTGTCAACGCCGCCGGCCTGCCGGCCAACCTGGCGATGGTCATGGGCAGAAAAGCCCTGCTCGCAGGTGCACAGACGGTCGATCCGCAGGTCGACGCCGCGATCCAGCGCGCGTCGAATTTCTTCTCGTGGTATGTCAACAAGGGGTCGATCCCCTACGGCGAGCACCACCCGAGGGCGAATGATCATGCTTCCAACGGCAAGGACCAGACGGCAGCCCTCTTCTTCAGCCAGCAGGACAACCGGGTCGCGGAAACCGAATACTTCACCCGCATGTGCGTGGCCGGTTTCACCGGGAGAGAACACGGCCACACCGGCCAAGGCTTCAGCTACCTGTGGGAGGGCATGGCAACCAACATCGGCGGCCAGTCTGCCGTGGCCGAATACTTCAAACCCGTGCGCTGGCATCTGGATCTCTCGCGCCGCACCGACGGATCCTTCGCCTATGACGGAGGGGAGCAATACGACGCGGGCAAAACCTCTGATGGCACCTATCTGGGCACTTCCGGATACAACGGTCTGAATCCCACGGCCTGCTACCTGCTCACCTACAGCCTTCCGCTCAAGCGTCTCTTCATCACCGGCAGGGAAGCCAACCCCGCCCATGAACTCGATTCCACCAAGGTTTCCGACGCCATCGCCGCGGCGACCTACAAATTCGACCGCACGAGCCGCAGCACCACCCAGTTGATCGGCGACCTCAGCGAGTTCGATCCGGTCGTGCGCAACTTGGCTGCAAAAGAACTGGCCACCCGCACACTCACTTTTACGGAACTGACTAACCTGCGCAACATGCTCAGCGGCACCAATGCCAATGGCCGCATGGGGGCCTGCCAGACTTTGGGACTGTGCAAGGACGCCACCGCCATGATCATGATCACCCAGCGTCTCGACAAAACCGTCGAGACCGATCCCTGGGTGCGCGCCACCGCAGCCACCGCGTTGCGCGATTATGGAACCGCAGCCAACTCCCAGGTCAACACGATGCTCACGAGGTTCGTGGACAACGCGGCCAATCCTGACACGATTGTTTGGAGCGACCCACTTCAGGCGAGCAACGGCAAATTGTCGTTTGCGCTTTTCGCCAGTGCGCCCGGAACAAACGATTTTGACTTCGGGGCAACCGCGATCACCGCTGCGAAGAACCTTCTCTATCCAGCCGTCAGCACCGGATTCAAGCAGCCCGATTCGGCCGTGCGCCATAGTCCGGCCTACTTTGCCTATAACAGAATGCCCATCGCCGATGTCCAGGCCATGCCCAATGATTTCATCAACCTGATCCTTTCGGAAACCCAATGCGGCCGCATGTGGAGCGGTTCAGGCCGTAAACAGGGGATCCGGGTGCTCTCCAAATACAAATTCTTCGAGACCGTGCCGCTCGGATTGTCCGTGTTGGATGTGCCGACGGGTTTCGAATGGGGTTATGCTAGCTATGTGGACCAGGCAATATCGGAAATCGCCACCTATGGCGAGGCGGCCCGCTGGACGCTGCCCACGTTGCGCAGCTACCTCAACACTTGGAAGCCGTCCTCCTCCACCCAAACCGCTCTGGCCAACGCAATCAACAGCATCGAGGCGGCCACCACCGCCCCAGCCATTACGTATTTGAAAGCCGCCGCCGGCGGACAAATCGCCACCACCGCCGCAGGCACCGCGAAGGCCATCACCCTTACCGGGTCCTCCTGCCGTGAAGCCTCCGTCTCCTCCACGGTTCTCACCCAGCCTTCCAGCGGCACGCTCACCGGCACCGCGCCGAACCTCATCTACACCCCGAATCCCGGCTACACCGGCACCGACCACTTCACTTTCCGCACCGCTGACACCCTCACGACCTCCGAACCCGCCACGGTAGGCATCGTCGTCGGCAACGCGGGCACCGGACTCAAGGGCGAGTATTTCGACAACTCCAATTTCACCAATCCCGTCTTCACGCGCGCCGACGCGCAGGTGAACTTCGACTGGGCAACGGGATCTCCGCACGCCTCGATCAACGCGGAAACCTTCAGCGTGCGCTGGAGCGGCCTGCTGTTGGTTCCCGAAACCTGCGCCTACACCTTTTCCACGCTCAGCAACGACGGGGTCCGGCTCTACATCAACGGTGTTCCCATCATCGATAACTTCGTGGACCAGAATTCCAAATGGACAGACTCCGCTCCCATCCAACTGACCAAGGGCCAGATGCTGGAAATCCAGATGGAGTATTATGAAAACACCGGTTCCGCCGCCGCCAAACTCAAATGGACCGGCCCATCAGTCGCCGGAATAACCGGAGCCATCATTCCCGAGGCCTACCTGTTTGACGGCAGCGGGATCACCAAGCGAATACCCTACGCCCATGCCCAAACGGTTTCCACCGTGCTGAACACCGCGAAGGCGATCACGCTGACAGGCAGTAGCGGCACACTCACTTATGCCGTCCTAACCCAACCTTCCAACGGCACGCTGACAGGCACCGCCCCCTACCTCACCTACACCCCGGCCGCCAACTTCAACGGCACGGACAGCTTCACCTTCCTCATCAACAACGGCACCGGCAACTCATCCCCCGCCACCGTTTCCATCTCTGTCGCGGCCGGCCTGCCGGTGACTTCCACCTGGGCCAGCGTGGTTTCCGCCAACATGAGCGCCGGTGCCAGTTGGGTCGGCGGCACCGCACCCCCAGCCGCCGGACTGGCCTACCTCAATCTCAATTTCGCTCCGACGGACACCTACACCGCCACCCATGACCTCAATAACGGACTCAAGCTCAACCAGCTCAACTTTTCCGGCACGGTGACCATCGCCGGCACCAACACCCTTTCGTTTTCCGCGAACGGCGGCACTCTGCCCCAACTCAACCAGAACAGCGCCAACGCGGTGACGGTCAACACGCCGCTCGAACTCACGGCCACGACCACCGCCGGCGGCAGTTATGGCGGCAAGGTCACACTGGGGGGGCTCATTTCGGGAAGCGGCGGATTGATCAAGACCAGCCCCGGAACGCTTCAGATCAACAATTTCAACAACACCTACACCGGCGGCACCATTCTGAACAACGGCACCGTGACTTTACTGGCAGGTTCGGGCGCCACCACCCCGCATTTCGGCACCGGGCCGATCACGATCAACGAGAACGCCAATCTGAGCGTCAATCGCACTTTCTTTTCTAACGCCGTCTTCCTAAACAGCGGCACAGTGAGTGGCGGCAACAGCTTCCCCAGCCTGTTCAGCGGTCCCGTCACCCTCACGGGCATTTCCACCTTCAGTTTCGGAGCGACGGGCGGCTTCCAGATATCCGGCAACATCAGCGGCTCCGGCGGAATCACCACCGTCGGCACCTCACAGTGGACGATGAACGGCACCAACAGCTACACCGGCCCCACCACGATCCAGGCGGGAACCATCGTCTATCAGGCCGCCTCGGTGGCTCCCGGCGCGCTAAGCATCGCAACCGGCGGCAAGGCCAATCTGAACTACTCGGGAAACCGCGTCATCGCCTTGCTCAGCCTCGGTGGCATCGATATGCCGCCCGGCACCTATGGCGGCAGCGCCTCATCGGCCGCCTTCAAGAACGACGGCTACTTCACCAGCACCAGCGTCGGCACGATCACCGTCCTGCCTTCCACCAACACAACGCTCGCGCTCACCAGCGGCAGCACGCCCGCTAACCCCGGCACGCCGCTGACCTTCAACGCCACGGTGACTGGCAGCAACCCAACGGGAAATGTGGCTTTCTATGACAACTCCGCCTTGCTCGGCACCAGCACCCTGAACGGATCCTACCAATCCAGCTTCACCACCAGCAGCCTGAGCAGCGGCTCCCACAACATCACCGCTAAATACCTGGGCAACGCCACCAATTCGACCAGCACCTCAAGCGCCGTCGTCATCTTGAATTACATCGGTTCCGCGAACGATACTCTGGTAATCAACGGTTACCTGAAAACCTCATGGAGAAGCGCCCATTTCAGTGCCGCTGAAATCAGCGACGGTCTCGCAGCTGACAATGCGAACGCGGATGGCGACGATTTCAACAACCACAAGGAATACATTTTTGGCACCGATCCCCGCGCTTTCAGCCAGCCGCCGTTGGCCATTGCCCTTGTCGCCGACACACAATTCACCCTGAGCTTCATGGCGCGCCGCGCGAGCGGTCCGGGCTACACCGGCCTCACTCGCAAATATACCGTTGAAAGCACCGCCAATCTGGCCAACGCCGCTTCCTGGCAGCCTGTGACAGGTTGGTCGAACCTCGTCGGTGCCACCGACGCCAGCGGAATCACGAGCGATGACCAAAACGTCGTCGTCACGCTGCCGGCTGACAGTCCTGACCGGTTCTTCCGCCTCAATGTGAGAGTCGAATAAAAGCGCTCACGCTTCCGCGGTGCGCACGGCGATGTGGGCAAGGGCCTCGTCGATGCGGTCGATGAGAATCAAGCAGAGATCGTCGGCTTGGAGACGGGAGAGCGCGGCGTCAATGGCGAACATCTCGCCGTGGATTTCCTCGGTATGGGTGGTGCGGTGGGCGTTGGCCAGGCCGTCCCGCAACAAGCCGACCACCTCGCCATCGGCGCGGCCGCGCTGGCAGTCGTCCTGATAGATAATCACCTCGTCGAAGGCCTCGCCGAGAATTTCCGTTTGTAGGCGGATGTCGGAATCGCGGCGGTCGCCCGCGCCGCTGATGACCACGATGCGGCGACGCGAGGGCATGCTCTCGACGGCTTGGACCAGCGCCCGGATGGCGTCGGGATTGTGGCCGTAGTCGGCGATGAGGGTGGCACCACGATGGGTGAAGACATTGAAGCGGCCGGGCGCGGTGGCCGCATCGCTTACAAAAGTTGCGAGGCCGCGGCGGATTTTCTCCCATGAGATGCCAAGCCCCCAGGCGGCGGCGATGGCGGCCATCGAGTTCTCGATTTGAAACAGGATGGTGCCGTTGTGAGTGAGCGGGATGTCGCTCAGCGAGACGCGGTAGCGGAGTTTGCCTTTGGCCCCAACAATCGCGTCGCCATCGACGAACACGCCGCGCTTGCCCTGGGCGAGGTGATTGGCGAGCACGCGCTCGTGACGGTCATGAGCGAAAAAAGTGACGGAACCCGGGCAGACTTCAGCCATGGCCGCAACAATCGGGTCAGCGGCGTTGAGCACGGCCACGCCATGGGAGCCGACGCTGTGAACGATGACGCGCTTGACCACCGCGAGGTCTTCGACGGTGCTGATGTGATTGAGGCCGAGGTGATCTCCCATGCCGATGTTAGTGATCACGGCGACGTCGCAACGGTCGAAGCCGAGGCCTTCGCGGAGGATACCTCCGCGCGCGGTTTCTAACACGGCAGCGTCCACCTCCGGATGGAACAACACGTTGCGGGCGCTACGCGGGCCGCTGCAGTCCCCAGTGTCGATGCGCTGGTTGGTAATGTAAACCCCGTCGGAATTGGTCATGCCCACACGCCTGCCGGTGAGGCCAATAAGGTGGGCGATGAGGCGCACGGTGGTGGTTTTGCCGTTGGTGCCGGACACGGCGACGAGCGGGATGCGGCCATCCTCGCGCTCATCGAACATGGTGGAAATCACCGCCTCGCCCACCGGCCGGCCCTTGCCAAACGAGGGCTGGAGGTGCATGCGCAGACCGGGTGCGGCATTAACCTCGATCACTCCGCCCGACTGGTTTTCCAGGGGAGTGAGAACGCTTTCGCACACCACATCGACGCCGCACAGATCGAGTCCAATCATTTGCGCAGCCGAGACGGCGCGTGCCGCGATTTCCGGATGGACGTCATCTGTGACATCGGTGGCGGTGCCGCCGGTGCTGAGGTTGGCGTTGTTGCGCAGGATCACCCGCGCGCCCCTGCGCGGCACCGAAGCGGCATCGAAATCCTGATGGGCAAGCGTGACCAGGGCGATCTCATCCAGATAAATTTTCGTTAGGGAGGTGGCGTGTCCATCACTGCGCCGTGGGTCGCTGTTGACCGCTTCCACGAGTTCGAAAATAGTATGTTCGCCATCACCGATGACATACGGCGGTTCGCGGCGCGCGGCGGCGACGAGGCGGTTTCCGATGATCAGCATGCGGTAATCCTGGCCGGACAGGTATTGTTCCACCATGACATTGGAACTGACTTCACGCGCCGCAGCGTAACCGGCTAACACATCTTCGCGGGTCTCGACGTTGGCGGCCACGCCCTTGCCTTGATTACCATCGCGGGGCTTGATGACCACCGGACCTCCGAGTTGGCGGGCGGCGGCCCAGGCATCCTCGGCATCGGTGACCGGGCGACCCTTGGGCACCGGCACGCCGGCGGCTTCCAGCAAATGTTTGGTGAGCTCCTTGTCCTGGGCGATCGATTCGGCGATGGCGCTGGTGCTGTCCATTTCCGCAGCCTGGATGCGGCGCTGTTTGCTGCCCCAGCCGAACTGCACTAGACTTCCCTCGGTGAGTCGGCGGTAGGGAATGTCGCGGGCGATGGCGGCGGCGACGATGGCACCGGTGCTGGGGCCGAGCCGGACCTCCTCGTCGAGTTCACGCAACCGGTTGAGGGCGGACGGCAGGTCGAACGCCAAGTCGTTGAGCGCAGCCAAGCACAATTTCAGGGCCAGCTCGATCGCCAGGCGCCCGACGGCTTCTTCGGTGTATTCGACGACCACCTGATAGACCCCGGGATCGGGGGTGGCGACCGACCGGCTGAAAGCGACCGGACAACCGACCTGGGCTTGCAGACCGAGGGCGGCGAGTTCCAGTGCGGATACCAAGGGAGCACCGGGTTGGAACGAGGCGATTTGAGGAAATCGTTCGCGCAGGCGGTCCT
>CANHPN010000018.1 GCA_947462535.1 Akkermansiaceae bacterium | reverse complement strand
CTGCTGCGCAAACTCACCCTCAACCTCCTCCGGCATGATCAGACCATCAAAGACACCATGCGCGGCAAACGCATCCGCGCCGCGCTTTGCGAGAAAACACTCGAAACCCTTCTGAAACTCAACATTTCAAAATGAGGTAGCCCTGCGTGGGTCACGGGGGTGGGTTGACAGATCGCTTCTCCTCCCCCATGGTCCGCGCCCGGTCCGCTGGTTCCGCATTTTCCCATGATATTCAAAAGTCTCTGTCGCCACGCCGGTATCGGTGCGAATTCCTATCTGCTTAAAACCAAGTCCGCCAAGGTCGTGCTGGACGCCGGGATGCACCCGAAACACGAAGGTTCCGAGGCGATTCCGCATTACGAGTTTCTCGAAGCAGGCACTGCAGACTCTATCATCATCACCCACTCCCACCTCGACCACGTGGGCACGCTGCCGGTTTTCCTCCAGGACCAGCCACAGGCAAAGGTTTTCCTCTCGCCCGAAACCGCCGAGCTCGCCTCCGCGATGCTCCACAACTCGGTCAACGTGATGCAGTCCAAGCGCATCGAGCACGGCATCGCCGAGTATCCGCTGTTCGAACATCGCGAGCTCGACCAGATCGAAGAAGACTTCCAGACGCGCAACATCGAGCGCATGTTCGACCTCGATCCGGCCGGCACGATCCGCGCCACTTTCCATGACGCGGGCCACATCCTCGGCTCGGTCGGCGTGACGATCGAGGCGGAGGGAAAAAAGATTTTTTACACCGGCGACGTCAATTTCGAGCACAGCACGCTGCAAAAAGGCGCGATGTTCCCAGAAACCACCGTGGACGCGCTGATCGTCGAGACGACCCGCGGCGAACAGGCGCGCGACCCGAAATACGACCGCCCGACCGAAGAGGATGAATTCGCCGCTGCCATCAAGGGCGTCATCGAGCGCAAAGGCTCGGTGCTCATTCCGGTCTTCGCGATGGGCAAAACCCAGGAGGTCCTCGGCATGTTGCATCGCTTCAAAAAGGAGGGGCTCATCCCGAAGCACACGCCGGTTTACATCGGCGGCCTGAGCACGAAAATGACCCAAGTTTACGACCGCTTCAGCACCACCTCGCGTCGCCATCTGCCGAATTTCCGCTTCCTCAAGGACATGGAACTCGAGGCCGGCAGTAAGAAGCGCAAAGGCCCCATCCCCTTTCACCCCGGCTGCATTTACGCCCTCTCCAGCGGCATGATGTCCGAGAAAACCGTCTCCAACACCTTCGCCCGTCAGGGAGTTTTGGAAAACGCCAAACACGGCCTGTTCTTCGTCGGCTACGCGGACCCCGAGACGCCCGGCGGCAAAATCCGCCTCGCCAAACACGGCGACCTCGTCGAGCTCGACCCCGCCCACCCTGCAGTCCCGCTCAACTGCGAGATGCGGATCTTCGACTTCAGCGGCCACTCCACCCGCGACGCGATCCTCGATTACATCATCAAGGTCGCCCCGAAAAAAGCCTTCCTCGTCCACGGCGACGACGGTGCGGTCGCCTGGTTCAGCCAGGAAATCAAACGTCGCCTGCCCAACACCGAGGTCATCGTCCCCGAACCCGGCGTCGAATACGAAATCTAATTCCCAGCCATCATGTCAGACACTCTCACACTCCTGTCCAAAGTCCTTCCACAGCTTGCCATCATCGCCGTCCTTTGCGGTTTCATCGGCTGGTCGCTGCGTGGCCGCCCTGCGAAAGCGGCCCCCGCCAAGGCATCCACGCCCATCGCAGACAAAGGCCAGCAAGACCGCGCGAAAAACCTCGAAGCCACCCTCGAAAAATCCAAGTCCGCCCACAAGGCCCTGAAAGCCGAGCTGGAAAACCTCCAGTCCGCCTCCGTTTCCAAGGCTACCTTCGAGAAGACCACCGCCGAGCTCGCCGCCGCGCGCAGTGCTCTCGACACCGAAACCAAGCGCGCTTCCACCCTCGAGACCGACCTCAAAAAAGCCCAGGACACCGTCAAGCTGCTCAACGCTCGTCTCAACGACGGTGAAAAAGCCCAGAAGGACCGCAGTTTCGCCCTCGAAAACGAGCTTTCGAAAACCCGCGAGCAACTCGCCGTCCTTCAAAACCGCCCCGACGACAGCGCCGAGCTTCACGCCGAAATCGAGCGCCTCCGCGAGTCCGTCGCCGTTTCCAGCCGCTTCGCCGGAGAAGTCAGAAAGCGCGAGGCCGCCGCCATCGAGGCCCTTGAAAAAGCCGAAGCAAAGCTTGCCGATCTCAGCGATCCATCCCGCCCGGCCGGCGTTTCCAAGAAACTCAGCCCCGTCGTCGAGTCCGACCGCATCGCCGCCGCCAAAGCCGAAGTCATCCGCCTCGTCGAGATGAACAAGCAGAAGGAAGCCGCCACAGTCGTCGCCGCCGTGGAAGAACCCGCTGTCATCGTCGAGGAAATCATCGTCATCGAGGAAGAAGTTCTTATCGTTGAAGAAGCCCCCCTCACCCACGAAGAGGTTCCCGCCGCCGACGAAGCCTCGACGGCCAAGAAAACGCCACCTGCCGAGCCCTTCCCGCTCGACTGATTCCAGCCCTTTGATCCGCCGCGTTCACGCACCGCTCAAAGCGTGCCGAACCGCTGCACCAGCGTTTGCTTCCGGAACTCGAAGATCATCTTCAGTTTCGCCCGGACGAAGAGCGCGTGGGCGATGGCCCCGAACGGCCCGCAGCCGAGTCCGTAATGCACGAGATCCCGCATCAGCACGCCGCCGGGGATTTCCTCGAAACTGTGGCGGTGGTGCCAGAATTTATATGGCCCGAACCGCTGCTCATCGACGAAGGATTTCCCCTCGTCCACAGCCTTGATTTCCGTGACCCACGGCACCCAGACGCCGGGCAGGATTTTCACTTTGTAGGTGATGATCTGGCCTTCATACATCTTCTCGCCGGGCAGGCTGACGATCTTGAAGCCGAGGGCATCGGGCGTGATTTCGTCGAGATTCCGCGGCGATGAGAAAAACTCCCAGGCGGCTTCGAGCGGGATGGGCAGGCGTTGTTCCTGTTCGAGGGTGTGAAGGGTCATGAGCTACCGCCAAGTTGGCGCGGGTGGCCGGCGGCGCAAGGCGGAGATTTTCGCAAGTTCCTTGTGCCCGGCGGAGGAAGCGGCTAATTCATCCGCCATGGATTTCGAAACACTGAGCGCGTGGGCGGACGAGGAGTTGAAGGCACTGGTGAAAATCCTGCCGAAGGACATCCAGGACGCGGCGGAAAAGGTGGCCATCGCCTTCGAGGAAAAGCCCGGCCAAGGCGCGTATGACGAGCAACTCGACGGCGACGAGCTCGGGCTGTTCGAAGGCCCGTCCGCGATGGACGAAGCGGGCCTGGAAGAACTCCCGCGCATCCGGCTTTTTCTCGTGAACTTGTGGGAATGGACCGGCGAGGAAGAGCACGACTACCGCGACGAAGTCGGCACCACTTTCCTCCACGAGCTCGGCCACTATCTTGGCTGGGACGAGGAGGAAATCGCGGAGCGCGGGCTGGAATGACGGGCGTCAGCCTGCGCGGATCGCTTCAGCTAATTGACGGATCGCCGCCGGATAGAGCCGGTGCTCCACGACCTGGATGCGGGCGTGCAGGGATTCCGCAGTGTCGCCCGCCAGGATCGGCACGGCTTCCTGTAAAACGATCGGCCCGGTATCCATCCCCTCATCGACGAAATGCACCGTGCATCCCGCTTCACTGGCGCCTGCGTCGAGCGCCTGCTTCCACGACTCCAAGCCGGGAAACGCGGGCAGCAGCGACGGATGGATGTTGAGAATCCGGTGAGGAAAAACGTCGAGCAGCGGGCGCCTCACGAGGCGGAGAAATCCGGCGAGGCAGACGAGCTCCACGCCGGCGGTTTTCAGGCGGGCGGCGGTTTCCTGCTGCGCATCCTCCGGAAACTTCGTCTTGAATCCCCGGCAGTCGATCACGCCCGTCTCGATCCCGCGCTTGCGGGCCCGGTCCAAGATGAACGCGTCCGGGTTGTCCGAAAGCACGATGGCGATCCGCGCGTCGAGCGCCCCCGCATCGATCGCGTCAAAGATCGCCTGCATGTTTGAACCAGAACCAGAACCGAGAACGCCGAGCACCATGCGCTTGGTTTAAGCCACACAAATTTCCTGCCAAGCGCCAAATCCCCGCCGCCGGACTTGGCGCTTGGAAACCGCCATCCCAACGGATAATCAACACCCATGCACGACACCCGTATCGACGCCCTCGCCCGCCAACTGGTCCGCTACTCCACCTACCTGAAAAAGGGCGAGAAAGTCCTCATCGATCTCTACGACGTCCCGGATTCCATTGGGATCGCCCTCATCCGCGAGGCCCGCGCCAAGGGCGCGCTGCCCTTCGTCAAAGTCCATCAGAGCCGCGTCACCCGTGAAATGCTGAAAGGTGCCGAGGACACCCAATACCAAATTCTCGCCAAGCACCTGCTCGCCGAGATGAAGGACATGGACGCCTACATCGCCGTCCGCGGCGGCGCTAATATCGCCGAAAACTCCGACGTCCCCGCCGACCGCATGCGCCTGGCCATGAAACACATGCGCCCGGTCCTCGACCACCGCATCAAGAAAACCAAGTGGTGCGTCCTGCGCTGGCCCTCCTCGTCCATGGCCCAGCAGGCAGGTATGAGCACCGAGGCTTTTGAAAACTTCTATTTTGACGTCTGCCTGCTCGACTACAAGGCGCTGATCCCCGCCATGAACGCGCTCAAAAAGCTGATGGACAAGACGGAGAACGTCCACATCAAGGGCCCCGGCACCGACCTGCGCTTTTCTATCAAAGACATCAACGCTCTCACCTCCGGCGGAAACTATAACATTCCCGATGGCGAGGTCTTCACCTCCCCAGTCCGCGATTCCGTGGAGGGCCACATCTTCTACAACGCCCCCACCATCTATCAGGGCATCCCCTTCGACGGGATCCGCCTGGATTTTTCCAAGGGGAAGATCATCAAGGCCGAGGCCGGTGCCCGCACCAAAGAGCTCAACAAGATTCTCGATAGCGACGAAGGCGCGCGCTACATCGGCGAGTTCGCCCTCGGCTTCCACCCGGTCATCCGCGAGCCGATGCGCGACATCCTCTTCGACGAGAAAATCTGCGGCTCCTTCCACTTCACCCCCGGCCAGGCCTACGAGGAGGCGGACAACGGCAACCGCTCGCAAGTTCACTGGGACATGGTCAGCATCCAGCGCAAGGACTGGGGCGGCGGCGAGATCTGGTTCGACGGCAAACTCATCCGCAAGGACGGCGTCTTCCTTCCCAAGGCGCTGGAAAAGCTGAACGCATAGAAGAGCCGATTCACCAACCCGTCTCGCCACCGTGAACGAACCGTTTCCAGTTTCCCCGCCGCGCGCCTGGGCGGAGATCGACCTTGGCGCGCTGAGAAAAAACCTGGCCGTCGCCCGCGAGGCGTTCGGCGGAGGATTGATGGCGGTGGTCAAGGCCGGCGCTTACGGCCACGGCTTGGAGGAAATCGCCAAGGCGCTGGCGGCCCAGGAGATCGCGTTTTTCGGCGTCGCCAATGTCGGCGAGGCCCGTCGCATCCGCAATGCCGGCGTGGCGACCCGCATCTATCTGCTCGGGGCGACCTGGTCGGAGGAGCGCGAGGAAATCGTCGCCCGCGAGTGGACACCGTGCGTTTCCTCGATCGCTGAAGCCGAGCATTTCAACCGCATCGCCGCCAACCACGGCAAGCGCCTCAAGGTCCATCTCGCGGTGGACACCGGCATGGGCCGCGGCGGTTTCGTGGCGGAGAATCTGCCGGAAAAACTCGCACTGCTGGACCGCATGGAAAACCTGGAGATCGAGGGGATAGGCTCGCACTTACCCTCGGCGGATGAGGACGCGGAGTTCACCTTGCGGCAGTTCGAGCGCTTCCACGCGATCATCCGCGAGCTCGGCGGCGCGGAGCGGTTCAAGTGGATGCATCTTTCCAACAGCGCGGGATTGTTAGGATTCGACCAGGGCCTGTGCAACCTTTCCCGCCCCGGCCTGATGCTTTACGGCGTCTCACCGCTGCCCGGATTTCAGGAAAAACTGGCGACGGTGATGACCTTGAAGTCACGGGTCACGCTGGTCCGCACCTTGCCGGCCGGACACGGAATTTCCTACGGTCGGCAGTTCGTGACCACCAAGCCCACGCGGGTCGCCACTGTCGGCATTGGCTACGGCGACGGCTACCCGCGCCAGGTCTCCGGAAACGGCGCGGACGTATGGATTCGCGGCCGCCGCCTGCCGATTCTCGGCCGCGTCACGATGGACCAGCTGATGGTCGATGTCACCGCGGCCGAGGACGTGACGGAGGGCGACGAGGTCGAAATCTTCGGTCCTAACATTCCAGTGGCCGAGATCGCGGTCAAAGCCGACACCATCACCTGGGAGATTTTCACCGGCATCACGCCGCGGGTGCTGCGGTGTTATCAGGAGTAACAACAACCCTGCCCGACCCTGCTTTAACAGACGCGCGAATGAATCCGCGCTAGAGCGGGGCAAGACGGACAGATCAGACCGCTGACAAACGATCCGTTTTAGTGTTTCGTGATCGGATTACGGACACGATAGCCTTCCTCGTGCGCTATGTATCCTCCAGCCGCACCGGCGGCGAGAGGCAGGCAGGAAGAGAGCGATGAGATGCCAGCGACAACGAGTAGCAGAGTGAATAATTTAGTTTTCATAGGATTAATGATTTCAAGGCCCTTGCAAACTAACCCTGCTCAAAATGAGAAACAACCGATATTTCAAACCATCTCGACGGGAATTTTTTCACGCGTGTCCGCCCCTATCGCCGCTTGTTGGATTGTCACTTTTCCGCTATCCCGTCTCCCGTGACTTCGATCGATTCCTCAACTCCCGAACCATTGGAACAACCGGCTGATGGTGGACATACCAGCAGCACCCGCGAAAAGCTCGCCAACTACACCGGCCAGGTGCCGTGGAGTTATCTGGCCCCTCATTCGACCAAAGGCAGCCTGTATTTCGTCGATCCCGGACTAAAGCTCGAAGACGTCGGCGCGGCCATTTCCTCCAACCGGACGGATCAGGTGGATGCGTGGCTCAAATCCGGCGATCTGGTGAAAATCGAAGCCCTTCATGCCGCGCAGTGGGAACATGGAGAGATGGAGTTCGAAGCGCTGGTGGTCTCCCCTTTCGTCCTTTGCCGACCGGCCTGAGCGGACGGAGCCGCGCGGACCGGGTGATCTTTTTCTAGATTTTTCGGATCAGTGGTGTCATCTTGTACGACCGCATTCCCCCCGTCCATGCGCATGAACGGCATTCTGCGGAACTTCAACCATAAGGAGACACGCAAATGAACGACCCCGTCACATCCAACATCAACGCATCGATCCAGAAGACCAACGAGTGGCTCGTCAGCGTCGAACATGAGTTGCACGACGATAACCGGCAGACGGCTTACCACGCCTTGCGATCGGTCATGCACGTCCTGCGCGACCGGCTCCCGGCCGACGAAGCGGCTCATCTAGCGGCGGGCCTGCCAGCCCTGCTGCGCGGGATTTACTACGAAGGCTGGTCCCCGGCGAACAAACCGGAGAAGCTCAACAAACAGCAGTTTCTCGACCGCATCCAGTCGAGCTACTCCGGCCCCGGCGCGATGAATCCCCTGCGCTGCGCGACCGCCGTGTTCGCCGTCCTCCAACAGCGGATCGGTGCCGGAGAGATCGGAGACGTCCGCAGCATCCTGCCACGCGAGATCGAGGAACTCTGGCCCAAGGCCTCATGAAATTTCCGACTCATCGGGCGCTATCAGGCGACCGGTGACGCTCGACCCAGTTTCCCGGGGCGTGGCCGCCATTCCGGCGCTCACGTGTGTTGCTCACCATCGGTGAGACCCGGCACCACGAAGACAAACAAGCCCGCGGGGGCTCGCCCCGCACGAAATAACAGAAAGGAAACCACCACCATGCCAATCGCAGCAGAAGCCTGTATGGAACACATCGGCGAAACCAAGGCGCTCGCCAACCATGACCGCGACATGATCCACGAGCTCAGCAAGCGGATCGACGCCGTCTGGCACCTCGACCAATACATCGCCAACGCGGAGAAGGACAAGGAGCTCAAACAGTTCTGGTCCGAACTCAAGACCCAGGAGCAGGACAACGTGAAGCGGCTGAAAAAAATCATGGCCCGCCACATCGAGAAGAACTGTTTCTGAGGAGACGACGAGGGTCGATGGGGCGGGCACCGAAGCGCGCCCTCCCCATCGGCCTATCGCGCCCGGCCGGGCGTCAGCGGAACTGGTTCTGCTCCGGCTGGTAGATATATTCCGCTGCGGTCATTTTCACGATGAGCAGCTCGGGATCAAGATTGTGGGTCTTCACCAGATCGTCGAGGGAGTCGCAATGATTTCTCAGCTCGGTGTTCAGCAAGCCCACCAGAAGATGGGGATCCATGTTGAGGAATTTCGAGAGGTCCATGCCGGAACCGTTACCACGACGGACATCCCAGGCAAGGCGGGATCCGTCTACGCCGGATTCCGCGCGACATAGACGGTGCTGGCGGAGTCGCGTTCCAGAAGAGGATTGGGAAATTTCACCACGTGCGCCTGCGGGGCCTCGAAGACTTCCGCGAGGTGCTTGAGGAAAACCTCATCCGGCGGATCATCCGACCAAAGCGCGAACACGCCGCCCGGCAGCAACTGCGCGGCGAGGCGGTGCAGGCCATCGGCGCTGTAAAACGTGGCGTTCTTTTCATCCAGCAGGTTCTGCGGCGAGTGGTCGATATCCAGCAGCACCGCGTGAAATTTCCGCCCCGGCTGCTCGGGATCGAAGCCGATCTCCGGCGCGCCAGCGAGGGCGAAGAAATCTCCCTCGATGAGGCGGCACCTCGGATCGCCCGTCAGCGTTTCGCCAAGCGGGACCAGGCCTTTTTCATGCCACTCAATAACCGGCCGCATCACGTCCACCACCAGCAATTCCCTCACCCGTGCGTCCCGCAGCGCGGCGACCGCCGTGTAGCCGAGCCCGAGCCCGCCGACGACGACATCCAACACCTCTCCTTCCACAGCCCCCAACCCGAGATCCGCCAGCGCCTCCTCCACGTGATGGAACAAGCTGGACATGAGATAGCCGTTTCCTAGCAGGACTTCGTAAACGATCAGGTCGTCCAGCATCGCCATCCGGCGGCGGCGCAGGATCAGATCGCCGATCGGCGTCGGGCGGAAATCGAGTTCTTCAAACAGCGGCTTCATGCGCGAGCGTAGCCGGAGAAATCCAGAGCGACGAACTTTTTGTCGTAGGCTAACTCGTCAAAAAGTGCCGCCCAATCCGCGAGCTTGCCGTCTTGTGATCGGTTTCCCGATGATTGCCGAATCTTCGTCATGTTTCCAAATTGCTAAAATCCCCCGTGCCGTGCAGCCTATGGAGGTGAATCCAAAACCATCGCGATCTAATCCCGGCCGCAGGCAAACTGATGGAATAAACTGTCCAGCGCTTATTGGCATGACGCCACTTTTCATCTGTCTTGCGATTGTGACCTCTGCATTTTTCCCGGCATCGGTCCAGGGCTCTATCTGCGGAGGTAACGAGCTTTCGATCGACTTCACCAAGCCGGAGGATGCGGCAAGCAAGGCGACATGGCCCCTCCCCGACAAACTCACTGTCACCGAGCAAGGACTCGGGTGGGAGGCACAGGCACCAGAGAGTATTGACGGCTGGATTCAGACCAAGCCGCTGGCAGTCGGGCTGTCTTGGCGGACAGCCTCATCCGTCAGTTTACGCGTCACCATCGAACCGGCTCCGAAACCATTCCTATTGGCTAACGGCCAGACCGTCACCTCCTTTGTTGGACAGGTCTACGCGAGATTCAGCCCTGACGCGAAAAACTGGTCCACCTGGCAAGCGCTGAATATCGACAACCCCTTTCCCAAAAACCCAGCCGGAAGACTTTTCACCGGCACCTTGGGCGTTCCACAGCGCGAACGACGCGAATACTGCGACCTGATGGAGGCTTATTCCAAACTCGATGTCCCGTGGACTGACGACGAGGAAGCAATGGTAGGATGGATCATCGCGCGAGATGTGAATTACTTCGAACGGTCGTTACCCTTCATCGGATACGTGGAGTTTCTTTTCGAAGCACCACTCCACGGAGGCCAGCCAATCACCGCCCTGAAGACCTACGTTGGCTATGCCGTGAGCGGATTCACGAGTAAACCCAAAGACCCGAATGTCGCTCAAAACCGCGATATTCCCTGGCGCTTCAGGGCCCAATAAGCCAGATGGCACTTTCGCACGTCTTGATTGCTCGAATTTTGATCGGCACCGGTTCCATCAGCATTGACGGGACAGGAGCCTTGTCCAAACTCCCCGCATGATAGCGAGACTGCGGGGTAAGGTGATCGAGGCGTATCCGAACCGTTTGGTGGTGGATGTGCATGGCGTGGGCTACGAGGTTTTCATCCCGCTCTCCACTTTCGACCGGCTGCACGCGGCGGAGGGGCTGGAAGTGGATTTGCGGACGCACCTGCATTTCAGCCAGCTCGGGCAGAAACTTTTCGGCTTCGCCAGCGAGGAGGAGCGCGACGTTTTCCTGCTGCTCATCGACCGGGTGAGCGGCGTGGGCCCGACGATGGCGGTCTCAGTGCTCAGCGGCATGGACGTGACGCGCTTCAAGCAGGCGGTGGTGGCGGGAGACGTGGCGGGACTTTCGAAATTGAAGGGCGTGGGGAAAAAAACCGCGGAACGCATCGTGCTGGAACTGAAGGACAAGGTCGGCGTGACGGAAACCTGGCAGGACGCGGCGGCCGGCCAAGTGAGCGCCTCGGCGGCGGACGCGGAGCTCGCGCTCATCGCGCTGGGCTACAAACAGGTGGATGCGCGCAAGGCGGTGCGAAAGGTGCTGGATGCGGACGCCGCAGCCCCGACCGAAGCGCTGGTGCGCGGGGCCTTGCGGACGCTGCAGGGGTGAGGATTACGGATTGCTGTCGGATGCATCGCTGACAGCGTTTTTACATCTTGCCACCCGTGTTTTGCGCAAACAACCTTCCACGCGCCTTGGGAAATTTTCACCGGTGCAGACCCACGTCATCACGATCATGTCCACCCCTTCCGTGAATGAAAAAATCGGCAGCTACCGCTGGCGCATCTGCGCCGTGCTGTTCCTCGCCACCACCATCAATTATATCGACCGGAATGTCTTCTCCTTCACGATGCTCGACCCGGTTTTCCGCCACCAGATGCTGGGGATCCCACTCAGTCAGCCACTGACCGACGCTGACATGGCGATGTTCCGGGAGAAGATGAGTTTCTTGGATTCGATCTTCAAATACTGTTACGCGTTCGGCTTCCTTCTGGCTGGCTACATGATCGACCGCATCGGCGTGCGCCGCGGTTACACCGTCAGCATCGGCGGGTGGAGCCTTGCCGCCGTGCTCCACGGTCTCGTGCATTCCGTTTCCGGGATGGCCTGGGCGCGAGGACTGCTCGGGATCGGCGAGGCCGGCAACTTCCCCGCTGCGATCAAGACTGTCTCGGAGTGGTTCCCGCGCAAGGAGCGCAGTTTCGCCACCGGCATCTTTAACGCCGGCGCGAATGTCGGTATCATTATTACGGCGCTTTGCGTGCCATTCATCATCTCGCACTGGGGTTGGCGGGCCAGCTTCATCGTGACCGGGGCCATCGGCGTGTTCGTGCTTTTCTGGTGGCTCGCCGTTTATCGCACGCCCGAACAGCATCCAAGGCTTTCCCCCGAAGAACTGGCTTTCATTCGGCAGGACGGCCCGCCGGAGGTCGAGAAAGTCGTAAAATGGCGGGAACTGGTGAAATACCGCGCCACTTGGGCGTTTGCGATTCCCAAGTTCATGACCGACGCCATCTGGTGGTTCTATCTGACGTGGCTGCCAACGTTCTTCAACAGCAACGAGGCGTTTTCCACAAAGCTCGATCTCAAGCAGGTCGGTATTCCCTTCCTCGTCATCTATCTCGTATCGGATGGCGGAAGCATCTTTTTCGGTTGGCTGGCTACAAAATTCATCGGCATGGGTTGGAGCGTGAACAAAGCCCGCAAGATCACTATGCTGATTTGCGCGCTATGCGTCGTGCCAATCGTCTTCGCCTCCATGACCAGCAGTATAAATTTGGCGATCGCTCTCATCGCACTGGCCACTGCGGCCCACCAGGGCTGGAGCGCGAACCTCTTCACCACCGTCTCCGACCAGTTCCCGCGCCGTGCTGTGGGCAGCGTTGTCGGCATTGGCGGCCTGATGGGGGGACTCGGCGGTGCGCTGCTGGCCGCGAAGGTCGGATTCATCATCAACACCGGCGGCTATGTTCCGCTGTTCGCCATCGCGGCCACCGCTTATCTGCTCGCACTGCTGGTGATGCAGTTACTCTCACCGCGACTGGAGAGCGTCAAACTACCGAACTAAATTGTTAGGCGCGGGTATTCGTTGAGCTGGGTCACCGTTCAAGCCATCATTTTCATCGTTTACGGCTCTCTCTGGATTCTCATGAACCTGCTCGTGCCGAAGTTCAAAAAGATCATCCTGTAACATCAATCCTTGGCGGACTTCGGGTCGAGCGCGTCGCGCAGTCCGTCGCCGAGGAAGTTGAGGGCGAAGAGTGTGCTGGCGAAGAACAGCGTGGGGAAGAAAAGCAGCCAGGGATTGGAGAGCATGCGGTTAGCCCCTTCGTCGATGAGGATTCCCCACGAGCTGTAAGGCGGCTTCACTCCCAAGCCGAGGAAGGAGAGCGTGGCTTCCAGCAGCATGACTCCCGGGATGGTGAGGGTGGTGTAAACGATGATGGGCCCGAGGGTGTTGGGCAGGATGTGGCGGAAGAGAATGCGGAAATGACCGAGGCCGAGCGAGCGCGCCGCTTCGACAAATTCCTGCTTCGCAATGCTCTGGACCTGGGCCCGCACGATCCGCGAGACGGTGAGCCAGGAGAGCGCGCCGATGGCGATGAACAGCGGCACCAGCGTGGTGATAGGCTCGACCCAGGCGGTCGTTTTGTTGATGGACGCGCTGAGCGAGCCGGGCGGGCTGAACCAGCCGACGACCCCCTTGGTGAGCTGGGAGGTCAGCGGCTCGAGAGTCTTGCCCAACAAGATCACCACAATGAGAAACGGCAGGGCGTAGAGGATGTCGACGATGCGCATCATCACCGCGTCGGTCTTGCCACCGGCATAGCCGGAAAGAGCGCCCCAACAGACGCCGATGGTGACTGAAACGAGCGTGGTGATGAGTCCGACGGCGATGGAAATGCGGCCGCCCGACAGGACGCGGGAGAGGATGTCGCGGCCGAGGTGATCGGTGCCGAACCAATAGCTAAAGGAAGGTCCCATATTTTTGTTAGGTAGATCCTGGAGGTCCGGGTTCCGGATGATTCCGTGAAACGTGGGAAGGATGACGCAGGCGGCGATGATGAGAGCTAACACGAAGACGCTGATCACGGCCGCGCGGTTGCGGGCGAGCCGGTGGACTGCGTCTTTCCAGAGCGAGCTGTTGGATTCGAGGGAAACGTCGGACATGGAGAGGCGGGTCGGGATTTCAGCGGCTGGCACGAAGCCGGGGATTGAGCCAGAGGCCGAGCAGGTCGGTGAGGAAATTCGCGATGATGATCAGCGTGCCGTAGAGCATGACGCTGCCGAGGATCATCGGCGCGTCGCCGACCTCGATGGACTTGATGAAATGCAACCCGAGTCCGGGCATCGCGAACACGCTTTCGATCACCACGGAGCCGGAGATGATTCCCGCGAAGGCCGGGCCGATGAAGGCGACGGCAGGAATGATGCCACCACGCAGGCTGTGGCGGATGAGCATTCGGAGGCTGCCTACGCCCTTGGCCTTGGCGGTGCGGATATAGTCCTGACTGAGGATTTCCAACATCCCCGCGCGAGTGAGACGGGAAAGGTAGGCGCCGGTCGCCAGGCCGAGGGTCAGGGCGGGAAGCATCCACGAGCTCGGATCAGTCGGATCCCAACCCATCGCGGGCAGGAGGTTCATCCGGCGGCCGAACTGGTCCGCCAGCAGCGGCCCGATGACAAAGGCGGGGATGCAGATGCCGACCATCGCCAACGCCATGGCCGAGTAATCCATCAGCGTGTTTTTCCTCCACGCGGCGACGACGCCTAACGGGATCCCGAGACACATGGCGATGGTCATGGCGGCGATTCCCAGCCGGAGCGAGACGGGAAAAGCCTGGGAGATGATTTCCGTCACCTCGCGCCCTTCGAGTCGCAGGCTCAGCCCGGGATCACCTTGGACGAGGTTCCCGAGCTGCCGGAAATACTGGACCCGCACGGGCTGGTCGAGTCCGTAGTAGGCTTCGATTTTCGCCCGGATATGCTCGGGGATCGCCTTCTCCGCGGATTTGAACGGGCCGCCGGGCAGCGCCTTGATCAGGAAGAAGGTGACCGTGAAAAGCACGAACAGGACGAAGATGCCCTGGAGAAAGCGGCCGATTAGATTCGCGAGCATGGGTGACGGGTCGGGCAGGTTCAGCGTTCGAGGCGGATCGCCCCCCAAGGGTGGTTGTCCAGCAAAAGGGGGTGCCAGCCCTTGACCTCGGGGCGTAGCAGATAGTTGCGGGTGTAGTGGGAAACCGGCAGGATCGGCTGGGCGTCCATGAGCAGGCTTTCCGCCTCCCGGAAAAGGGCGGTGCGCTCGGCGGGGTTGGATTTCAAAGCGGCTGCGCGCAACAGCGAATCATACTGCAGGTCGCTCCAACCGGTGTTGTTATTGCCATTTCCCGGCGTCCAGATATTGAGGAATGTCGTCGGGTCGAGGTAGTCGCCGATCCATCCGGCGGAGGCCATGTCGAAGTTCAGGGATTGCTGGGCGCTGATATAAGACCCCCAGTCCATGTTCTGGATGTTGATGCGGATGTTGAGGTGTTTGAGCCACATCGCCTGCAACGCCTCGGCACCGGCACGGGCTGCGGGGCGGGAGATGAGCATCGAGAAAACCGGAAACCCGTCGCCATTCGGATAGCCGGCTTCGGCAAGGAGCGCACGGGCTCTTTCCGGATCGAAGCGGAGTTTCGCCTCGGGTTCGTAGGAACCCATTTTCGGCGTCAGCGAGGTGGCGGGGATGAATCCTTCCATGATGTGTTCGCAGATCTGTCCGCGGTCGATGGTGAGTGAGAGAGCCTGCCGCACGCGGGGATCGGAAAACGCGGGCCGGGTCGTGTTCAGGCGGATGAAGGTGGTGCCGACGTAGGGTTCCTGGCGGAGGAATTCGGGATCATTCTTTTTCACCGTGCGGATCAGGTCGGACGGGAGCTGGTAAGTCGTGTGCAACTGGCCCGATAGGAACGCCCGGGTCTCGGTGTAGGGATTCTCGACCGGATAGAAACGGATTCCGTTCAAGCCCACTTGCGCCGCATTCCAGTAATGGGTGTTGCGCTTCACCTCGATAAAGTCGTGGAACCGCCACTCAGTGAGCTTGAAGGGCCCGTTGCCGACGATGTTTGGCAGCACGCTCCATTTCGTGAAGCGATCGGTCATTCTCCCGAACTGGAGCACGACGTGCTGCGGCAACGGAAACCACGTGTAATGCCGCGTCAATGACGGCAGGTAGGGGACCGGCTCGCGCAACTTCAATTGGAGCGTGAAATCATCCACCGCCTTGACGCCGACCTGGGAGAAATCGGTAATTTTACCTTTATTGAAGGCCTCCGCGCCTTCGAGAAAATAGAGCATTTCCGCATACGGGCCGGCGAAATCCGGATGCAGCAGGCGGTTGTAGGCGAAGACGAAATCGTGCGCGGTCACCGGCGTGCCATCCGACCATTTCCCCTGGGGTTGAAGGCGGAACACCCAGCCGGTCATGTCCTCGTTGTGTTCCCAGGATGCCGCCGCGCCGGGTATGGCCGCGTCGTCCCGCGACGGATCGTCCGCGACCAGCCCCTCGAACAAGGAAGTAATGATCTTGCTCTCGATGACGCCGGTCACCAGTTGATGGTCCAGCGCCTTGGGTTCTGCGGAATTTCCCACCAGCAGAATCCCCTCCCGAGTCGCCCGGTCCACTTGCGATTCCTTCTGGCAGGAACCGAGCAGTAGCAGGAACGGGGCGGCGATGAGAAGCAATCCACGGAACGTCACGCGGGGGAACATGACGACCACGCCCGGAAAAGCAGGCGAAATTTTAAAAAATCGCCTCCCCCTGCGAGAAAATCAGGAGATACCGATGCTTGCATGATCCGACCGGACCTCTAAAAGAACGGGCGACAATCTTGTGAAGAGTTATTTCCTCAGACGCCTGCTGCTGATCCCTCCGACACTCATCGGGATCACGCTGCTTGTCTTCACGATCACCCGCTTCGTCCCCGGCGGACCGCTCGACCGGATGCTGCAGGAGGCCTCCCGCGGCGCGGATTCCGGCGGCAAGCGCGCCACCTCGAGCCAGGCGCAAGGCGGAATGAGCGAGGATCAACTGGAGGAACTCGAGGAGCAGTTCGGCCTCGATAAGCAGGTCCTCGTCGCCTACGGCCAGTGGCTCGGCATCGCGCCGCGCGAGGTCCGCATTTCCAAGGGCGAATACGGCGACCGCGGCGATGAAATGATCGGCAGCGAGATCGATCCCGCCACTACCGCCACCGTGGTGCTGCGCGGCGACGGCCGGGCGGTGCTGGTGAGACGCCAGAACGACGCAGTGGTTTCCGCCATTTTCGCAGAAACCGGCAAAGCGGTCGAGGCCGACGGCTGGAAGGTGCGCTACGAGACGGAAAAGGACCGCCAGGACCGCTACCAACGCCGGAATTCCGGCAAGGAAAAGCCACCCGCCTATCAGTCGCGGGCGGTGATCTATCAAACGCGCTTCTCCGGACTGTTCCAGGGGAATCTCGGCCGCTCGACGGTCTATAACGACCCGGTCCACGAGATGATTTTCGCGCGCATGCCCATCGCCGCCCATTTCGGACTGCTCACGGCCATCATCACCTACTCGATCTGCCTGCCACTCGGCGTCCTGAAAGCGCTCAAGCACCGGACCTTCATCGACACCTCCAGCTCGGTGCTGATTTTCCTCGGCTACTCGATTCCGGGATTCGCGCTCGGGGCGATCCTGCTGGTCCATCTCGGCGCGCGGATGAATCTCTTCCCGCTGTCCGGCCTGACCAGCCCGGGCTTCGACCAGCTCGACGACTGGGGGAAGCTGCAGGACATCGCCCATCACACGGTGCTGCCGCTGACCTGTTATATCATCGGTTCGTTCGCCATGCTGACGATGCTGACGAAGAACAGCCTGATGGAAAATCTCGCCGCGGACTACGTGCGCACCGCCGTGTCCAAGGGCGCGAGCTACCCGCGCGCAGTCTTCGGCCATGCGTTCCGGAACTCCATGATCCCAGTCGCCACCAGCCTCGGCAGCCTGGTGGAGATCTTCATCGGCGGCTCGATGCTGATCGAGACGGTTTTCGACATTCAGGGCTTCGGCCTGCTGCAATACCAGGCGGTGATCGCCCGCGACGTGCCGGTGATCATGGGCACACTGACCATCGCCGCCTTCCTGATGCTCATCGGGCAGGTCATCTCCGACCTCCTCGTGGCAATGGTGGACCCGCGGATCAAATTCGAGTAATGATGCGACTCATTGGAATTTCCAGCATCCTGCTAGGCGCGCTCGCCGCCACCGGGCGGAGCATGGACCTCGCGTTCCCCACGGCGCGCTGGTTTTTCGAGGTCAGCCGGGTGCCGCTGCTAGGCGGAAACGGCTTCCCGTGGTTCGGCTGGCTGTGCGTGGCGATCCTCTGGCTCGGCGGGCTGGCGATGGTCGTCCGCTCGTTCACCGCGGGTCCGCGCAACCCCATCACCACCCGCCGCATCCGCCGTTTCTGCGAGATCAAGCGCGGCTACTATTCACTCGTCATCCTGCTCGCCCTCGGCGGACTCGCCGCTTTGGACCAAGTGGTCGTCGGCAAGCGCGCCCTCGCCGTCCAGCACGGCGGGAAATGGACGTTTCCCGCGTTTTTACCAAGCGACCTCAAGAACAAGGACTTCGGCGTGACGGGTGAAACTGCTGAGGCGCCCGCCGACTACCGCAAGCTAAAGCGCGCCTGGCAAGACTCGCCGGAGAACCGGGTGATCATGCCGCTCGTCCCTTATGACCCGACCGGCGACACCCTGCCGCCCCGCTCGCGGGCGCTCATCAAACGCGAGGAGGTCTATCATGAAACCGGCAGCAAACCCTACTGGGGACTCGCGGCGAAATATTTCGACACTGCCGAGGCAAAGATGCATCTGCGATACACCCTGCGAAAGGGGGTCCTAACCGGCCCGGTTGACGGATGGAACGCGGAAGGCCAGCCGGTTTACAGCGCGGAATACAAGGACGGCCTGCTCGTCTCGGACCGCTACAACGGCGAGGGTACCAAGGAGGCGTTCCTCGGATGGGAAAGCAGCGGCTTGCGGGCCGTCAAATACCACCCCGCGCCGCCCATCCCCGGGGAGGGGAACTGGCTCGGCACCACCTCGCAGGGCTACGACGTGCTCGCGTATCTCTACGGCGGCTTGCAGGTGAACTTCAAGGCGGCCCTCATCTACCTGCCAATCGTCTATCTCATCGGCATCACCATTGGCATGATGATGGGCTACTTCGGCGGCTGGTTCGACATGGTTTCGCAGCGGTTGATCGAGATTTTCTCCAACATGCCGTTCCTGTTCATCGTCATCATCTTTTCAAGCATGGTGCCGGAAAATTTCAAGGGATTACCGATCATCCTGACCATCCTCGTCGCCTTCGGCTGGATGGGCATGACTTACCTCATGCGGACCGCCGCCTACCGCGACAAGGAGCGGGACTACATCTCCGCCGCGAAGGTTCTCGGCGCCGGCACGCCGCGGATTTTGTTCCGCCACCTCCTGCCTAACACCGTGGCAATCATCGTCACGCTGATCCCCTTCACCATGTCCGGCCTGGTCTTCTCGCTGACCTCGCTCGACTATCTCGGCTTCGGCCTCCCGCCGGAATACGCGACTTGGGGACGACTGCTCAACGACGGCCTGTCCAACCTTTCTGCGCCGTGGCTCGTCACCTCAACCTTCGTGGTTCTCGTCGGCCTGCTGGTCGTGATCACCTTCATCGGCGAGGCGGTCCGCGAGGCCTTCGATCCGAAAAAATTCACCTTCTACCGTTGATGCGCCGACTTCTCACATCCTTGTGTTTCCTCCCGTTCATCGTGACCGGCTGCCGTCACGAGACGGGAGAAGTCCCGCGAAAACTCGGGTTCGACGCCTTCCTGCCGATTTACAACCGCCATATCGAGACCTGGCTGAAAACCCAACAGGCAGCGACCAGGGAGCAAGCCGCCCGCGTCACCACCGAACTCAACGCTGCGGAGGGCGAGGCAAAATCCGCCCTCGAACACCATGCCGCGGCGCTGCGTCTGGATCAGGAGAAATGGAATTTCCGCCTCGGCCTCGGCGACTTCCTCAAAGTCGGAACACCCGCCGAAATCCCGACGGATCTCGTGTGGGAAAACGGCATGGACCAGCCGGAGATCGGCGATCCTGCCGCGAAAAAGGGCGGGGTCTTCCGTCGCTTCATCCCCACCTTCCCACCGACCATCCGGCCCATCGGTGAAAATTCTAACAGCTCTTTCCGTGGCGACCTCTACGACTACATCGACATGCCGATGGTGAACCTCCATCCGGAAACCATGGAGATGATCCCCGGTCTCGCCAAGGAGTGGGCAACCTCCGCCGATGGCCGCACCATCTATTTCCGCATCGATCCGGAAGCCCGCTACTCGGACGGCGCCCAGGTCAAGGCGCGGGACTTCCTGATCTCCGTCTATCTCCGCGTCTCGGACAACGTCGTCAATCCATACTCCAAACAGTATTACCGGGAGAACATCGCCCAGATCACGATGTATGACGAACTGACAGTATCCGTCTCGCTGCCTGAGGCGAAGATTTACGCGCCTGCCATCGCCGGAGCCATCACGCCATCGCCGCCGCACTTCTATTCGGAATACGGACCTGACTACAGCGAGCGCTATCAGTGGAGATTCCCGCCCACCACTGGCGCTTACGAGGTGCTGCCGGAAGACATCATCAAAGGCGTGTCCATCACCCAGACCCGCGTCAAGGACTGGTGGGCCAAGGACCGGAAATACTACCGATACCGCTTCAATCCCGACAAGCTCGTCCACACCGTGGTGCGCGACGAATCCAAGGCCTTCGAGCTCTTCCGCGCAGGCGAGCTCGACACGTTCTTCCTCACCCAGCCGCAGCTCTGGTATGAGAAGTCCGAAATCGAACCGGTTTACAAGGGCTACATCGAGCGCGTCACTTTCTATAACAAATACCCCAAGGTTCCGCGCGGCCTCTATATGAATGTCAGCAAGGCCCCGCTCGACAACCTCGATGTGCGCGTGGGCATCCAGTATGCGATGAACTGGCAGAAGGTCATCGACGTGATGTTCCGCGGCGACTATCAGCGGCTGAACGCCTTCAACGAAGGCTACGTCGTCTTCAGCGATCCCTCCATCGTAGCCCGCCCCTTCTCCATCGACGCCGCGCGCGCCGCGTTCGCCAAGGCCGGCTACACCCAGGAAGGGCGTGACGGCATCCTTACCAAACCCGACGGCACCCGGCTCTCGGTCGCCGTCACCTATCCCGCGATGCCGCAGATCGACAGGATCTTCGCCATCCTCCGCGAGGAGGCGAGAGCCTGCGGATTCGAGCTGCGACTCGACGGACTGGAATACACCGTCGCTTACAAAAAGGAGATGCAGAAGCGGCATGAAATGGCGCTCGGCAGCTGGCTGATCAACCCGCCGGTGCCGGATTTCCATCAGTTCCTCCACTCCACCAACGCCATCGACGAGAAGGGGAATTTGAAACCGCAGACGAACAACACCTTCGCCTGGCACCGGGCGGACACCGATGTCCTCAGCGAGAAAGTCCGCACCGCAAGCACCGCGGAGGAACTCAAGGACGCCGCGTGGAAACTCCAGCGCATCATGCACGACGAGGCGATTTTCGTCCCCGGCTACTCGGTGGATTTCGTCCGCATCGGCTCGTGGCGTTGGGTGAAATGGCCGGACTGCGAGAACACCCGCTTCAGCCCCCCCGTCGTCTATGACCCCCACGAGGTCTTCGTTTTCTGGATCGATGATGACGTGAAAACCGAAACCCAATCCGCCCGCCGCACCGGCATGTCCTTCCCGGAATCCAACAGAACCATCGAGGACTATCGGGTGAAAGCGCCAACCTTCCCCGCAGCACCATGATTCCAGAAACGGATAATATCCTGGAAGTGGACAAGCTCATCACATCCTTCGAGACCGACCGCGGCCTGCTCCGCGCCGTCGATCAGGTGTCGTTCACGGTGCCTGCCGGAAAGACAGTCGGCATCGTCGGCGAGTCAGGTTGCGGGAAGAGCGTCACCGCCATGTCGATCGTCCGCCTGCTCCCGCAACCCGCGGGAAAGATCCTCGGCGGCCACGTCTATTTCAAGGGCCGCGACCTGGTCCGCGCCAGCGACTCGGAGATCCGCAAGATCCGCGGCGGCGAGATCGGCGTGATTTTCCAGGAACCCATGGCCGCGCTCAACCCGGTGCACCGCATCGGCCGCCAGGTGGCGGAGGTTTTCCACATGCACAAGAAGCTCTCGAAAAAGGACGCGTGGGACGCCGCCACCGAGATGCTCGAACTCGTCCGCATCCCCGCCCCGGAAAAGCGGATGATGGACTACCCGCACCATCTATCCGGCGGCATGCGCCAGCGGGTCGTCATCGCCATGGCGATGGCCTGCCGCCCCTCCCTGCTCATCGCCGACGAGCCGACCACCGCGCTCGACGTGACGGTGCAGGCGCAGATTCTAGACCTGATGGGCCGCATCCAGTCCGAGATGGGCATGTCCACCATTTTAATCACCCACGACCTCGGGGTCATCGCGGAAACGTGCGACGACGTCGTCGTGATGTATGCCGGCCGCGTCGTCGAGCGGGCAAGCGCCGAGGAGCTTTTTGCAAATCCGCTCCATGCCTACACCAAGGGCCTGCTCCATTCGATACCGACTCTCGACACGCCCTCGAAATCCCTCCTCAACACCATCCCGGGAATCGTCGCGTCCCTCGCCGACTACTCGCACGGCTGCCGCTTCTGCCAGCGCATGGGCCGCACCACCGCCGTCACCCGCGAGCGCCCCGGGTTCTCCGAGGTATCACCAAATCACTGGGTGGAAACCTGCCCGGAGTGCTATCAGCCAGCATAAGTCTTATAGGACCTGTATGACCTATCCTCTTCTATCCGTCCAAGACCTCCGCATCCATTTCCCGGTGCGCGGCGGCGTGATGCTGCGCCAGACCGGGGCCGTCCGCGCTGTGGACGGCGTCTCGCTGGACATTGCGCCCGGTGAGACACTCGGACTCGTCGGCGAATCCGGTTGCGGGAAATCCACGCTCGGCAAGGCGATCGTCCGCCTGCTCAAGCCGACGACCGGCAGCATCCGTTTTGAAAATCACGACATCAGCCACGCCGGTCCGCACGCGCTGCGTCCCCTGCGCCGGAATTTCCAGATGATCTTCCAGGACCCCGCCGAATCGCTCGACCCGCGGATGAGCGTCCGGGCGATCATCGAGGAACCCTTCATTATCCACGGCCTCGGCAGCCGCGCGGAACGCCTCCAGTGGGTCGATGACTTGCTGGACCGCGTCGGTCTGCCGACGTCGTCCGCCGAGCGTTATTCCTTCGAGTTTTCCGGCGGCCAGCGCCAGCGCATCGGCATCGCCCGCGCGCTCGCCCTCAAGCCGAAACTCATCGTCTGCGACGAGCCCGTCTCCGCCCTCGACGTCTCGGTGCAATCGCAGATCCTCAATCTGCTGGTCGAGTTGCAGCGGGATTTCGGCCTGTCGTATCTTTTCATCGCTCACGACCTCTCGGTGGTGAAGCACGTCAGCGACCGGGTGGCCGTGATGTATCTCGGGAAAATCGTCGAGCTCGCCACCGCCGAGGCCATCTACAAGGACCCTCGCCACGCATACACCCAGGCGCTTCTATCCGCCATCCCCTCGCACGATCCGAAGGTGAAGCGGAAAAAAATCCTGCTGGAAGGCGACGTGCCCTCACCTATCGATCCGCCGCCCGGCAGCGCCTTCGGCCACCGCATAAACCACCCGCGCTACCCGGAGACGATCGGCGCGGATCTCTCGCTGCGGGAAATTTTCCCCAAGCACTGGGTCGCCGCCGATCCGTGCTGCGTGTCCGCCGAAGACTGGGAAAAAGTCCGCCCGGCCCCCGCCAAAGCTTGATTTCCCCGCACTCTCCGCGCTTGCAGTCGGCCCGATCCGTCGTGAGACTCCGGCCATGTTCACGCCGAAGTGGAAAAAGGAAGCTCAGCACTTGGTGAAGGGTGCGAAGAAGTTCGTCGATTACAAGCGCGACCTGTTGAAGCCCGAGCGCGTCGCCGAGATCGGCTCGCGCCGCGCGGACTTGCTGGCGGCGATCCAATCCAAGGACCTCGCGAAAGTGAGCGAAGCCTCTAAGCAGATCCGCGCGGTCTGTGAGAACTCCCTGCCCCACGAGAAGCCGCTCGGCTGGCTCGAGGAAAACGTGGAGGTCATGTTCGTCGCCATCGTCATCGCCCTCGGTCTGCGCGCTTACTATCTGCAACCGTTCCGCATCCCTACCGGATCGATGCAGCCGACGCTAAACGGCATCATCGGCACGCCTTTGAAAAAAGACCAATGGCCGAGCCTGCCCCAGCGACTTCTGGAAAAAGTGCTGCGCGGCAGAACTTACGTCTATGAGGTCAACGACCGGGACCGCCACATCTCCATCACCCGCCAGGGCGGATTGGACATCAAGGACACGCAGTTCATGCACTTTTTCAGCCGCTCGGAGATCCGCTTTTCGGATTCCCCGCCACTCCGGCTTCCCGCCCCCTCCAATCCGTCCTCCGCGATCGGCCTCAGCGCCGCCATCAACCACGCGGTCCGCAACGGCGGCTTGATTCCCAAGGACATGGTGATCTGCGAGGGCATCATCGATAGCGGCGACTTGGTGTTAGTGGACAAGTTTTCCTATCACTTCCGCAAGCCCAAGCGCGGCGAGGTTTTCGTGTTCGACACCATCGGCATCGAGGGAATCCAGAAGCGCGGCGGCGAGCAAGGTGCCGGCTCGCACTACATCAAGCGCTTGTGCGGCGTCCCCGGCGACACGCTTTCCATCCAGCCACCGAACCTGCTCCTCGATGGAAAAATCGCCCAGGAGCCGGGCATTCAGCGGGTCATCCGCGGCGAGGGCGCCTTCAGCATCAACCCCGGCGGCTACGGTCTGGCCAGTTCGAATGAATCCGCCCACAACGGGAAGAAGCTTCCCCAATACCTCGCCAAGGAAGGCGCCACGCTTTCACTGGCAGCTAACGGACGCCCCGGAATGCGTGAGTACGCCGCCCTCGGCGACAACACCGGAAACTCGCTGGACTCGCGTTACTGGGGCCCGGTGAAGGAATTCAACCTGGTCGGACCGGCGCTGTTTTCGCTCTGGCCGATCACCACCGGACACTGGGGATTCATCCGTTGATGCCGTGTCCGCTGCCTCGGAAATCACCCGCAAGGCGAAGTCAAATCTGGCTTTCGCCCTGAACATCCTGCCCCGCGAGCGGCGGGAGGACATGGTGGTTTTCTACGCGTTCTGCCGGACCATGGACGATCTGGCAGATGATCCGGGCGTGGCACCCGAAGAGCGCGTCCGCTCGCTGGATGCTTGGAAACATGGGATGACTGGCGGATTCGTGGCTCCCGATGAATTCCAGCGCGAAGTGATCTCCCTGCGCGACCGGCGTCAAATCCCCAACGATTTGCTGGTCGCGATCATCGACGGCTGCCGGATGGACCTGCAGCCGCAGCGCTTCGAGACCTGGGAGAAACTATCAGAATACATCTGGAAGGTCGCCTGCGCGGTCGGGCTGGTTTCGATACGGATTTTCGGCTGCACCGATCCCGGCTCGGAGCGCTACGCGGTGGCGCTGGGCCACGCCTTGCAACTGACCAACATCCTCCGCGACATCGAGGAAGATCTCTCGAACAGCGGGCGGATCTATCTGCCACTGGCGGACATGGCCCGCTTTCAATATACCGAGCAGGACCTCGTCAACCGGGTGCGAGACCGACGTTTTCTCGCACTGATGGCTTACGAGGCCGAGCGGGCGGAAGATTTTTTCCACCAAGCCGCCGAAGCGCTTCCCGCAGCAGATCGCCGCGCGCTGGTGCCGGCCAGGATCATGGGGGAAATTTACCACCTCCTGCTGGAAAAAATGCGCGACGACCGATTTCATGTTTTCGGAAAACGCTACTGTGTCTCCAAGGCGCGCAAGCTTGCGATTCTTTCCAAGCATCTGATTGCACGTTCTTCCTGATTTGAATAGAGATACAAAACTTCAAGTCCCAGGCCCATGTCCAAACCAATCCTCTCCATCGCCGCGGCCTGCATCGCCGGGCTTGCGTCCTGCACCCCGCCGCCACCGGTGCCGCCGCCGCGTTTCCAGCCGAATCCTCCGTATGCTCCCGAGCCGGTTTCGCCCTACGACTCGCAAACCGAATTCGCACCGCAGCCGCCCGCTCCCGTCCAGCCTCCGACAGCCACGGGTGGATACCCTACCGCGCAACCCACCGCGAATCCCGATCAAGTGCTCAGTCCTTACGAGCCTTATAACATCATCGACGTGGCCGGTTTCAAATCCGGGCAACTCGCGCGCGACCCGTCGAACCAGAAGATTTTCCGGATTCCCTAAGCCGCCTAACGGATCAATCCGCTCCGGGTTGTTGCCCTGATCCCGATCCGTCGGAATGGGCGAAAACTTTCCGCTGGCTCTGGAACAACGCGGGGCTCGTCCGATAGAAAGCGTGGAATTGCCGGCAGAAGGTGTGGATCGACATAAATCCGAGATCCCTCGCCACCTCGGCGGGGGATTTGCCGCCTTCCAGTTTCCTTCTGGCCACCACCATCCGCTCCATTTTCATCCAATGCTTCGGTGCCAGCCCGATATCCCTAACGAACAAAACATGCAAATAGCGACTGCTGCATCCCAAGGCGCGGCACACATCGGCGACCCGGTAACCCTTGCTCAACGCGAGTCGCTCAAGACAGTGACTCTCGCCTGCGAAGGAATCGACGACGCGCCATGTTTGATTTGACCGAATGATTTTCAAGAGATTGATCTTTAAATAAACCGAGCTAACTCTAACGACCTAAACTCGCTCAGGTCAATGTACCTTTTCGGCATTCTTCAGCTCGTTTTTCAAAAAACACCCGAAGCGATCATCCGCCGAAGTGCCGCTGGCAGAGAATTCCGGGGGATTTCATAAAAGGGGGTAACGCTTTTTCGCCAAAAAATTTTATTTCATCGGTGATGAGTGATACAAATTATTGAAAGTCATCGTCTTAGCAATTCATGAATTGGCCCCGGACCATGCATGGAATGACGAAAATTTAGCGCGTGCGAATCAATGAGCATCGCCAATTTCCGAAACGCCCCCGAAGATCACCCGCGTGCAATCCACGGAAGCCATCGTCATCCGCCTCACCCCTCTGACAGAAACCAGCCTGATCGTTCACTGGTTCACGGAAACGTATGGATTGGTCAAAACAGTCGCAAAGGGAGCCAGAAGGTCGAAAAGTAAGTTTAACGGTCAGCTAGACCTTTTTTTCGGCGGCGAGATCAGCTACGCTTTGTCGCGTAGCAGTGAACTTCACCCGCTGCGAGAGGTCGCGATCCGGCAATGGCGCGAGGGACTGCGGAAGAACTATACTTCCACTTTGCTGGCCGCCTATTGTTGCCAATTGATGGAAATGGCGGTTGAGCCAGGGCATCCCGAACCGGGACTGCACAACCTTCTCAAGCGGGCGCTCGACCATCTCGACGCCACGCCGCCCGGCCTGCGGGCGCTCCGCCATTTCGAATCCGAACTGGCCCGCCTGCTCGGCGTCTTGCAAGATCCGAGCCGGGCGGAATCTTCCCTGCGCGACGCGCTTGGTGCCTTGCCCGCCTCACGCCGGGAATTGATCGAAAGACTTTCCCCGGCGAGCGATTTCGGCTAGTCAGCGGACGGAATTCGCCGATAGTAGATCCACGCCCACGAATTATGGACTCTCCGACTGCAACCCTGATTGGAATTCTTCATGACCGCGTGGAATCCCTGCGCGCGGATGGAAACCTCAACGAAGCGTTGCATGCTGCGACCGCCGCCGTGGAGAAATCCCAGCAAGCCCTCGGCCCGAATCTCGATAGCATCGACGCGTTCGCCTCCGCCCTCGAAATCCGCAGCGACATCCACCGCGAACTGGGGAATTTCGCATTCGCCCGTGAGGACTACCGCCAGGCGATCGACCAATTACAGGACCGGCCGGATCGTTTTGATCAGATCGGCAGACTCCACGCCGGGCTTGGCGCGGCATACGACGGACTCGGTCGGGAACAACAAGCCGTCACCCACTGGCAGCGCTCCATCGACTTCTTCGAGCGCCACGAGCCGCCTTTGCTGCTTGATATCGCAGCCATCGCCAACAACCTCGGCTTCATCGCCAAGGCTGCGGGTGATTTGGAAACCGCAGAGGCCCATTTCCTGCGGGCCCTGGAAATCCTCCATTCGCAACTCGGCCAGGAACACGACCAAACCGCCACCGTCTCCAGCAATCTCGGTGCCCTCTATCAAGCCGCGGGATTCTACGAGCAGTCCCGGGAAATGCACATGATCGCGCTGGAAACCCGCCGCAAACTCCTCGGCGAGGAGCACCCGGACACCGCCCAGTCGCATAATAATCTCGCTCTGGCCCTGTTCAATACCGGCGACTGTTCCTGGGCGCGCAGGCATTTTGAAAAAGCCCTCACCAGCTACGAGGCGCTCGGATCCGAATACGCCGCCGACCTCGAAGCCGTCGCCTCAAACTATTGCGAGTTTCTCCGCGAGGAAGGCGAGTCGCAATTGGCGGAAGTCATCGTTGGCCGCGTCCGCGACGTCATCGGCCAGCCCGTGGCCGGTTGATCATCCGGCCTCCACCTGCGCGACCGCGAGAGCTGCGATGCCTTCTTTCCGGCCGATGAAACCCATGGCTTCGTTAGTCGTGGCCTTGATGCCGACGCGCTCCGAGGCGATGCCAAGCGCTCTGCCGATGTTGTTGCGCATCGCGTCGCGGTGAGGCAGCACTTTCGGGGCCTCGGCAATCAATGTGGAATCGACATTGATGATGGTTAGTCCGGCCGCAGCGGCGAGTTCGCGGCATTTCACGAGGATTTCCAGCGAGCAAATGTCTTTGCACGCCGGATCGCCGGGCGGGAAAAAATAACCGATGTCCGGCTGCCCCATCGCGCCGAGGACGGCGTCGGCAATCGCGTGACAGAGAACGTCCGCGTCGGAATGTCCGGCCAGACCGTGGCTGTGCGGGATGGTCACGCCGCCGAGAACAAGCGGACGGTTTTCAGCGAACTGGTGAACGTCGTAGCCGATGCCGGTCATGGAGTTTGAATTTTAAAGAATTTCATCGAGCGGGACTCTGCCGTTGCTGGCGACGATTGACCAGGCGTCTGCATGGCCGGGGACGGCAGTGAGCTCCACTTTGCCGCCGGCGGATTCTATCAGAAGCTGGCCTGCGGCGATGTCCCATAGGGAAATTCGGGACTCGATGTAGGCATCAATCCGACCGCTGGCGATGTAGGCCATGCCGAGCGCGGCGGAGCCCATCATGCGCATTTTGCGGGCGCGGAGCGAGGCGCGGTGAAAACGCTCGATGCCGCTCCGCAGCGACTCCTCGTCCTTGCCACAGCCGACATAAAGGATCGATTCCGCCAGATCCTCGCGCTTGCTGACTTGGATCGGGCGGCCGTTGAGCATCGCCGGACCGCCTTTTTCGACGGTCCAGGTTTCGCCAACCATCGGGTCGTGAATCACGCCGACGACGATTTCCCCGGCGACGCGAAGGGCGATGGAGACGCAGAAATGAGGAATGCTGTAGAAGAAGTTCACCGTGCCGTCGATGGGATCGACGATCCACTGGCGCGGGGAATCCTGGTTTCCGGCGAGACCTTCCTCGCCGTAGAGCGCGTCTCCGGGGCGGGCTCCTAGCAGGATTCCGGTGATTAGATCCTGGGACTCCTTATCGAGTGCGAGCTTGATGTCGTGGTGGGTGGCTTCGTCCACGGTGGCATCGCTGCCGAAGTTCTGGCGAATGAGTTTGCCCGCTTCGAGGGCGGCTTGGGTGGCGAGTTCGAGATCAGTCATGGGAAATCGGTGGTTCGTTAGGGGTTGAGAATCATTGGTCGAGAGGAGGACGATGGCATCGACGAGCTGGAGGGAAAGCTCGTGCTTGGAGGCGGCGGGGAGGGATTCGGTGCGGCCGGGATAAACGAGGAGGACTTCGTTTTGATCCGAGTCGAAGCCCATGCCGGGTTTGGAAACGTCGTTGGCGATGACCAGGTCGCAGTGTTTGCGGATCAGCTTTTCGCGGGCGTTGGACTCCAGGTTTTCAGTCTCGGCCGCGAAACCGACGAGAGTGCCGGTGAATCCGAAAGGCTGGCGGGCGGAGCCGAGAATGTCGGCGGTGCGGACTAGCTCGAGAGCGAGCGTATCGCCGGATTTTTTGATCTTCCGAGGCTGGACCGTGGCAGGCGTGTAGTCGGCGACGGCGGCGGCAAACACGGCGATGTCCATGCGCCCGATGTGTTTTGAAACGACGTCATGCATCTCGGCGGCGGTTTCGACCGGGATGAAATCGACATTGGCGGGCACGTCCAGATTCGTCGGGCCGGAAACTAGCAGCACCGAGTGCCCCTCGTGGGTGAAGGCCCCGGCGAGCGCGTAACCCATTTTCCCTGACGAACGGTTCGTCAGGAAGCGAACCGGATCGATCGGTTCGCGGGTGGGGCCTGAGGTGACAAGGACTTTCATGCCGGGAGTCTGATCGGCGGAAGGAAAGAGGCAAGCGGAAGCAAGGGGCGGAGCCGTGCTAAATTCGGAAACAAAAAACCCGCCACGGGATGAACCGGGGCGGGCTGCTGGAGAGGCGGTTGTTACTTACCTTTTTTGGGAGCGACAGGACCCTTTGGCGCGGCTTCCGCGGGCTTTGTCTCGGGTGTCTTGCCGGACTTCATGTCTGCGAGCTCTTTCTTGGCAGCCGCTTTTTGCGTGTCGTCGAGTCTGCTCGAAATTTCCTCGATCGTTTTCTTGGCGCTTTCTTCACCGCGTTCCTGGGCGAGGGTGGCGAGCGCCCAGGCCTTGACGGGGTCCGCCTTGGTGCCGATTCCTTCGTTGATCAGGCGCGCAAGCGCAAGCGTGGCAGGACCGTGGCCTTGTTTGGCGGCAAGCGAATAAAGCTGGCCGGCGTTTTCGATACTTTGGGTCACTCCACCCGCGCCACGCTCGTAAAGAGTGGCTAGATTGTTCTGGGCTTCGGCAGAGCCGCTTTGCGCGGCGCGTGTCAGCCAGGCGACGCCGGCGACGGAATCCGCAGAGCCGAGTTTGCCGGAAAGGTAAAGCAGGCCTAGCTCGTTCTGGCCCTCCGGAAGGTTGCCGTTAGCCGCCGCAGTGAGGCGTTTGTAGCCCAGTAGAAGGTCGGGCTTTTCACCTGAGAGCGATTGGACGGCGAGGCGGAAACTTGCGACAGGGCTTCCGGATTCGGCCGCTTTTTCAAGCAGCGCAAGACCGCGGACGGGATCCTTTTCAACGCCTTTTCCTTGGGTATAAAAGTCAGCCGTGCGGAGAACGCAGTCGATTTGCCCGACATCCTTGCCCCGCTCGTATTCGCTGAGGGCTGTCTTCAGATCCTTTTTGACGTTTTCCTCGTAGTCGCCAAGAACGAGATAGGCGCTGTATTCCTTGGCAGCGATGGCTTTCTTGAGCCACTCGCGGCCTTTTTTCTCATCGCGGATTTTCTCATCGCCGCTGAGCAAGCGGGAACCGAGCGCCGCCATGGCACCGGCATCGCCCAAGCCCGCAGCTTTGGAGTAACTGGCCAAGGCGGCCTTCATGTCCTTCAATTCAGGAAAGCCGAACTGGCCTTCGTAGAAGCGGGCCACCAGCAACATCGACGGGATGTCACCGGTGTTAGCCGCGCGGTTCCACCAGAAGATGGCCTTGTCCGGATCGGCAGTCGGAGTGAGTTTGCCGCGCAGATAGGCTTCTCCCAGAATGCGTCCGGCGACCGCCGGATCATCCTTGGCGATGGATTCGAGTGCTTCGCGTGCCTGGTTGCGCTCCTCTTCCTTTTCGGATGCCAGCAGGATGAAGGAGAGGCGGTAAATCGCGTCCTTGTGCTTTCCTGCGGCTGCCTTGCGATAGTATTCGAGTGCTTTTTCACGGGATGCTTCCGCGCCCTTGCCGGATTCGTGGGCGAATCCCAACAGATAGAGGGCGTCCATGTTTCCTTGTTCGGCAAGGGGTCTGGCAAGCTCCAGGGCCTTCGCGTGGCGACCGGCCTGGAAGGCTTCCATGGCCTCTTTCACCGGGCCTTCGGCGGCGGGAAGCACCGAGGAATTGTCCGACGGCAGCGAGACTGCGGCTTGAAGGGAGGCAGTGAGCACTGAAAACAGCAACAAGTGAGGAATGGATCGCAAACGCATCCGCGACACTACCCACGATTTCCCGGGGAATGCAAGAGCGATGAAACGCCCTCAACCGCGACGTCCCCAGCGCGCTTTGAGCTCGTCGATGCACTCGCCGAGCAACCCTTCATCGAGCTGATGGACATCGATCCCCCGGCCCACGTCCGCCAGCAGCAAGACCGTGAGTTCGCCGCCGAGGTGTTCGCGGAATTCATCCAATCCATCCAGCACGCGCCGTCTCCCGACGGTATCCAGCCAATCGAGCGCGGGATGGTAAATCGCGAGCTGCAAGCCTTCGAGCACGCGCAGCACCTGGTCCGCGATGGAAGATCCTAACAACCCCACCCGTGCGGAGTAGAGCGTGTCGAGCGCCAGTCCGACCCCGACGGCTGGCGCGTGGGAAAGTTGATAGGACGTCATCGTCTCCAGCTTGTGGGCGGCCCAATGGCCGAAATCCAGGGGCCGGCTGGATCCGGTTTCAAACGGGTCACCGCCGGTGGCGATATGCCGGGCATGGAGCAGCGCGGATTTTTCGACGCAGGCTTCGAGCGTTTCCGGATCCAGCGCCTCAAGCGCGGCGAGGTTCTCCTCGATCCACTCGAAAAACTCGCGGTCCCTCACCAAGGCGACCTTGACCGCCTCGATCAGCCCGCCCCGGCGGGTCTCCTCATCCTGGCTGTGGAGAAAGCGGAAATCGTTGATCACCGCATAGGGCACGGTGAAGGCACCCAACCAGTTTTTCTTGCCGAAGGCGTTGATCGCGCATTTCACGCCCACGCCGCTGTCGTCCTGCGAGAGCGTGGTGGTCGGAAACCTAACCAGCCTGACGCCGCGGTGGGCGGTGGCCGCGCCATAGCCGACGGCATCGAGAAACGCCCCGCCGCCGATGACCAGCACGTACGAATGCCGGTCGAGATGCGCCGCGTTGATCGCCGCCCAGACCTCGCGGACCAGGTGCTCGTCCGCCTTGGCCGATTCACCGCCAGGTAAAACCGTGATTCCGCGGAAATCCAAATCCAGTTCCGCGAAGTAGCTCTGGATCTCCCCCCCCAGACCCGGCCATAACGCCGCCACGTTTTCCTCCACGAAAACCATCGCCCGCCTGCCTCCGCCTTCGCGCAGGATTTCAGCCAGCGCCGGATTTCCGGACGAGAATGCATCGCGGGAAAAAACGATACGGTGCTTGAAGGTGACGGGAATCTGGAAATCGTAGCGGGACATCAATGAGCTGAAGCAGTAGCCTCCATTACGCCGACGCGCCACCGTTTCTTGCCCTAATTCGACTCATGCCCACTCCGGAGACTCTTTTTGAAAGCCGCTGGCTCGGACTCTATCGAATCGGCCACTGGGATTTCGTCCGCCGCCCGAGCTCGGACGCCTGCGTCGGCATCCTCGCCATCACGCCTGCGCGGGAAATCATCCTCGTGGAGCAATTCCGCATCCCGATGCAGCGTCAGGTCATCGAGGTGCCCGCCGGACTGGTCGGCGACGAGCCGGAACACGCCGGCGAATCGCTGGCCGCCACCGCCGGCCGCGAGCTGTTGGAGGAAACCGGCTACCGCGCCGGCTCGGTCGTTCAGCTCATCTCCAGCCCCACCTCGGCGGGAATGTCCTCGGAATTCACCTATCTTTTCCACGCCACCGATCTCGTCCGCGAGCACGAGGGCGGGGGCGTGGCGGGGGAGAACATCATCGTCCACCACGTCCCTCTTTCGGAATTGCGCCAATGGTTCGCCGCACAGGAAGCTGCTGGGAAACTCATCGATTTCAAAATCCACGCCGCGCTCTGGCTGGCACGGATCCCAAGCTGATGCGCTGCAAGGAGATGCCTTCTCCGGGCGTAATGCACTGCGGAAAGACCCATGAACCCGCAAATTTCCCGCCGCAGACTCGTCAAGACTTCGTTATGCTCCAGCGGCGCGGCCGCTTGAATTTCTGGCAGTCGGCGACTTCGGCAGCGGCAGCGTGAACCAGTCCGCCGTTACGAAAACGATGGTGAAATATGCGGAATCCTTCGGCAAAACCGCCGACGGCCTGCCGCTGGGCGACAATTTCTATGGTCCGATGCCCGGCGGAGTGAAAATGAAGCGCTGGCAGACCGGGTTTTCTTACTCCAAACACGGGGCGACACCTCAGACTCGACGGCCTGCGGACCTCCTTCGTCATTTCCGGCAACCTCTTGAAAAATTCGTCGCGGGTCTTCGGCAAATCCACAGCGCCGTGCCGGGGTTTTCCTTGCCTCGGCGACGGCGGCCGGATTGAATTCCAACCCGAGTCTCAAATCCAAACATCCCATCCCTCATGAAAAAAAACACGCTTCTCCTCCTGCCTGCGCTCGTCGCGGCGCTCACCTTCTCCGCCCCTGCCGAACCGGCCGTGAAACCGCTCAAAGCCCTGCTCGTCATCGGCGGCTGCTGCCACGACTACGCTACCCAGAAGGATCTGCTGGTCGCCGGCATCGAATCACGCGCGAATATCAAGATCGACGTCTGCTACTCGGCGGAAAAAAACACCAAGCCGGTTTTTACCTGTTATGAAAAGGACACTTGGGCGGATGGCTACGATGTCATCATCCACGACGAGTGCGCCGCCGACGTCAAGGACCCGGCCATCGTCAACCGCATCCTCGACCCCCACCGCAAAGGACTCCCCGGCGTGAATCTCCACTGCGCCATGCACAGCTACCGGGTTTCCCCCGATTTCAAAAAACCGATGGCCGCCGGAGCCGAAGGCGCGCAATGGTTCGATTTCCTCGGCGTCCAATCGACCAGCCACGGCAAGCAGCTTCCCATCGATGTCACCTACGTTTCCCCTAGCAGCCCGATCACCAAGGGCCTGGAAAACTGGACCACCATCAACGAGGAGCTTTATAACACCATCAGCATCCGGGACGGCATCACCCCGATCGCCAAGGGTAAACAGGGAGACGACGAGAACGTCATCGCCTGGACCAACGAATATGGCGACAAGAAGACCCGCGTTTTCTCCACCACACTCGGCCACAACAACGAGACCGTGGCTGACGCCCGCTACCTCGACTTCGTCACCCGCGGCCTGCTCTGGGCCTGCGGCAAGCTCGACGCGGACGGCGAGCCGGTCGCCGGCTACGGACCGGCTGCGGCGAACGCCAAATAATTCCGCTTTCGAACTGGCCGACATGTCGGAACAGTCCACAGCGTGGAGATTCCCTCGCCTGCCCACCCGTCGCGCCGATTGGACATCCGCAATGCCGCAATCCAGCATGATAAGCACTCCCGCATCCAAACGAGCACCATCACCTTGCCGCTTGATCGGAGAGGGACTCAGTTGAGGCGGCGCGTGGTTTAAAATGTGATCCGACTGTCTCAGTGGGATTCTTCGGCTCCGCTCCCGACTGAGACAGCCGGGACGCATTCTGATAGCTCCCCGGCTTCACCAGGCCAGCCGGTTTCTGAAACCTCGCGGGACGCCCGCTGCAGGGTCGGGATCCAGAGGCCTTCGCGGGCGATTTGCTCGCCATCGCGCGGATAGTCGGCGCGATCCAGGATATTTCCGGCGAGGTGGAAACAGGCCCAGGCTCGCCACGAGCGGATTTCCACGCGCGGACCGCTCATCCGGCTGGCGAGGTGCTGGAAGTGGCGGACCGGATTTCCGAGATAGCCGCGCTCGCCGCTCGCCGCCGTTTCGAGAATCCAGACCAGCGCGCGGTAAGGAGGCGGGTTCGTTAGCAGCACCGGATCGCCGCCGGAAAGGTCCGCCATCCAGGATTTGTTGATCTGGAGAATGGCTTGGGCGGGTTTCCCGGCGAGCCACTGGGACTGCGCGTAACGCAGCGCGTCCAGGTAGAATTCCGCGCCCTTCGCCGCGCCGTGACGGCGGGTGAGCGCGAAATCATGGATTTCCGCCACTGCGGGCAGCCACGGGCAGGCGGGGTTCACAAAAGTTGGAGAGTGCGTGTCGATGCGCCCAACGAATAAGTGAATTCCGCCCGGATCTCAACCTCTTGACGCTTGCATCTCACTCCGGATCGTCAATTCTTACCGCCCCATGAGCAATCGTTTAGAAGGAAAAGTCCTCGTCGCACAGGGTGGCGGCCCCACTCCCGTGATCAACCAAAGTGTCGTCGGCGTCGCCCTGGAGGCCCGCAAATTCAGCCAGGTGACCTCCATTTACGGAGCGGTCCACGGCGTCCGCGGCATCATCGATGAAAACTTCGTCGATCTCACCCGCGAGACCACCCACAACTTGGAACAAGTCGCCGGCACACCCTCGTCCGGCCTGCTTTCCACCCGCGACAAACCGGATGAGGAATACTGCGCCCGGATGTTCAAGGTGATGCAGGCGCACGATATCCGCTACTTTTTCTACGTCGGCGGCAATGATTCCTCCGACACCGTCCGCATCGTCAACGAGCAAGCCAAGGAGGCGAATTACGAACTGCGCGCGATCCACATCCCGAAGACGATCGACAACGACCTCGAGGAAAACGACCACTGCCCCGGCTTCGGCTCCGCAGCGCGCTTCGTGGCGCAGGCGTTCTCCGGGGTCAACCTTGACAACCGCGCGCTGCAAGGCGTTTACATCGGCGTGGTGATGGGCCGCCACGCGGGATTCCTCACCGCCGCCTCCTCGCTGGCGCAGAAGTATGTCGATGACGGCCCGCACCTCGTTTACGTGCCGGAGCGCCATTTCATCATGGAAAACTTCCTCGCCGACGTGGACCGCGTCTATCAACAGCACGGCCTCTGCACGATCGCCGTCTCCGAAGGCATTTCCGACCCCGGCGGCACCGCGATGATCACCAAGCTGCTCGGCACCGAGGAGCGCGATTCGCACGGCAACATCCAGCTCTCCGGCACCGGCGCGCTCGGCGACCTGCTTTCTAACGAAATTCGCAAGAGCCTCGGCATCAAGCGCGTGCGCTCCGATACTTTCGGTTATCTGCAACGCTCGTTCATGGGCATCCAGTCGGACCGCGACGCCCGCGAGGCCCGCGAGGTCGGGGAAAAAGCCGTGCAGTTCGCGATGTGGGACAACGTCGATGGCTCGGTGGCCATCAAGCGCCCGGTGCTCGACTACAGCGTGGACTATCAGCTGGTGGACATCGCGAAGGTTGCCGGAAAGACCCGCCACATGCCGGACAATTTCATCAACGCGGCCGGCAACGGCGTGACTGATGATTTCAAGAACTATTGCCGCCCGCTGCTCGGCTCGCACGTGCCGGAGCCGCACCGCCTGCGCGCGCCGAAGGTCGCGAAGATCCTGCACAAGTAAAACCGCCGCGCGGGATCTTCAGTCCATCTCGACGCGGTAGCGCGGGATGGACTTGTCGATTTCACGGCTCCACGCATCAATCCCGCCAAGCAGGCCGTAGGTCTCGTGCAGGCCGTGGCCGCGGAACCACGCGACCTGGTCGAGCACGTTCCGCCCGCGGTGGTCGTAAAGCAGGACGCGGGTGTTAGAATCTCCGGTGAAGAGCTGCTGTTGGAGTTCCTGGGTGAAGAATTCCGAGCCCGGAATCACCACCGCCTCGTGCTCCTCGCGCGTCCGGAGATCGATGAGACGGAGGTTGGAAATTTCGTCCTTCGCGACGGCGGGCTCCATCCACATCGCGGAATCGTGGACGTGGCTGGCGAGCAAATGTGCGAGCACCTCGTCCATCGGGATTTCCGAGCGGGCGCAAAGTTCTGCCAAGGTCTCTTCGTTAGAAAATGCGCAGCTCTGGCAGCCGCCGAGATGGTAGCGGGCGAATATCGCGCGCTTCGCGCCGGGCAGGGTTTCGAGAATCAAGCCCATCGGGGAGTTAGCGGAAAGATCGGCGGGTTGCATCGACGAAAAGCTAGCCGTCTCGCAGTGGAAAACAACCTTAGGATCCCGCCATTTTTTGGGCGAGAAACGCCTCCTCCTTCTCTTCGTGCGAATGGATTTTCAGCAAGGCCTGCAAATTCACCACAACCGCCCGCTTGTTGCGCGGTGAAAGCCAATATTAAGTGACAGATAAATAATAATATCGGCATGACTTGGCCGGATGCGTCTTCAATGAGGATGCGTTGGATTCCGCTACTCCCGACGGCGGTGGGTAGTCACTCCAGCTACCGTCGGCCACCATCTTGATATGCTCTCACAGACTTACATGGTTCGAAGCTTGCCCCCTTTACTTCCAAATTTAAAAAAGCGATTGGTGAAAAGGTCCAAGGTCTATCTGCGAGACAACGGCATTCTCCACACACTGCTGGGGCTGGAAACGGAATCCGATCTTCGCGGGCACCCGGTTTTTGGCGCATCATGGGAAGTTTTTGCACTGGAACAGATCATCGACCAATATCCAGGTTGGGTCGCAAGTCACTACCGCACATCTACCGGTGTGGAACTCGACCTCATCCTCGAAAAAGGTCGCCGCCGCCTCGCATTCGAGTTCAAGGCATCATCCGCCCCAGATGTCACTCGTGGCTTCCATCAGGCGATTACAGACCTTCAACCGGAACATACCTACATTGTCGCTCCGGTTGAACAGCCCTATTCTATCGGAAAAAACGTGACGATCCACCCCCCATGGAGCAAGTGAATCAAACTGTCGAATGATGGCACTTCCTCGAAGAGCTATTCAAACGGGCGGGTCAATACTCCTCCGGCAGCATGATCGTCGTCATCGACCGGTCGCACTCGGTGGTGACGTAGAGACGGTCGCCGCCGGTGGTGCGGTAACAACTCAGCAGGCGGGTGCCGTGAAAGGAAACCAGACGCTTCTGCGTATCGATGATTCGCACAACCCCAAACCGATGACCAAACCGATGAAAATCTTGCTTCTCGCCACTCTCCTGTCTCTCTACGCATTCCCTGCCGGTCTCTCCGCGGAGGTGAGTCCCGGCAAGAAGCAGCTGCCGATGCCGGGCGAGAGCCTCACGATGGATGGCAATGACGCATTTGTCATCCTTCCGGAACATCCCGCTCCCGGCTCCCCATGGGTCTGGTATGCGCCGACCCTGCCGGGACTACCCGCCAAGTCCGAGGTCTGGTTGTTCAGCAAGTTCCTCGAAAAGGGCATCGCCATCGCCGGCATCGATGTCGGCGAGTCCTACGGCAGCCCGGACGGTCGTAAAATATTCAGCGCCTTTCACGCATACCTCACCGGAGAGCGGAATTTCTCCAAGAAACCGGTGCTCCTGGGTCGCAGCCGGGGCGGGCTCATGCTTTATTGCTGGGCGGAGGACAACCCGCAGTCGGTCGCAGCCATCGCAGGGATCTACCCGGTCTGCAACATCGCCAGCTATCCCGGCTTCAAAGCTGCAGCCGGAGCTTATCACCTGACGCCCGAAGAACTGGAGGCGAAGATCGCCGACCACAACCCGCTGGACCGCCTCGCCCCGCTGGCCGAGGCCAAGGTGCCGCTCTTCCACATCCACGGCGACAGTGACAGGGTCGTCCCCCTGGAGGCTAATTCTGGGGAACTCGTGAAACGCTACAAGGCCCTGGGCGGGGAAGCGGAACTCGAGATCGTCGCCGGCGGAGGCCATGACATGAACCGCGCTTGGTTCGAATCCCAGGCACTCGCGGATTTCATCATCGCCCGCGCATTGGCAGAGCCCGTCGCCGAAATCAGGGACGGGGCGCAGATCTCACTGACCGGCAAGCTGGAGGACGGAATCATGGCCATCGGCGGAGAGACCACCGGCTGGCAGCTCACCCATCCCGGCGGCAAGATCGAGGTGGACATGAAAGCCATCGAAGGTGCGGATGGGTTTGACGGGAAAAATGTCACGGTTTCAGGCAAGGTTTCCACCAAAAACTACGTCGAGCGGGGGGCTGTCCTGATCCTGGCTGCGGAAAAGATGGCCGTGGAACCGTAGGATGCCCCGACAACCCCCATTTCCCCGCCCCCGGTCCGGCCACCGGCTCTTTCAACGGCCTTCACCCAAAAAGCAAATTCCTTGGCGCCAGCCAAAGCCCTGAGAGACGGGGATGGCGCTCGTAAATCAAAACAACTAACCGAAAGGAGAACGTCAAACGAACGAGCGACTGAAAGACTCTATTGAAACCCGGCGGGAACCAACCCGCCCGGAAAGGGTTGACCACCCACCG
>CANHPN010000017.1 GCA_947462535.1 Akkermansiaceae bacterium | reverse complement strand
TCGGCGGGGTTTGGGGCGGCAGCCCCATAAGCCGCATGGAGCTAGCCGACGGCTGGTTCGGGCTCTTTCTCGCCAGCCTTTTTCACCCGTTGGCTCGCGCCGTCGAACTCCAGGATGATGGAGTGATGCACCAATCGGTCGATGGCCGCGCAACGTGCTTCGGGACTCATTCATCAGTTACCGGATTGCCATCGTCCAAAGTGCCGATCAGGTGGCGCTTGAGGCGGGCAACTCCGCGTCGATCATCTTCAAACACTACCGGGAGCTGACCACGCCTGAGGTTGCGGAGAAGTGGTTCGCCATTCTGCCCAAGGACGGCCAGTTGGAAAACACCCTCACCTATGATCGCAAGAAGCGGCGAGTGATCCTCAACGGCGCGGAGATCAAGTGATCTCGTTCAATCCGCGCGCCAACGATGCCTAACGGACGCGGAATGGTTTTGTGGTGGCCGGTCATATTGCCATCCCCTGTGCGGCTGCAACATGCTACTACGCAACACCAAACGCAAAATCCGAGCCCAAAAGAGAAGCCCCCCAGCACCCAACAAACCGTCGCCCAAATAAATCTTGGCACAGCGGTTCGGAGAGCTACGATCGCGGCAAATGAAAACCGCCGTGAAAGCTCCCGAGTCCTCCGATTACCGGCGCGGACTGGGATTTTTCTTACCGAAACACCGTTACCCGAAGCACCGAAACACTTCTTCCGTCCCCTTTTCCCCCGCAACCCCCATTTCTCCGCCCTCCGGTCCGCCCCAATGGCTCTTTCAGGGGCCCCCCGCAGAAAGCAAATTCCTAGCAGCATGAATCAAAGCGGACAAACTAATGAATCCACGCGCTCTGTTTGCGCGTCTATCCGAGGAGCCTAGTGCGGTAGTTTCGCACGCTGGGATCTGCGAGGGGAACGCCGGGCAATCGGCGTTCCTACCTCAATCGCTAAATCTATAAATCAATATGAAAAACAAACACCTATCAACGAACGACAATAGAATACTTCTTAAAAACCCAATACACCTATGCGGCTGCTTAGGTATCGTTGTTTTGTTTGCCTCAAGTTTCGCAAATGCGGCAACCAGCCAGTTCACTGGTGGAAAGCTGGGAAGTCCGCTTGCGGCTGGCCTTAATGACATTGATGGTGATGGCATTAACGATGTTTCTCTGGCGGATTTTGAATCGTTCGCAGCAATCGACGCAACGGGAGGTTATGGCCTAACCGGGCAATCGGGTGGAGGTGACGCATGGGTGAGAAGAACTTCGACATTCGTAGCCCCCGACCAAGCTGGCACAAACGAAGCATATTTCTCGCCATTCCGAGGCAACATTATGAGCTCCAGCGACAACTGGTCTAAGGTGCGCTTCTCCTCTGGAGATGGTTGGGTTCAGTGGAAGTTTGCAGCGGGGTCATCCCCAGTGATTCCTCTTGTTTTCGTTCGCGAGGCTCCCGATGAGAATCTATCTGCGGCTCAGGCCTGGGAGGTTGCGTATCGCGTTCAGAGAGAAGGAGGAAACCTTGGAATTCCGCTTGCGAATGGTCTCAATGACATCGACGGTGACGGAATTAACGATGTTTCTCTGGCGGATTTCGGATCGTTCGCCGCAATTGACGCAACGGGAGGCTATGGCCTTACCGGGCAATCGGGTGGAGGTGACGCGTGGGTGAGAGGAACTTCGACGTTCGTAGCCCCCGACCAATCTGGCACAAACGAAGCATATTTCTCGCCATTCCGAGGCAACATTATGAGCTCCAGCGACAACTGGTCTAAGGTGCGCTTCTCCTCTGGAGATGGTTGGGTTCAGTGGAAGTTTGCAGCGGGATCATCCCCAGTGATTCCTCTGGTTTTCGTTCGCGAAGCCCCGGATGAAAATCTATCTGCGGCTCATGCCCGTGACATCGCCTATGCAATTTCTGCCACCATTGCACGTGCTCACGCTATTAAGTTTTTTGGCGAAACTGGCGTAACGTATGTTCTCTACAACAGCGATGATTTAGTCACGTTTTCACCGACTGGAGCATCCTTGACTGGAACAGGATCAGAAACGGCATTTTATGTGGAGGCACTAAAACCTAAAGAGTTCTACAGGGTTCTTCGCGAGTAAGTCTTTCAAAGAAAGTCCAAGCGAACAAGACGAGACACAACCCCCATTTCCCCGCCCTCCGGTCCGTCCCATTAGCTCTTTCAGGAGCTTCTTGCAATAAGCAACTTCCTGCAGCTGCAGCCCATGGAGGCCCTCACCCGGCTCCCGCGACTCAAGGCTTGCGGAATCAACTGCTTAGCGGCAAAATTTCTCCTGTTTCAACCGGCTTGATCGTCACACACAGATGAAATCACTGACCCCTCATATCACTCTTGCCAGCCTTTTTGTCCTTTCCACGTCATCGCTGCATGCGGAGTCCCGTACCTGGTCCAACCGTGAAGGCAAGACCATTCAGGCCGAACTCGTGAGCTACGATTCCGAGACAAAAAAAGTCACGCTCAAGCTATCAAACGGCACAAATGCGACGCTGGCACTTGATGCACTCAGCGATTCCGATCAATCGTGGCTGACCGAGCGCCAGAGCAAATTGGTCGAAGCGACCGCGGCGATCCGAGGCAATGCCGGCAAGACCGTTTCCAATCAATCCGATGGACCGGAGGCCGTTTCCTACCATGTTTATTATCCGACGAGCTACAATCCGGATTCTCCGCCCGCGATGATCATCATGTTTAGTGCCGGGGGCAGCGGCAAAGGAATCCTCGGCTCCGTAAAGGATGCTTGTGAGACACTTGGCTGGGTGGGAGTGGGATGCGATGTGTTTAAAAACAATTCGGACGAAGCCGTGCTCGATAAAAAATGGCACGAAGTCCTGCCACACATTGAGAAGACCGTGCCCCATGACGGGGATTTGCTCTATCTCGGCGGTATGTCGGGTGGAGCCTTGAGAGCCTATGATTATTCCGAAAGCTGTGCCCGACCATGGAAGGGAGTGCTCGCATTCGGTGGCTGGCTTGGCGGCAAGGAGAGCCTGAACTGCGCGCCGAAAATGGCGGTGGCCATCGTCAATGGCGATGCGGACAAGAATGCGAACTCCTGCGTCCAGCGTGATACCCGGGTCCTTGAGAGGGAGCGTTGCGAGGTGAAAACCTTCAGCTTCAAAGGCGGCCACGTCATTGCACCCCCGGCAGTCGTCCTGGAAGCCATGCAATGGCTCAAAACATCAACCTTGGCGGGAAACCGGATGTCAGCCGGCAAACGTTCGCCCACCCCCCTTGATCCCGACTTGATAAAAGTTAGATGATAGATAGCTTCGATGCGGCCAAAGAAACGGACCATGGCTCCGTCTGATGGAGATGGCCATACACTCCCGTTTGGCATCAGGGCCACTTCAGTTCATGGCCGCAAATCCATGAAAGAGCTGTCACGGAGTTCAAATCCGTCACATGTATTTCCCTTTTTCCTCATAAATCGGTTGACGTTAATGGATAACTTTGATGAAGCTACCACCCATGAATTTTGATTTTTTGCGAATGTTGTTAGCTATTGTGGTTTCCACTCATGCAGCCGCTGGTGAGACCCGCAAATGGACAAACAACGAGGGCAAGGTGATTAATGCCGAGTTTGTAAGCAGCGATGGCTCTGAGGTAACCTTGCTGATGAATGGCAAAGAGATCAAATATGTGCTGAATAAACTCTCAGCAGCGGATCGCACATTTGTCTCAAAACAGGTAGCGGACTCGCCTAAAGCGGACAAGCCCATGAAAGGTGGCGATGCCAAGACGGGATACATGAACCATGTGGAGATACGCCAGCCTGCCTATGCCACCGCGAAGGAATACCTGGAGGGAGCGAACGCGAAGGCGGTGTATGACGCTTTTGCCAAAGGCAATTTCCCCAAAGAGTGGGATGCGAACAAAGGCCCGATCGAAGAAATGTTCTCTTATGACAATGGTGCGATGATTGTTTACGTGCCGGCTCACTATGATCCCGCCAAGCCAATGGGCGTGTATCTGCACGTCAGCGCGAACGATCAAGGGCATGAACTTATAAATTGTCAGCCAGTCATGGATCGATTGTCCCTGATCTATGTGTGCCCCAAGGGAACCTCGAACAAGCAACCCATGATGCGCCGCGTAAAACTCGCCGTCGATGCCTTGGCTGCGGTCAAAAAACAATGGAATGTGGATGAGAAACGGGTTTGTGTGGGTGGTCTTTCAGGTGGCGGTCACATCGCTATGTTGACGCATGCCATGTTTCCGCAATGGTTCCGCGCATCGATCAGCCATGCTGCGCAAAGCTACCTGCCAGGGAATGGAGGCTGCGGTCATTTTCCCGGTCTCGCAGTGCGCGATATCACGGGGAAGGATTGCAAAGATCACAAGTGGGTCGTGATTTCCGGTGACAAGGATTTCAACTACAAGGAAATTCTCAAAACCAGCGCGGACTGGAAAGCCGCGCGCGCCAACTATCTTTTCATCGATGTTCTAGGCATGGGCCATGTCAATGCCTCACCCGAGAAATTGGAGGAAGCGCTGAAATGGGCCAGATTCTGATTCGTTAGCACAGACGATCTGAGAAGCCCCTGATGCGGAAAGGCAAGATCGTGAAGGACAATGATTTTCATCGCCAGATCTCCGCGTTGGAGTAAACCCTAAAGATCGGGTGGCCGCGCAACGTGCTTCGCGATTCATTCATCAGTTACCGCATCGCCATCGTAAAAAGCACCGACCAGGTCGCCCTCGAAGCCGGAAACTCGCCGGCCATCATCTTCAAGAACTACCGCGAGCTGGCCAGCGACGATGAAGCCGCCGCGTGGTTCAACATCATGCCGAAAGAGGGCCAGTGGGAAAACACCTACCAATGGGATCACCGGGCGAGAATCGTCACGCTGCCTGATTCGGAGGAAAGCTGACCGCCTGTTCAATCCGCGTGCCAACGATGCCTAACTCACGCGGAATGGTTTTGTGAGGGGAGGCGATATTGCCATCCCTTGTGCAAGCGGCACGTGCTTCCATGCGGCACCCAACGCAAAATCCGAGGCAGGAAAATTGCTTCCCTCACCCCGGATTGATGACTCCCGAAAAATGGTGCTCTCGCTCAGCCTTTGAAGCTGGCGTTCACTTTTCTGTCGTCGAGCAGGTCACCGATGCGGTTCACCGCGTCCTTGAGGATCGAGGCGGCGGCGAGGTTGTCAGGCGCTCCGGCAGGGTTGTTTAGGACTTTTGGGAGGTTGTTGGGCGCTGCGGGCGGCTTGCAGAGCGTTCCGGAGGGGAGTCGGGGACTCCGGCGGACTTGTGAAGTGCTCCGGCCGGGAAGACGGGAGGTCCGGCGGGCTTGCGGGGCGCTCCGGGGAGAATCCGGTCCGGACTTCATTCAATTTGCCCCGAGTGCGAGATTTTCCCTTGCCCCCGTCCCCCGGAGCCCCTACCCAAGTGGCTACCAACCATGGGACAACAATCGAAAAAGATCATCAAACGCCGTCGCCGCGCCGATTATTTGAAGCGCAAGGCCGCATCGGCAAAGCTCGGCGGCCTCGTAAAGAAGCCAGCCGTCAAGAAGTCCGAAGTGGCGAAAAAAGCTCCTGCGAAGAAGGCTGCCGCTAAAAAGGCTCCTGCGAAGAAGGCTGCGAAGAAGGTTGCCGAGGAGACCGCCGTTGAGGCCGCTGCTCCGGAAGCTACCGAGACCGTCGCTGTCGAAACGACGGAATCTGCGGAAGCCTGAGCTTCCCCGATTCACCATCCACTGGATTTTTCACGAGTCGCTCCGCAAAGAGCGGCTCGTTTGCGTTCTGGCCCTCCGCGCTTCACTGCGGCGGGGAGGCTTTTCAGGGCTGGTTCGGACCGCACGACAGGAGCACGGCCCCTTCATCGGTGTGAACATACACGGCGCTGGGGATTTCCTCTCCGGCGATGAAACCGGGGATCTCGTCCAGCTCTACCAGCATCAGCGCGGTGGACCAGATTTCCGCGAGCGCGGCGGTTGGCGCGGTGACCCAGACGCGGCGGCAGGGCTTGGCGGGCATCGCGGTTTCTCCACGGGGATGGACGATGTGGCTGCCTTGGATGGCGGTGCCGGAGGCGCTGAGCGATTGGTTGGAAAGGGCGATGCGGGCGGATTCGCGGTCGCCGGTTAGTTCGACCGGCCACGCTTGCGGGCCGAAGGCGAGCATCGAGCTGGCGCCCGCCGTTAGGAGCCCGCCTTCCGTGCCCCATTCGGTGAGAAGCACCTTAAGCTGGTCGAGCGCGAAGCCCTTGCCGATGCCGCCGAGGTCGATCTCGCGGCCGGGCGCGCAGCAAGTCACGGCGGGGACGTCCGGATGGATCGCCAACTGCCCGGCGAGCGGCGGCATGGGTCCGGGATCGCCGGATTTCCGGTGCTCGATGCGGCTGCCGAGCGTGATGTCGAAAAGACCGCCGGTGCGGGCGTAGGCGTCGAGTGCGGCTAACAAGCATTGGTGGGTGGACTCGTTGATGTAGAGCGTTTCGCCGGCCTGCATGCGGTTGATGCGCGAGACGTCGCTGTCCTCGATGAAGCGGCTGAGGCGGGCTTCGATGAAGTCGAGGTGGTCGCAGCACTCCCGGGCCATTTCCCGCGCGGCGGCCTCACCGGCTTCACAAATCCGCAGGTAAAAAGTCGTGTTCATCGCCTCGTGGGTGAACAGGCGGGCTGTTGGAAAATGCGTCATTTCCCGGTTAGCATCCATTGGTTCCAGATGTCGTTTCTCACGAACACGATCACCGGCACCTCCGCGCGCAGGCCGCGGGGCAGGAGCGTGTGGGATTGCCGGAGCTGGTTCGCGACGGTCTCCGCGGTTTCCGGCATGGCGAAGACGAGCGGCATGGACGCGAGATCGTCCGGTGGCAGCGGCCAGTAACCGATTTTTTCAAACGAGCGCAGATACCACGGCAGCGGCCAGTAATCGCTGCCGATGACCGCCACCGGCTCCAGCGAGTTTCCGGGCGCGGAGTGGCGGAGTTTTTCGAGCCACGGCGCGAGCGTCTCGATCTCGGCGCGGGTCGGGACGTAGGCGAGGGGATTGCGCGCGTCCGAGGCGAGGCGGCCGCTGGCGCGTCTCGCCTGGGTGAACTGGGTGACAAGGCAGGTGCCGACTAGCAGGCAGAGCGCGGTTTTTATCCAAAGCCGTCTTCCGGAAAATCCCGCGACGCTGAAGCCGGCGAGCAGGCAGACGTGCGCCCACGGCAGACAGGCGAGCCACGGCGTTTTGTAGGCGATGAGGCTGTAAATCACGAAATGCCCGGCTGCGGCATAGGCGATGAAGCGGACGACGGGGCGGCGGAAGCCTAAGGCGAAACCTAGCAGCGCGAGGACCGCCACCGGCGTGCCAAACCACCAGACGCCGCCGGATTTCCCGGGCAGCGCGAGCAGGTTGAAATAATAGCCGAAGGGTTTGTCGTGCCCGGCCACGGTTTCATAGACGAAGAAGGTGCGGACCGCGTCGATCGCGCCACGCGGCAGGCGGAAGGCGTCGGTGTAGAAATATCCCGAGACCAGCGCGGCGGTTAGTAGCGAGGTGGCGACGGAGACGCGGTATTCCCGCCATGCGGAAACCCACCAGGCGCGGTCGAGCTGCTTGCGGTTTTCCAAAACGACCATCACCGCCGCGCCCGTCCAGGCGATCATGCTGATGGCGAAGCTCTCCTTGGTAGCGAACATCAGGCCGACCAGCAGGCCCGGGATTCCCCAGCGCGGCGCGCGGGTCAGCGAGACAATGGCCAGCATCCCGAACAGCACCAGCAGCGACTCGTGGATGAACATCCGGCTGTAGTAAACGAGCAGCGGGGAAGTCGCTAGAAACGCCGCAGCGAGCAGCATCGGGCCCTCGCCGAAACGCCTGCGCCACAGCAGTGGGACGAGCAGCAGCAGGACGCCCGCGCTCGCGGTGAGCAGGCGCGGCGTGGTCTTGGTCATTTCCCGCCAGGAGGCCTCGCCGCGCAGCCGGCAGAGCGACATGGTGAGTCGGCTCAAGGTCGGGCCGTGGTAGTGGAGCGGGTCGAAGCGGTAGTCCCCGGACTCCATGCGGGCGGCGGTGAGCCGCGCGCCGGTCGCCTCGTCCGCATGGAACGGACGCTTTGAAAGCTCGTCGAAACGAAGGAAGGTCCCGGTGAAAACCACCGCGATCCAGCAGGCAATGGTGGCAGCATGTTTCATCAAAGGGCTGGATACGATGAAAGAAATGATTGGCCCGCAATGTTAAACTGGTGCATTCACACCCATGCCCGCACGGCCTCACGAAATCCTGCTAGTCACACCGGTCTGGAACGACTCGGCACGGCTGGCAGGCTTCGGGATGGAGCTCGCGACGGCGCTGGCGGATTCCCCGCTCGCGATCCACTGGATCATCGCGGACGACGGATCGGCCTCGCACGACCACGCGCCGCTGCGTGAGCTCAGGGACGCCTTCGGGAAAATTTTCCCGCGCGTGCATCTCCACCTCGCCGGGCGGCATCACGGCAAGGGCGCGGTGGTCCGGGAGGCATGGGCGCTGCGGCCGGATGCTGCGTGGCTCGCCTTTGTGGACGCCGACGGCAGCGTCACTCCGGGCGAAATGTTGCGGCTCATCCATGCCGCAGTGGATTTGGAAATGTCGGTTTTGGGAATCCGCAAGCGCACGGCCACCACCGAATTCGTCGAAAGCCCGTGGCGCGGAATTTTCCACCGAGGCTTCCTGCTAGCCGCGCACGTGATCCTCGACCTCCAATGCGAGGACCCGCAGTGCGGTGCCAAGGTCCTGCACGGCGGCCACTACCGGAGCATCGCCGACGGGCTTTTTGAAAACGGCCTCGCCTTCGATTCCGAGCTGCTCTGTGCCCTCAAGCGCGATGGCTCGAAGTGGTCGGAAATCCCCGTGAACTGGATCGAGAAACCCGGCGGCAAGGTCAGACCCCTGTGCGACGCGTGGGGGATGTTCAAGGCGCTGCTCCGCATCCGCAAGCGGCGGAAGTAGCCGCTGTGTATTCAAGGGGAGCACATGCGCCCTCGCATTTCGTTTTCGACGCCCTCGTCGAAAACCTCCCTCTGCCTCACGCGACTTACGTAGGGCGGTAGATTTTCGGGATTCGGAGGCCGTTCGTCTCCCATCCCAAAGCTCCTGTGATGGGAGACAGAAGTCTTTGGCGAGGGCACCAAAGACAACACGCGAGGGCGCGTGTGCTCCCCAAGAGTTTCACCCGCAGAAGTAGCGTCGTGCGTCAAGCCTTGCCCGGCACCGGTGGAACTTCCTCGGGTGCCTTGACCTCACCCTTCTCGAAGTCGATGGCCGCTGGCGCGCAGAGCTGGTTGTAGAATGGCGATTTCTCATTTTCCACCAGATCGCTCCAACGGACGATCTCGCCGGTGTAGGCGGAAATCCGGCCCATGATCGCCACCAAGGTGGACTCGGCGATGCTCTTCGCGTCGTTGAGCGGCTTGCCGGTGATGACGCTACGGATCATGTCCACGTGCTCCTGGACCTGGCCGTTCTCCGAATCCATCTTGAACTCCGCCACTTTCACATCCTTGCCCTTCAATTTTCCTCCGCCGTAGCAAACGCCTTCCGTGCCGGTGAACAACTCCCCGACCCGGCCGTAAGCGCCGGTGATCTGGCGGCATTGGCTGTGGATGTGAACGTCGTCACCGAAGTCGTAATCCACGCTGAAGAAGTCAAACATGTTGCCAGTCTGGCGGCGTGCCCGGCCGCCGAAGCCGACTGCGGTCACTGGCAGACGGCCGAGAAACCAGATAGCAACGTCAAGATTGTGGACGTGTTGCTCGACGATGTGGTCGCCGGACATTTCGGTGAAATTGAGCCAGTTACGCGCCAGGTAGGAGGCGTCGGACTCGCCCTCGTTGCGGCGCTTGGTCCATGGCACGGTGCCGTTCCACTGGACCACTCCGCCCTTGATCTGGCCGATGGCGCCGGCATCGATGAGCGCCTTGTTACGCAGGTAGTCGGCCATGTGGCGGCGCTGGGTGCCGGCCACGACCGCTAGCCCTTTGGCCTTGGCCTTTTCACCGGTGGCGATGACTGAGCGAGCACCCGCCGCATCGACGGCCACGGGTTTTTCGATGAAACAATGCTTGCCCGCCTCGACTGCCGCAGCGAAATGCACCGGCCGAAACGCGGGTGGGGTGGCCATCAGGACGTAGTCGCAACCGCTGGCGATGACCTTGTGATAGCTGTCAAAACCGCCGAAGCAGCGCTCCGCAGCGACCGCGTATTTCTGCCCGGCGGCTTCGGCCTTGTCCTTGAAAGCGTCGCCCGTCGCGGTCACCTCGACCTCGATGCCGAGGATCTTGCAGGCCGCCGAGAAATCCGCGAGCGCGCCATTGCCGCGCCCGCCGCAACCGATAAGACCCACCTTCACCTTCTTGGTGCTAGCGGGCAGATTGACGGCAAAAACGGAACTGGCAGCCAGGCCGGCACCAAGCAGGGTGGTGTTTCCAAGAAAGGAGCGGCGGTTCAGAGTCGGATTCATGGTGGATAGGTGTGGATTGTTGATCGCGGAGTGACGACTCCGGGTGGCTTTACGGCAAGGTTCTTCCCGACCTTTCGTGAAAAATTGGAGATGCCCTTCCGGCTTTCCGCCGGTAGGACGGATCCCGGCCGGTCCGCCCACTTCTCCGTCCGCATGGGCGGGGAGGCTGCGGAAAGGAAATGGCGACGGAGGCACCATGGCCAGCCACACACTTCATTTTCTTTTCGATGGCTACCGCCATGCGGGCCATGGTGGGTCAGGGACTCAAAATGAGATCCAGACCGAGAAGGTCCGGCTCGAAACCGCCGGAAAACTGCGGGAAGAGCTTTTTCACGAGCTAACAGAATAAGCCTTTCGGCCACTAAGTCGTTGACTTTAAAAATGGTGGGTAGAGATGGATTCGAACCAACGTAAGCTTACGCTAGCAGATTTACAGTCTGCCCCCTTTAGCCACTCGGGCATCTACCCATTCCGCTTGCGCGGGGCGGATGTATGAGGATCGATGCCGGATCTGACAAGAGGAATTTCGTCCCGGCGGGACATTTTCTCGGAATTCCCCGGATCGCACCGCCGCCCCTCCCCTCTCAAGCCCTCATGGCTGAGGCGGATTTCCGCAATTCCATCACCGTAAGCGGCGGGACGTTGAGCAAGCAGAGGTCGCTGCGCGAAAGATCGAAAAGCTCGTGTTCGGAGATCCCCAGCGAGAATTGATAGGTGATAAAAACGCTTTCCGGCCCCATCGCCAGCGAGATGTTGGCGAGCAATTTCTCGCGCAGCCCGCGCTCCATAATGGTGAAAGGGATGCCGGAGACGATGTAGTCGGGATTGGAAATACCCATTTCCGCCAGGGTTTCCGCCAAGTGCAGGGCGTCGGTATGCACCACAGTCACCCGCTCGTCGTGGGCGAACTGTTTTTCAAGATGCTCGGCGAAATGGTCGTCGAGCTCGATGAGCACCAGCCGCGATTCCGCATTCATCCGCCGGACGAGCTGGCGGGTGTGGCAGCCCTCGCCCGGACCGAGTTCGATGACCACCCGCGGCCGCGAGAAATCAATACGCCTCGCGGTCTTCCGGGTGAGAAACCAGGAGCTCGGGACGAGGTAGCCGACTCGGATCGGATTCGCGAGGACGCGCTTGAAGAAAAGAAGGCTCATGTGAAGGTGGAGTGAAGCCGCGACCGGGCCACAGGTCTAGCACGAGATTGAGGGCAGGGCCACCCCGCCATGGGCATCCGCGCCAGAATGATCCGGCCAAACCGTCCCACGCGCGAGACCACCGCCTCCTTGGAGGAGGAAATCCTGACGCTCAAGGTGCCCGTCAGCGGGGAAGCCAAGCCGTGAGTCATCGAGGTGAAACGAGTCCTTCCACAGGGCGTCGCGCGGCTGGAGCAGTGGGTGACGCCACCATGTTAGAACGCCACGCCGATGGCGAAATGGAGGGTGCCGACGGGATCGCCTGGGTCCCGGGTGAGGTTGTAACCATAGTCCAACCGGATCGGGCCGATCGGCAGATCCAGCCGCAGTCCCAGCCCGATCGCGAGCTCCACATCGCCGGAGCCGAGCTGGTCAAATTGCCGGGAAAGGCTGCCGGCGTCGAGAAAGCCGACGGCTTTGAGACTGCCAGCAAGCCTGCGGATCAGTTCGGCGTTGGCGTGCCACATGCCTTCCCCGCCAGTCGGATGGCCATCGACGGTAGGGCCCAGTTCACGTTCCGGGAAACTGCGGACGCTGCGCGCGCCGCCGTTGAACAAGCGGAGATTGATCGGGAGATCCCCGCCATCACCGGACGGCACTATGACTCCGTATGCCGCGCCGAGCACGATCTGATAGTCGCTTTCAAACGTATGGTAATAAGCACCGGAAACCTCTCCCCGGACATAGGAAGTGGACAGGTCTCCAATGGCAGCACCGATTTCCAGCGGGGCCGCCAGATGCCAGCCATTCTTGGGCAGGACCGCGCTGTCCCGGTAGTCGAGCGTCTGGGTGACGCGGATGCGAGGCTGGCCGTAAACCGTCTCCCCGAGTTCCGACACAGGAAGCCCGTCCTCATTGAGATTCACGAAGGAATAGCCGGCGAGAGCCTCGATCTTATAGTGATCGCCGGACTCCCAGGTGGCGGTTCCCTCCAGACCGGTTTCAAACGAGCTGTATCCCTCGCGGCCGTAAATGAGGGCAAAGAGGCGGGCACTCGCGGCCACATCGGCGCCTAAAAACCACGGGTCGGTGAGGCGGGTTTCTCCCAGAACACCGCGCGAGCTGAACTCGAATCCGGCGCTGAAACCGAGCAGCTCGCCCAAGAAATTCCGGTCGGTGTAAGTGGTCCGCAGAAGCGCCCCGAGATAGGAATCCAATCCACCGGCGAGGCGGATCTCCTTGGCCCGGGCTTCTACCAGATGCAAGGTCGCGTCGATGCTGTCTCCCGGGATCTCGCGGGTTTCGAGGCGGACGGAGGAAAACGCACCGATGGCCAGCAAGCCGCGGAGGCGCTTGTTCATCGCCGCCTCGTCATACCAATCCCCTTCGAGATGCTTCAAACGGGCCTCGACCTGCTTGGGATTGGTGCGGACCAGTCCCTCGATTTCAATCCGGTTGAGGCGCACGCGTTTTCCGAGCTCGATGGAAAACTCGGGGACAAACCGCGGGGCGGACAGAGTGCGGGTCATCGAGATTTCCGCATCCGGATAACCACTGCTAACAAACGCCTCCTCCACCGCGAGGCGCATCGCGTTCAAATTCCCGGTGTTCGCGGTCTTGCCGGCATAAGGCTTCACGGCGGCCTGCGCTTCCGCCACTCCGCGACCGTCCTGGCTCACGATCCTCGCTTCGCCGATACTGTATAACGGGCCGGAACGCGCATTGATCGTTAGATCGACCGAACCGGAAGCCGGATCCGTCGCGCGTGAGGTGACGGCGGCCTCCGCCCCCCAATAGCCTTGGGCGTTGAGTTCCTGACGGAGGTAGGACAGGCCGGTTTCCACGTCTTCCTCGCGGAACGGGGCGGCACCGGGGATGAACGTCTGGCCTTTCATCGCGGGCCGGCTGTAAAGTTTCGCGAGCTTCTCCGCCTCGGCGGGGGATACGCCGTTCACCCGGACCCGACCCAGCGAAAGACGCCCGCCCTCGTGCACGGTGAGTGAAATCTCCGTCCGGCTGACAATCTTCCAATCCACCCGGACATCGCTGTAGCCGTTCTTCCGCAGCGTTTGCCGGACAAGAAACGCGGCGTCATCCGCGCGGGACGGAGCCGCCTCATTCGACCTGACATGTGCCAGCCTGCCGCCCATCAGGTCGAGGATTTCGTTCTCGGTGTTTTGCTTCATGCCGGTGATCCGCACGCGCGTCTCCGCGACGGCGGGCAGAGCCGTTAGCAGGATCATCAAACTGGCGCGGAGCAGGTTCATCACCGGAAGGAAAGACGCCAGATGGCGAGAACGCGGGAGTCGCCGGTGCCGCTCATGCCGGCGGAGAGGAACCAGCGGTCGGTAATGGACAGGGTGGCGGTGGAGAACGATTCGCTGGAATACGGATCGGCTTCGGCGAGGCTGAAATCGACCCGGTCCAGCAGGCCTAACAATGGTCGGAGCTGCCTGCCAGAGCGGAACCGCCCGCGGCGCATTTCCTCGACGAGGAGCTGCAGTGCGCGTGACGACGCCGCCTGCGGATCTTCCAGCCCGCTGGTGGTGGTGCCGGTGGCGAGCAGGGTCATGATTTCATTTTCCGGCAGCGGCGGATTTGAAGTTAGAACCAGCTGGGGATCCGAGGCGCGACCGTAGGCATAAACAGTCACGCGGTAGGGACGGGGCTCGGCGGTGCCGCGGATTTCAATGACCGGATCGAACCCGGACGCGGGAGTGAAGGTCGCCGTGCCCGACCCGACGGACAAGGTGCTGAACGGCAATGCAGCGCGGAAACCCTTGATTTCGACCACTCCATCCGGCGCGGGAGCGCCAAACGTGCCACCGATGCGGACGCTTCCGGTGATGTCTCCGGTCACGAGGTTCCCCCGGATGAGCAGCGGTTCCTCGGTGCGGACCTGCACCTTGAGCGCCCAGTTCCGGAAGGGCTCGGGAATCAAGTCGGCCTGTCTTTTCGGCGCGTCGATTTTCGGCAAGGCCGCCGCCCGCGGCGCGATGAAGGGCGAGCCGATAGGCAGCAGCTCGATGTCCCGATAAAAAATGCTGTCCACCACGCCGACGTTGCCGGAGAGCGTCGGCAGTTGCCACGGGCCTTGCAGGCGGAGATCGGCGTTGGCGCGGAGAATCAGGACGTCATTACGGACTAACGGCAGGTGGTTGCCGCGGAGGCGCAGGTCGATCTCACCCGGCTTGCCGGCGCGGATCGCGAGCGAGCCGTCGCCCTGCAAGGTGCCGCCCGCGACGGTGCTTTTGAGGCTCTTCAGGATGATGCTGTCCAAGGCGAGCTCCACCGCCGCGGACGCGCCTTCGATGGCGGGAAAGCGGCCGTCCTTGAAACGAAAGCCGATCCCGGTTAGGCCGATGGCACCCTTGAGCTCGGGTTTGCCGACCTTTCCCGAGACGACGATGTTGCCGGTGGCGATTCCGGCGATTCGTTCGGCGGCGGGAAACAGCGAGCCGAAACGCGAGAGGTCCAAGCGCGGGAGATCGACGCGCGCCTCCACCGGCTCGTCCTGGATCAGCCCAGGCGACTCGGCCCATTCGGACGGACGGAACGCCATCGACGCCTTCATGACCGCCGCGGGGAAGTCCGGAGCGGTCGCGCTTCCATCCAGTGTTAGGCGTCCGTCGCGGGCGGCCAGCACGATTTTCAAATCGGCTGGCGGGAGCTTCGGCTGGGCCGGAGAGCGGAGATCCTTGGCTTCCAAAACCGCATCGACCACCGGCTCGGAATAGCTTCCTGAAATCTGGATATCGAACTGGCCGGTCGAGCGCGGATCGAGTTTGTCCATGGCCGGGAGCCACTCGTTGACCAAGCCCAGCGAGAGCACCCGCGACTTGATGGAGACCGCAAGCGGCCGGGCGTCCTTGGCGAGCGTGTCGCGCCATTTCGAGAAATCCAGCGGCACCGGCAGGCTGGCGCGGCCCTCGGCGAGCTCCTCCTTGCCGTCGCTCCAGAGGAAATGGCGGAGTTCTAGCAGATTGTTAGCAAGCGCGGCTTCGAGCGCGACCGTCTGCTCGTTCATCCGCAGCCGCAGGCCCTGGGTTTCGAAGCCCGCCGGCCAGTCGTAGCGGATGCCGCCGATGGCAGTGACCGGCGGCGCGGCCTCACGCGACCAAGTGGCTTGGGAGAGCGACAGCTCGCCGAGGTGTTTACCAGTTTTTAATTCCCCCTTGCCGGTCCACATTCCTGATAGGTTTGCAGCGGCACCGGGCGTCACCCTCACGATGGAGAGCCAGCGGTCAATCCGGCGACTGTCGAACCCATCAAACTCCAGCAGGCCATGATAGGTAGCTGGCTCAATGTGATAGTCGATCGCGGCTCTCAGGCCATCGAGCGAGAGATCCGCGCCAAGCGGTTGGTCTCGTGCCCAGCGGCCTTTGAGCGCGACGGGAGAAGCGAGCTCGTCGTCGTCCGGTTTCAAGACGAGGTCGGCGGTGGCGGCTTGGGGCTTGTTCGCGAGGAAGGTGACGTTGAAATTTCCCTCCACCCTCGACGGAGGGACCGGAGCCTGCGGGTCGATGGCCGGCGCGCGGGCCGCCAGTTCGCGCAGGAGCTTGGGCACGTCCGCGATGTTGAAACGGCCCTGCGCGTCGCCGAGCACGAAGCGGTTTTCCCCGCGCGTGACGGGAGCCTCGGCCTCCAGCGAGAAGCCGGTTCCCAGCATGACTCCGCGGGCGGTGACCGACGCTTGATCGGCGGCAAGCGTGGCGTCCATCCCCAGCTCGGGCGCGCTCCAATCCTTCCAGGCGATTTCTTCTAACAAAATACTGACCCTGCCAGCCGCTGCTTTCGGTTTCGGCAGGATTTGATCCAGCTCGACCGCCAGGGAAGTGAGCGTCGCACGGGCCGGAATCTCGAATCCGAAGCGCTTCGCCGCTTGCGCGACATCGAGCTTGCCCTCGCGAAGGTCGATGCTAACCGATGCGAACCCCGCCGCGCCGGTGATTACGAACACCGCTTCGTCAAGATGCAGCTCCGCCTCCGCTGATGGCTCGCCACCGGCCGGAAGCCGCACCAACAGATCGCGCAAACTAACGCCTGGATAGGGATCGACGCGCGCGATGGAGAGCTCATCCGGTGCCCAGGTGATGGAGGATTGCCGGGCCGGCCACTCGCGGCCGCCCGCTTCGGTGAGTTTGCCGAGTTCAAACATGATGTTACCGCTGCCGGATTTGTGGGAAAGGCGGCTGGGTGCGAGTGACAGAAACGCTTTCCCGTCGCGGGTGGCGGCGAGGCTGATGTTCTTAACATCAAACTCCACGGGCACGATCTTTCCCCGCACGCCGCGCAGGGTTTCGACCAGCTTCTTCAAATCCAACGGAGGCTTTTCCCCCTTGTCCTTCCTCAATCCAAGCCGGAGATCCACATGCACGCCGTCCACCGCCAGGCCTTCCAAGCGGCCCTTGAACAGACCACGCCATTGGTAATCCGGGGTCACCCGGTCGATGCTCAGGCGGGCGAGCTCCTTGTCGCCCTCGATTTTCAGATCGGAAAACGACAGTCCGCCGGTGAGGCTTCCGCTGACCTTGAAGTTTCCGCGCAGTCCGGCCTTTTCCAGAAAGCGCACCGCCACGCGAGGAGCGAGCAGCCGCATTCCCGGACCGTTCAGCCACACCAGGCCGAGCACCAGCACGCCGACAAAAACCCAGCGCCGCCACCTCCTGCGTCGCTTGGGGCGCGCCCCGGCTTTCTCACCTGTTGTTTCCAAGTCTGACAAAACGTCGCCAGTTTCGCCGGAACTTGCACTCCGGTCAATCACTCGCTTTCCCGGCATCCCGGTTTCCCTTGCCCCGAGTTCGCGCCTTGCCTATGAATTCCCCAGGTCTTTCACCGCCTCATCATGAAATCAATCGTCCTGCTTTTTACCGTTATTTTCCTGCTGGTCCCCACCGGCGCGTTTGCTGCGGACGTACATGCCAAGGAGCCCGCCTTCGTCACGGAAATGGCGACCTTCGCCGACCGGGAAAGCGCCATGGGCCTCGACGGCATCGGTGAAAGACTCGTCTTCCGGGCCGAGCAGCAGCCGTTCCTGCTAGTGACGACCATCATCTTCGCCCTCGCCATCATCCACACCTTCTTCGCCATCCCCATCACCAAGCTCTCCCACAAGATCCAGCATGATCACGACGCGAAAGTCCGCAGCTTGAAGGCGGCCCGCCACGAAACGATAGTGGCCGGCGACCTCGTCAACTTCAAGGCGACGGTCCTCCATTTCCTCGGCGAGGTGGAGGCGATCTTCGGCATCTGGGTCATCGCCCTGATCGGCGCGATCATCGCCTTCTACGACCTGACGACCGTGAAAACCTACTTCATGGGAGTCAATTTCACCGAGCCCTTGTTCGTCGTAATCATCATGGCGCTCGCCTCCACCCGGCCGATCCTGCGCTTCGCCGAGTCCTGCCTGAGCTACTTCGCCCGCATCGGCAAGCAGACCCCGGGTGCCTGGTGGCTCTCGATCATGATCGTGGCCCCGCTGCTAGGCTCCTTCATCACCGAGCCCGGTGCCATGACCATCGCCGCGATGCTGCTGGCCAAGAAGTTCTATCAACTCAAGCCGTCGCCGCGGTTCGCCTACGCCACGCTGGGACTGCTTTTCGTCAACATCTCCATTGGCGGAGTGCTGACGAATTTCGCCGCGCCGCCGGTGCTGATGGTTGCCAAGAAATGGGAAATCACCTCCTCGGAAATGTTTCTCCACTATGGCGACAAGGCGATCATTTCGATCATATTATCCAGTTCGATCTACTACTTCTTTTTCCGCAAGGAGCTTTCAGCCATGGAGAAACGGGCAGGCGACCATGACGGCGACGGCGTGGGCGACGTGATCCAGGAGAAGCACCACGTGCCGCTGTTCATCACGCTCACGCACCTGGCCTTCATGGCGTGGACCGTGGCGTTCTCCCACTATCCGCCTTTGTTCATCGGCGGATTTCTGTTCTTTCTCGCGTTCTCCCAAGCCACCGCGAACCACCAGCACGAGGTCAATCTCCGCAGCCCGATCCTCGTCGGATTCTTCCTCGCCGGCCTGGTCGTCCACGGCGGGCTGCAAGGCTGGTGGCTCGCACCGATCATATCGAGCCTATCGCAAATCCCGCTCTTTGTCGGCTCCATCATCCTCACCTCCTTCAACGACAACGCCGCCATCACCTTTCTCGCCAGTCAGGTGGAAGGGCTCTCACCCCAGTTGAAATACGCGGTGCTCGCGGGAGCCGTCACCGGCGGCGGACTCACCGTCATCGCCAACGCGCCGAACCCCGCCGGCCAGGCGCTGCTAGGGAAATTTTTCGGCGAAGGCGTCTCCCCCTTGAAGCTCGCGCTCGCCGCGCTTCTGCCGACCATCATCGTCGCGCTATGCATGCTGTTCTTCCCCGACCGTGGCATCGACGAGATGTTTGCCCCGGTGGAAAAGGTCCAAACCACCACTCCCTGAAATTCGATGTTCACCGGACTTGTCGAAGCCACCGGCAGCGTGCTCAGCCTTGAATCCAAAGGCGAGCAAGCGCGGCTCACCCTCGATATCCCCTTCGCCACCGAGCTCGCGCTCGGCGACTCGGTGGCCATCAACGGCTGCTGTCTCACCGTCGCCGACCTCGCTCCCGGCGGAGTTTCCTTCGACCTGCTAGCCCAGACCCTGCGCGTCACCTCGCTCGGTGGGCTCGCCGCCGGATCGATCGTGAACCTCGAACGCGCGATGATGGTCGGCGACCGCTTCGGCGGCCATTTCGTCCAAGGCCACGTGGACGGCACCGCGAAAATCACCCGCCTCGAAGCCAGCGGCCAGGACCACATCGTCGGCGTCTCCCTGCCGCCGGAAATCCACCGCTACTGCATCGACAAAGGCTCGCTCACTCTCGACGGCATTTCCCTAACCATCGCCGAGCTCACACCCGGCGGCGCGGTGTTCTGGATCACCCCACACACCTGGGAGCACACCCACCTCCACCGCGCGAAAATCGGCCAACCGATGAATCTGGAAACGGACATGCTCGCGAAATACGTGGACAAGCTGCTGGCTGCCCGCGGCCTCGCGTGATGCTGGCATTCCCGGGGTGCGCAAAGAGGCGGATGATCAGCCGGTCGTCCGCAGCCCCGAGGCGATCGCGTTGATGGAGAGCAGGAGCTTGGGCAGCAGCGAGTCCGCCTCGGTCGTCCGCTCGGCGGCGAGGTGGCCGCGCCACTCGCGGAGCAGGGCGATTTGCTGCTGGTGGAGCACCCGCAGCGGGGCCTCGCGGATTTCCAGGGTCTTGGCCATTCGCGGGCGGCGGTCTTTCATCTCGCCGTCGAAGAGCTCGGCGAGGAGGTGGCGGGTTCTCTCGAATTCGTCGCGGATCAGGGTGTTGAACTTGTCCCGGAGCTCCACGTTTTCTACCAGACCGGCGTAGTCGCGCATCAATTCCAGGTTCGCCGAGGCGAGGTTGGTTTCCACGTTGGTGAGCACGTAGCTGAGAAAGGTGGATTTGGGCAGGGCCTTTTTGAAATCGCCGAAGCCCGCGGGGTCCTCGTTTTTCAGCGTCTCTAACGCCGATCCCACGCCGAACCAGCCGGGCAGATAGTAGCGCGCCTGGGTCCAGGAAAACACCCACGGGATGGCGCGGAGGTCACTGATGGAAAACCCCTTCTTACCGGTCCGCCGCGCGGGGCGGGAGCCGATGCGCGAGTTTTCCAACGCATCGATGGGCGTCGCCTGGCGGTAGAATTCGATGAAGCCGTCCGCCTTGAGGAAATTCTGGTAGGCCGCCTGGCTGGTTTCTCCCAGCCGCGACATGAAGGCCTCGCAGGAATCCTCTGCGGCCGGCAGGTGGCGGTGGTGCGCGGTGGTGACGGCGGCACCGGCGAGCAGGAGTTCGAGATTGTAAGTGGCGTTGGCGAGGTTGGCGTATTTCTGGGCGATCGTCTCGCCCTGCTCGGTCATGCGGAAGCCGCCGCTCATCGCGCCGGAGGGCAGCGCGGCCATGAACCAATGCGTCGGCCCGGCACCGCGGGAAATCGTGCCTCCGCGGCCGTGGAAAAAGCACAGCCGCACGTCGTTCTCCCGGCCCACGCGGGTGAGCGCGGTCTGCGCCCGCTGCAGCGCGAACTGCGCGGCGAGGATGCCGCAGTCCTTGTTGGAATCCGAGTAGCCGAGCATCACCTGTTGGGCGGGAAATTTCCCGGCGGAGCGCAAAGTGAGCGGATGCTGGAGGAAGGCCTCCAGGATGCCGGGCGAGCGGTCGAGGTCGTCCATCGTTTCGAACAGCGGCACGACCTGCAGCGGGCAGAGCAAGCCGTCCGGCGTGAGCTCCATCAGGCCGGCCTCGCGGGCCAGCAGATAGACGCCGAGCAGGTCCGAGAGCTGCCGCGTCATCGAGACGATGAGCGAGCCAAGCCCGCCGGAGCTCCAGTTCCGGCGATGACGCACGAGCACCCGGTAGCAGTCGAGCACGTCGTCCGCCTCGGTGCCCACGCGCAGGTCGTCGTGGAGAAACGGGCGCGTCGATTTCAGCTCGGCGGTGAGGAATTCCAAACGCCGCTCCTCGGGCCAGGCGGCGTAGTTTTCTCCATCGGTCACTCCGGCGGCGGCGAGTAGCTGGCTGATCGCCTTGTCGTGGAATTCCGAGTTCTGCCGGACGTCGAGTGTGGCGAGGTGGAAGCCGAACATCTCCAGCTTGTGCCGCAGCGGACGGATCGCCGCTTCCTCCAGCAAGTGACAGCCAGCTGCCGCGAGCGTGCGCGAGAGCAAATTCAGATCATCCGCGAGGCAGGCGGGATTCCGGTAGCCGGGTTTCCCCTGCGTCTGTTCGCGCAGCCGCAGCGCCATGAGCGCCGCCATTTGCCGCCACGGTTCCTCCTCGTAGCGGTCGAGGATTTCCGCCACGCCGGAGCTGCCCTGGAGCATGGCGAGCAGTTGGTCGATGCGCGCTTGGAGTTCCGGCGGCACCGGCGTGAGGTAGCGGGAAAGCGTGAGCTGCGAGCCGAGCTCCAACAGCTCGCGCTGGAGCAGGCGGAAGGCCGAGTGGCGCAGGGTTTCGAGCGTCTGCTCGGTGACGGCGGGAGTGACTAATGGGTGGCCGTCGCGATCGCCACCGATCCAGGTGCCGAATTTCAAATGCGGGATGTTTCCTGCCGAGCGCAGCATTTCAAGCGGCAGCCCGGCGTCGCGCCAAGCCTCGGTGAAATGCAGGTCGAGGCGGTTGATCGCGGAGGGGAAAAGGTCGCGCAGGTAGTGGGTGGCGTTGCGCAGCTCGCTGGTGATGTCGGGCCGGACGAGATGAATTTCCGCCGTGCGCCAAAGGGTTTCCAAGGTGGTGACAACCCGCTCGCGGATGCGGCGGCGTTCGCGCTCGGTGTATTTCGGGAACTCGTTGCGGACCATTTCATCGTAGAGCGCGCGGTGGCGCTCGCGGATACTGGAGCGTTTGGCCTCGGTCGGATGGGCGGTGAGCACCGGCTCGACCTGCACGTCGCGCAGCACTTCGAGGATCTGCTCGGGCGTCAGGCCGATGGCGCGCAAGTCCCGCAACGCCTGCGGCCACAAGCCGCGGATCGATTCCGCGCCGAGCGCCTTTTCCCGCTCGCGGCGGATTTCGGCGGCCACACGCTCCTCGACCATGTTAAGCAGCTGGAAGCCGATCGAATAAAGCTGCGGCAGCCCCTCGGGCGCGGCACCGGTTTCCGGCTCTTGGCCGGACCACGGCAGGAATGGCAGGAGTTTGGTTTCCCCGGTGCTGACCAGCGCGTCTTTCAAACAGCCGAGCATGTATTGCAACCGCTCGTCAATCAGGTCGAATCCTTCCAGTCGAAGCTGCTCGCGGGTGGGGTGGGCGGCGGTGTCTGTCATGCGCGGCGTTTCTTAAGCATGATCCGGGCCGATTCGGAAAGGCGATATCGAATCCATTTTTTCAACCGGCGGCGACATTTGCAGCAAATCGCTCCCCGGAATTATCGTAAAGTCTCCAGTTTCACACAGATTCCCGCATTCTCCCTGACTTTACGTTGGATATCGCCCCGGCAAGGCGCGATAAAGCCGCCCCACGCGTGATCGCTTTCTCCCGACTCCCATGACCGCCGAACTGACCGAACTCCTCCGCCGCCGCATCGCCATCATCGCCGACCACGCGTGGCGGGACCGGGACGCAGCGGGCCATCTCCAAGCACTCAAAGACGTTTCGGAGGAGATTTCCGCATGGACGGCGGCGCACCGGACCTCCGTGGACGCGCAGCTCCGACACTACCTCGGCAACGCCAGCTACCAGAAGGCCCTCGCGCATCTCGAAGCGCTGGACGGGAAATAAACACCACTTTGAAATTTCTTTCCTAGGACCCGGTCCGCCGCTACGTATCACCCACACGCATGAAATTGATCTCCACCCTCATCGCGATAACAGCGGCTGGCTCGCTTGGCTATCTGGCCGAGCCCCACCTGCGGTTCCAACTCACCGGGAAGTTGCCGACCAACTCGAGACTTGGCCCGAAGATCCAGCAGCGCGCCGACGGAGCTCTGGAGATCGATCTCGGAGCCCTCGGCCCGGAACAACTTCCCAAGCAGATCCTCTTGAAGAGCGGGGCGAAAGTCTCCGACCCGGCGACCGGCCTGACCATGAGCATCGACGCCGGCAACCGCGTCACACCGGTCCGCATCGAAGGTGCAAACGTGATCATAAGCCCCGGCCAAGGTGCCTTTTTCGGCACGGTACCCGTCCAGGAAACCGACATTTTGCAGCAAATCGCCGCAAACTTTTCCGCCCCGACAGCGGCCCCAGCCGCGCCGCCGGAAATGAAAATCGAGGAACCGCCAATCGCACCCGAGCCGCCGCCCGCGCCAACTCCAGCAGCGGAGCCGACTCCCGTTCCAACTCCCGCGCCACAACCCGAACCCATCCCAACACCCGAACCCATACCCACGACAACCCCGGGGCCCAGCGATGCGGTGAAATTGATGCAGGAAAGCGTCCGCAGCGCCCAGATCAAGGAGTTCACCATCGACCAAGTCCTCACCTGGAAGGCCGAGTCCGACGAAACCATCGACGGCGAAACCTATCAGACCGGCCTTGCCTCATACAAAGCCGAGACCATTTTCGGGGTCAAAACCATCCTGGCCAAGGCCCTGATCAAAAACGGTAAAGTCCAGCGCTGGATCTGGCCCAAGAGCGGCATGGAAATCAAGTAAGCGGTTGGATTTCCCAGCCATCCGGAAACCCCGGCGTTTTTTTCATCGCAGATCTTGCCAGCACGTGGCCTGTGGGTTAAGCCCCCGTCCCTATGGCAAGTTTTCGCGTGTTGGTTTCTGACCCTATTTCGGAAAAAGGCGTGGCTGCCCTGCGCTCGGCCCCGGAGATTTCCGTCGATGTGAACACCGGCCTCAAGCCGGACGAGCTCCTCAAAATCATCGGCGACTATCACGGCCTCATCATTCGTTCCGAAACCAAGGTGACGCCGGAAGTTTTCGCCGCCGCCAAAAACCTCAAAGCCATCGGCCGCGCCGGTGTGGGTGTGGACAACATCGACCGCTCCGCCGCCACCGACCACGGCGTGGTGGTGATGAACACCCCGAGCGGCAACACGATTTCCACCGCCGAGCACGCCTTCGCGCTCATGCTCGCCCTCGCCCGCAACATCGGCCAGGCGCACAGCTCGATGGTCGCCGGCAAGTGGGACCGCAAAACGCTCTCCGGCGTGGAAATGTTTGGCAAGCGACTCGCCATCCTCGGCATGGGCCGCATCGGCACCGAGTTCGCCAAGCGCGCGCAGGCCTTCGGCATGACCGTCATCGCTTACGACCCCTTCCTCACCGCCGCCCGCGCCCAATCGCTCAAGGTCGAGCTCGCGGAAAGCGCCGCCATCGCCCTCACCGGCGCGGACGTCGTCACCCTTCACATCCCGCTCACTCCGGACACCAAGCACGTCCTCGACGCCGAGCGCATCGCCCTGATGAACCAAGGCGCGCTCATCATCAACTGCGCCCGCGGCGGCCTCGTCGATGAAGCAGCGGCCAAGGCCTCCATCGACGCCGGCCATCTCGGCGGCATCGCGCTCGACGTTTACGAAGTCGAGCCGCCGCCTGCCGATTTTCCGCTGTTTTCGGTGAAAAAATGCGTCTTTACGCCCCACCTCGGTGCCTCCACTGCGGAAGCCCAGGAAAACGTCGGCATCGAAGTCGCCCACCAGGTGAAAAATTTTCTCCTCAGCGGGGAAATCGTCAACGCGGTCAACATGCCCAACCTCGACAGCCGCACCCTCGAAAGCGTCGGCCCGTATCTCAACCTCGCCGAATCGCTCGGCAAGCTGCTCTCGAAAATCGCCCCCGCGCAGTGCGACGCCATCCGCGTTTCCTACCTCGGACCGGTTTCCGAGCTCGATACCGAGCTGATCACCCGCAAAGTCCTGACCGGCTACCTCTCCGCCGCGCATCACGAAGCGCAGGTCAACCTGATCAACGCGCCGGCCATCGCCAAGGCCCACGGCATCAGCGTCACCGAATCAACCGTCGCCCTCGCCACCAACTGCGCCGAGCTCATCGAGGTCTCCGCCATCAAGGGCAACGAAGTCTGCACCGTCGCCGGAACATTCTTCGGTAAGTCCGCCCGCATCGTCCACATCGCCGGCCACTACGTCGAAACCAACCCGAGCGGAAAGTTCCTCTTTGTGGAAAACGACGACCGCCCCGGCATCGTCGGCACCATCGGCACCTCCCTTGGCAGCGCGTCCGTCAACATCGCCAACATGGCGCTCAGCCGCACCAGCGACCGCAAACGCGCCGTCACCGTCATCGAGGTGGACACCGAGCCGCCGACCGAACTCCTCGCCAAACTCCGCGCCACCCCGGGAATCATCCGCGTGCTCAGCTTCGAACTGTAAAATTCAACGAATCCCGAAAAATCCGTTGCCAACCCCGATTCAGATTAATTACCGTCCCCGCAGCATGAAAAAACTCCTCGTTATTGCTACAACCTTCGCGGCCATGGCCAGCGTCGTCGTCGCGGACATCCAAGCTCCTCCAGGATCCACCTACACGTCCTCGCGCAAGCTCGGACGCGCCTTCAGCAACATCCTCTACGGATTCATCGAAATCCCCGAGCAGATCGTCCGCAAGAACGAGCAATACGGCCGCAAAGCCGGCTCGACTTACGGTGCGGTGGATGGCACGAGCCGCGCACTGCGTCGCCTCGGCTACGGTTTTTACGAGCTCTTCACCTTCACCTGCCCGACCTATCGCGGCACTTTCAAGCCACCTTACGAGCGCTGCGGCGAAGACAACCGCATCGAGATGAACGTGCACGACGGCCTCTCCGAATTCCCGCCCGAGCTCGGATTCGAAACCGGCTCCGACCACGTCCGCACCCAGAAATACTGAGCGATCCGGGCACTCCGCCTGATTTCCAATCCCGCTAACGGCTCGTCCGCTGGCGGGATTTTTTTTGCGGGTTGTCGCCAACCACCGCATCCCCGTTTCCATACTTATTCATTGTTGCATGGACTCATCGCAGAGTCCTTGTGTGGGCCTCCTTGCGTTAGTCCTTCCGCTTCAGCAGCGGGAAAAGCACCACGTCACGGATGGTCGGAGCTCCGGTAAGCATCATGCACAGGCGGTCCAGCCCGATGCCAATGCCGCCGGCGGGTGGCATGCCACATTCTAACGTTTCAATGAAATCGTAGTCGATCTTCTGCGTTTCCTCGCCGGACTGGGCTTCGAGGCGCTGGCGCTGGACGTCGGGGTCGTTGAGTTCGGAGTAGCCGGGTGAAATCTCCTGGCCGTTGATGATGAGTTCGTAAACCTCGACGGTCTGGCCGCCGGGGCTGATCTTGGCGAGCGGGACGAGCTCGCTGGAGACGCGGGTGACGAAGCAGGGGTCGAAAGTTTTTTCCTCTACCAGCTTTTCGAAAACCTGCTGGATGACTTCGTGGTCCTCCATGTTTTCGGAAATCTGAACACCCCTCTCCTCACAGCGAGCCCGGCGGCCGGCGGCGTCGATCTCGAAGAAGTCGGCACCGGCGGCGAGCTTGATCAGGTCGTGGTAGCTCGCGCGTTTCCATGGACGGGCGAGATTGATGGTGCGGGTGACGTTGCCCTCCTCGTCCTTGTGCTCGATCTGCAGGCCGCCGCAGAATTTCTCGGCGAGATGGCAGGTGAGCTCCTCCACGAGGTCGGCCATTTCCTCGAAATCGGAAAACGCCCAATACGCCTCAAGCATCGTGAACTCAGGATTGTGGCGCCGGGAAATCCCTTCATTGCGGAAGCTGCGGTTGAGTTCGAAAATCTTGGTGAAGCCACCGACGAGCAGACGCTTGAGGAAAAGCTCCGGCGCGATCCGCAGCGTGAGCGGCATGCCGAGCGCGTTGTGATAGGTCTCGAACGGCCGCGCGGCAGCACCCCCGGCGACGTCCTGAAGCATCGGGGTTTCCACTTCGAGGAAGCCGCGGTCCTGGAGGAAACGCCGGATTTCCGCGATCATCAGCGAGCGCTTCACGAACAGCGCGGCGCTGTCGGGGTTGCCCATCAGGTCGAGGTGGCGCTTGCGGTATTTGATCTCGCGGTCGGCCACGCCGTGCCACTTGTCGGGCATCGGGCGGAGGGATTTCGAGAGCACGGTGAATTTCTCCATCTTGATCGTCGGCTCGCCGGTTTTGGTGAGGAACGTCTCGCCCTCGATGCCGATCCAGTCACCGCGGTCGAGGCACTTCCACGCGGCCACTCCGGTTTCATCCAAGGCCTTGACGTTCATGTAGCCCTGGATGCTGCCGTGGACGTCGGAGAGTGCGAAAAAGCAGGATTTCCCCATGTCGCGCAGCGCGGTGATCCGGCCGGCGACTTTCACTTGCAGGCCTTCGGCGAAATTCGCGCGGAGGTCGGCCGGCGTGGTCGAAACTTCGAAGCGAGCGCCGAACGGATCAATCCCGAGTTCGCGGAGTTTCGCGAGCTTCTCGCGGCGGATGGCGATCAGGTCGGCTTCGGTGGATTGCGGTTGCTGCGGGGTGACGGCTTCACTCATGTCGGGGACCGGAGTAGGCTGCGGGCGGGTGACCCGCAAGAGTTGAAACGGGGTCGGCGCGATAATTCTCACTTCGGTGAAAACATTTGCAGCAGAGCAATCGGGCGATTTCACCCCGGAAAAGCTACCGAAGGCCTTACTTTCAAGGATTTCCCGGCCTATTCGTAGAGAAAGGAACCGAGTATTCAAGCGGCTGGCTGCTTTTCGGACTTGGTCCAGCGATGCATGTCCTGTCGCCGCATTTCATCGACAACCACTTCCTCGCCACCATCGGCCCGGCCGGAATCAGCCTGACTTACGCGCTGCCACCGATTTTACTCACCTTCGGCCTCACCGGAATCGTCTGGGGCCTGTGAGGCCGCGAGCGCGGGTTGAACGAGGAGGCCCGCTGAAAGACGAGGACCGCTAGAAATTTCGCATGGCCGGAAGGGGGCATCAGTGCTACCTGTGCCGCGGATGTTTGAAGTCAGAGAAAAGCCGGACATGATCGAGCGCGCCTTGCTGGTGCGCTTCTATTTCGAGACGCACGAGGCGACGGAAGCCGAGTCCTTGCTCGACGAACTCGGCGAACTCGTCAAAACCCTCGGCGTTGAAGTCGTCGAGTCGGTGCTTTGCCGCAGCCGCGAGAAGCACAAGAAATTCCTCTGCGGCACCGGCAAAGCCGCTGAAATGGTCGAGCTCGCCCGCGCCCACGAGTGCGACGTCATCGTCATCGACAACGGCCTCGCACCATCCCAGCAGCGCGAGTGGGAAAAACTCGCCGACCTCTGCGTGATCGACCGCGAGGAGGTCATCCTCGATATTTTCGCCAAGCGCGCCCAGACCAAGGAAGCCCGCCTCCAGGTCGAGCTCGCCCGCATGCAATACGCCCTCCCCCGCCTCGCGCGGATGTGGGGCCACCTCGACCGCGAATCCGCCGGCTCCGGTGGTGGCGCGGGCGGCGGCGCGTCCCGCGGCATGGGCGAGAAACAGATCGAGGTGGACCGCCGCCTCGCCTATCAGGTCATCGACCGCGCCAAGCGCGAAATCGAAGTCGTCCGCAAGCAACGCAAAACCCAGCGCAAGGAGCGCGAGAAATTCGAGACCCCGCACGCCGCCATCGTCGGCTACACCAACGCCGGGAAATCCACCCTGCTCAACATTCTCAGCGGTGCCGACGTCATGGCCAAGGACATGCTCTTCGCCACCCTCGACACCACCACCCGCCGCATCGAGCTGCCAGACGGCCAGCCGCTCCTCATCACCGACACCGTCGGCTTCGTGCGAAATCTTCCCCACCGCCTCATCGAGGCGTTCAAGGCCACGCTCGAAGAAGCCGCCCTCGCGGATTTCCTCATCCACGTGCTCGACGCCACCTCGCCGGAAATCGACCGGCTCCACGACACCACGCTCGAAGTCCTCGCGGAACTCGGTGCCGGGGACAAACCCACCATCACCGTCCTCAACAAGATCGACCGCGTCACCGATCCGTTCGAACTCATCTCGCTGGACAAGAAATTTCCCGGAGCACTCCATGCCTCTGCCGTCACCGGACTCGGGCTGGAAGAATTGCTCAAACTTTGCAGCCAGGTCCTCGCAGACCGCGTCCGCCACCAGGAATACCGCATTCCCCAAAAACGCGCCGACCTCGTCAGCCTGCTCCACCGCGAGGCCAAGGTGCTCTCCACCGACTACGACGGCGACGACATCCTCGTCAGCGCCGTGGTACCCGCCGCCATCGCCGGGCGACTTGAATCCTTCGCGGCCGTTCCCGCCTAATTTCCACCCGATCCCGTTCCATGCTCCGCTTCGCCTCTTCTGTCTTCATCGCGCTCATCACGCTTGCTCCAGCTCAACAAACTCCACCGCCTGCGCGCCCGGTCCTCCGCGCCCTGCCACTCGGCGGCGACGACGACATCAATTCCCAACCGGCACCCACGGCCGATCCGGTAGCCCCCACGACAGCACCATTACTTGTTAGGCCGGCTCCACCGGTGGTCAAGGCAACTCCCATCGAAACCATTTCCACGCCCTCCCCGCTCGAAGTCAGACCCACCGGCGACGACGCCGTGCGACTGCAGATTTTCCTCGATGAGGCGAAATTCGGCCCCGGCGTGATCGACGGCAGACCCGGTCAATTCACAGAGCTCGCCGTGCAATCCTGGAACGAGGTCAACGGCTATCCGATCTCCGACTGGGTCGCCGTCAACACCGCCGCCCGCAAAGCCGTCCCGAACCCGCTCGCCATCGCCATCGTCCCCGACATCTCGACCGCCTGGGTTGACACGTCCCTGCCGACGAAAAAAGCCCTCCAAGCCACCCGCAAGCGCATGAGCTACCGCAGCCACGCCGAGTTCATGGCCGAGCGCTACCACACCGACATCCCCTACCTCACCGTCCTCAACGGCAGTGCCAAAATCAACAATCTCAAGCCGCACGACACCATCATCGTCCCGAACGTGAGCCCCTTCATCATCGAAAGCCTAACCGGAGCCGGCTACAAGACCGACGAGGCCATGAGCCAGCGCCACGCCGTCGTGGACACCAAGATCAACCAGGTCCGCATCTTCGAAGCCGCGCCCGCCGCCCTCGTCGTCCCCGAGCCCGGTGCCACCACCATCTCCACGGCCACCCGTGCCAACCGCGGCCTCATCGCATCTTTCCCCATCACTCCGGGAAAGCCACAGTTCATCAAGTTCGGCACCTGGGAGGTTAGAAACTCCGTCGAGCTCCCGCACTGGCGCTACGACCAGAAACTCCTCGATACCGGAAAACGCAGCGCCGACTCCGAAGCGCTCAACATCCCGCCCGGACCTAACAGTCCGGTCGGCATCTTCTGGTGCGGCCTCAGCAAGCCCGGCATCGGCCTCCACGGCACCTCCGATCCGGAGACCATCGGCCGCGCCCGCAGCTCCGGCTGCATCCGCCTCGCCAACTGGGACGCCATCCGCCTGCCCTCGCTCATCCGCCCGGGCACCACCGTGGAAATCCGCTAGACTTTACTAACGATCAGTTGGCGGGAATGTCCTTGAAGTCCTCGGGGAGCTTCGCGATCAGATAAGCGGTGACCTCCGCGATCTGTTTGGGATTGAGCGTCTGACCCCAGACTTGCATTTTCGCGCCGTTGTGGCCGGTGCTTTCCGGCGGCGAGCCTTCGTTGATGAGCCTGAAGATCTGCATCGGCTTGCCACCGAATTTCCATTCGCGGTCGTCGAGCGGCAGGCCGGGAAGAGGAATTTTGTGAGCACCCACGGTCATGGTGCCGCTGAGGTCGGCGGCGTGGCAGGCGGAGCAGTTGGTGAGGTAGATCGCCTCGCCGGCGCTGACAAGCGCCGCATCGGTGGCCCACCGGTGAACGAGTTTCGAGTCGTCGAGGGTGGCGAGGGTTTTTTCCAGCTCGACCATTTTCGCCGCCTGGATGGCGGCGATTTTCTCGCGGATGATCTGTTGATCGTTCTTCAGAAAGTCGGTGTGATAGTAGGCCACCCAGGTTCCGACGAAGAAGACGATGGCACCGTAGAAGGTGAAGAGCCACCAGTTCGGCAGTTTCTGGTCGTATTCCTGGATGCCGTCGTATTCGTGTTCACGAAGGATGACCTCGCCTTTTTCTTTGGCGAAGTGGCCGCGTTTGGGTTCCCGGCTCATAGGGATTTCAGGTTGTCGGAGTTTTCTTCAAGTGGCAGGGATGCGAGGCGGTTGCGCTCGCCCTTCCCGATTCTCAACGCGCGGATCGTCACGGCGGTGAAGGCACCGGCGATGAGGACGAATGAAATAATCGGCACGTAGGTGGCCCATTCCTCGACGAGGATGCGTTGGAACATGACGTTAGAAAGTTAGGGATTCCGACGATGGCTGTCGGGATTGAGGCTGGATGGCCTAGCGGGCGAGTCCTTGACGATCTCGCGGTAGGCACCGAGTTTCTGGATGTAGGCGATGAGCGCGACGGCCTCGGTCTTGGCGAGGTGGTTGCGCAGGGCGTCGCCCTGGAGGTCGGGCTTGTCGGGTAGATAGACCTTGGCGGCGACGAGCGATGCGGCGATTTCCTGCGACTGGCTTTCGGCGAGGTCGCGGATTTCATGCTGGCTCATGGCGGGCCACGGGACGCCGAGGCGGGACTGGGCGGCGATTTTCGCGGGCAGGGATTTCACGTCGGCGGTCTTTTCAAACAGCCACGGATAAGAAGGCATGTTCGAGCCGGGCGAGGTCTGGCGGGGATTGAGGAAGTGGTCGAAGTGCCAGTCGTTGCCGCGCTTGCCGACGCGCATGTATTTGGAGCCGGCGGCCAGTGCGCCGCCTTCGCGGGCGAGGTCGGGACCGGTGCGCTTGGAACCCCACTGATAGGGATGGTCGAAGAGTGACTCGCCGAGGTGCGAGTAGTCGTCGCCGATGCCGAAGCGGCCGTAGCGCATGACGTCCGGGACAAGCGTGCGGATCATCTGCGAGTGGCAGTTGTAGCAGCCCTCTGCGACATACAAGTCGCGGCCGACGAGTTCGAGCGGGGTGTAAAGTTCCTGGAGACGGCCCTCGATGTTTTTCTCCCGGTTGACGATGAGCGAGGGGATGATCTGCACCGAGCCGCCGATGGCCACGGCGATAAACACGAGGAGTGAAAACGGCAGGTAGTTTTCCACGATGCGCTCGTGCCAGTTCGTCCACTTTTCCTTGGAGGCCTTGAACGCGTAGAAGGCCTTGATCCCGAGCAGGATGGCCACGACCAGCGCCGCCTTGTCCGCGTGGGGCGGAAGGAAAAACCAGAGGATGACGAAGGCCATGCCGAGGAAGACGTGGGCGAGCGGATCGCTGAAAAGCGCCTCGCCCCAGGACATGTTGTCCTTCTTCGGGCGCTCGAGGATCGCGACCTGGACGGTCTCGTCACGGGCTTTTCCGGAACGGGCGGTTCTCCAGATGTTATAGGCGCAGAGCAGGAAGCCGCCCAGATAGAGAGTGCCTCCGAAGGAACGGAGGATATAGAAGATCTGGATGCTTTCGAGAGTCTCCATGAACTCGTATTTCAGCGTGGTGCCACCCGCGTCCACCTGGCCGAGCATAAGCCCCTGCATGATGCCGGCGGCCCACATGGCGGCGACGTAGATGAGGATGCCGACGGTGCCGATCCAGAAGTGCATGTTGGCGAGACTCTTTGACCAGAGTTCGGTTTTCCAGAGGCGCGGGGCGAGCCAGTAGAACATGCCGGCGGCCATAAAGCCGTTCCAGCCGAGGGCGGCGGAATGGACGTGGCCGATGCCCCAGTCGGTGTAGTGGGAAAGCGCGTTCACCGCGCGGATCGAGAGCAACGGACCCTCGAAGGTGGCCATACCGTAGAAGGTGATGCCGGCGGCGAAAAACTTGATGACCGGATCGGTGCGGAGCTTGTCCCAGGCACCGCGGAGGGTGAGCAGGCCGTTGAGCATGCCGCCCCATGAAGGTGCCCACAGCATCAGGGAGAACAGCGTGCCGAGAAGTTGCAGCCACTTGGGCAGCGACGTGTTCAGGAGATGGTGCGGGCCGGCCCAGATGTAGATGAAAACGAGCGACCAGAAATGGATGATGGAGAGCCGGTAGGAGTAAACCGGGCGGTTAGCGGCCTTGGGCAGGAAGTAATACATGATGCCGAGAATCGGCGTGGTCAGGAAGAAGGCTACGGCGTTATGCCCATACCACCACTGGACGAGACCGTCCTGCAGGCCACCGAAAATCGGATAAGAATGAACGAATGAAGTGGGCAGCGAGAGGTGGTTGACGATGTAGAGCATCGCGACCGTGATGATGGTGGCGATGTAGAACCAGAGGGCGACGTAGAGGCTGGGTTCGTTGCGTTTCGCCAGAGTCCAGAAGAAGTTGATGGCGAAAACAACCCATACCAGCACGACCGCAATGTTGATGGGCCAGATGAGCTCGGCGTATTCCTTGCCGCGGGTGAAGCCGGCGGGGAGGGTGAAAACGGCGGATAGAATGATCAGCTGCCAGCCCCAGAAATGGATGCTGGAGAGCAGGTCCGAGGCGGTCCTCACTTTGCACAGTCGCTGGGTGGAGTAGTAAATGCCGGCGAACATCATGTTTCCGACGAAGGCGAAAATAACGGCGTTTGTATGAAGCGGGCGGAGCCGGCCGAAGGTGAGGAACGAAATTCCCTCCGCCTTGATCATGCCGAAGGTGATGGTTTCGAGAAACTTCCCGTTCATCTGCCACCATGAGAGCTGGGTGGCGGCGATGACGCCGACGAGCATTCCGATAATGCCCCAGATGAGGGAGGCGATCATGAAACGGCGGACGGATCTGTCGTCGTAGGTGATGGAGGTAGTCATGGATGGATGCGATTAGAGAGGGGTTTTGCCGGTCCGGGGCGCTTCGGGATCGAGCGGCAGGAGTGAGTCCCGCTCGGGGCTGGTGCGCCGGGAGCGGCGGATCTCCGCCGCGAAACAGGCGATGAAAATTCCTGCTAGACAGGAGGAGACAAGGATCGTGAGGGAGAGGACGTTCATGGGCAAGGACTGGGCTAGACAAACAGGTGCTAACAAGAAGGTCTTAGCCCGGCTTGCGAAAAGACGAGCATGTTTTACGCCTTCTTTTGAGCCGCAGCCACGCGGAAGTGGTTCCGGTGGTGCCACTCGAGAAACACGTCGCCGATGATATGGGCCATGCTGCCGGGGTCCATCAGGTCCGGATTAAGGACCAGATGACACTTCCGGGTGGGGCCGAGCCCGTTGCCGACGCCCGCGTGAAACGCTTCTGGCAGTTCGAGAACCTTGGCCGGAGGAGCGGAGGCGCGGAAAATCACATGGCCGCGTTGCCCGAGGGCCGTGAGCGTTTTGCGGAGACCACACGGGCCGTCGGGCGGGCAGCTCTGGCAAGCCTCGGCCATTCCGAGGAGCTGCCGGAGATCCGGATTTCCCGAAATCTGCAGCACGAGGTCGGAGATGGCCGAAAGCCAGCGACCGGCACCATCGTCGTCGTATTCATTCAGGTAGGTTGCGATTTCCTCGATCAAGCGGTCGCTGAAAACCGTGGAATCCCCGTGGAGGATGATGGTCCGAGCAGGGGCCGACCCGCTCGGTTCGGCGAGCAGCCATTGATGAAAAGTGGATAGGGAATTGTTGGCAATCATGGTGTCCGGCGAGTTCTGCGTGAACCTGCCAGCGCTCGCGGCGTCACGCTCCGCATCCCTTCTGGAAGGATGCGCGGATTTTCCGAGAGCGAGGCGCGTCAACAAAAATCAGGCTAACAAACTTCGCGCCTGACAGCGGCGCACGGGTCAGGAATCCACGCTTGAAGGTTTGGTCCGCCGCTTTCAACGTCCGCCCCGTTGCCATTAGAGCATTCCATCTCGCAGAGCATTCCCCACGACCGACCATGGGCCGCGGGGTTGCGCGCTGCGCGCGCGAATGTGGTGCCCGGCTTGATCGTGCAGGCGCTCATGCTGTCCACCCTGGTGGCTTATTATCTCTATCCACCGGCACGCGGTTGGTTTGACCAACTGGCGGCGGTCAAGGGGCGCTTGGGCTACGGCTACTCCGCCATCAACTCGATCGTCGCGGGAGCGGTCATTCCCGAACTGCTGCGGGTCTTCCTTTTTCAGCGGGGCAAATTCCGCCGCTCCAACCTCTCCAACTTCCTCTTCACCGCGCCGTTCTGGTGCCTGATGGGGCTCGCCGTGGATTGTTTCTATCGATGCCAAGCCGGCTGGTTCGGCGGGGAGGTCACGGTCGCGGTGGTGACGAAAAAAGTGTTGGTGGACCAGTTTCTCTACAACCCGTTGTTTGCCTGTCCGGTGACCACCTGGCTTTACGATTGGAAATCGCGAGGTTTCCGCTTCCACGGGACGGACGTATTCTTCACCGGCGCGTATTACCGGGATCACGTGTTGCCGACTTTGTTCGCGACCTGGGGCGTTTGGATTCCCGTGATGCTGATTCTTTATTCGCTGCCTTCGATGCTGCAAATTCCCTTGTTCGGGCTCGCTCTTTCCTTGTGGGTCATGCTTTACACGTGGATGAGCGAGCAGGCTGCGGCGAATTCCTCGCGGACCCACGATCTGTGATTTTCTCCAGATCCCGCTGGCGTTCCTTAGAACATCTTATAGTGTTCGCGCGAACTCATGGAACTCGACTCGAAGCTCGCCATCCTCGCTGACGCCGCCAAATACGACGCATCCTGCGCCAGCTCCGGAGCCATGCGGGGGAATTCCCTCGACGGAAAAGGCGTGGGCTCCACCGGCGGTGCGGGCATTTGCCACAGCTACACGCCGGACGGCCGCTGCATTTCCCTGCTCAAGGTGCTCCTGACCAACCTCTGCATCTACGACTGCCACTACTGCATCAACCGCCGCTCGAGCAACGTCCGCCGCGCCGCCTTCACCGCCGAGGAGGTCGTCAAACTCACGCTGGATTTCTACAAACGGAACTACATCGAAGGCCTGTTCCTCAGCTCCGGTATCATCCGAAATGCGGATTACACCATGGAGCAAGTCATCGCGGTCGCCCGCACACTGCGGGAAATTCACGATTTCCGCGGCTACATCCACCTGAAAACCATTCCGGAAGCGTCACCGGAACTGATCGAAACCGCCGCGCGCTACGCCGACCGCATCAGCATCAACCTGGAGCTGCCGACGCAGAAATCTCTCGATGTGCTCGCTCCCGAAAAAAGCATCGTCCGCACCCGGCATGCGATGGGCCGCATCCGAAACAAGCTCGACGAGGCGCACGAGCGGCGGAAGGGCGGCGACAAGAAAGTCCGCCACGCCACCGGTCAGAGCACCCAGGTCATCGTCGGCGCGGATAGCTCGACGGATGCGGATTTCCTCGCTCAGTCCGATGATCTTTATGGAAACTACAAGATGCGGCGGGTGTATTATTCCGCGTTCAGCCCGATTCCCGAGCCATCGAGCATCCTGCCGATCAAAGCGCCGCCGCTGATCCGCGAGCACCGGCTCTATCAGGCCGATTGGCTGATGCGGTTTTATGGATTCAAGACCACGGAAATCCTCTCGCCCGAGACACCGAACCTCGATCTCGAACTCGACCCGAAACTCGCCTGGGCGCTGCGAAACCGGCAGGATTTTCCGGTCGACATCCAGACCGCGAGCCGGGAAATCCTGCTGCGCGTGCCCGGTCTCGGGGTGCGGAATGTGGAGCGCATTTTGAACATCCGCCGCTTCACCCGCATCCGTCTGGCAGATCTGATGCGACTGCGGGTTTCACTGCCCAAGGTCCAGCCGTTCCTGAAAACGGCCGATCACAACCCCTCCGCATATCTGCTCGATGCCGACTCTCTCCGCGCCCGATTCCTGCCGAAACCGCAGCAGCTCGAACTTTTCGCCGCCGATGAAATGCGTTGATCCGGGAGAAAATTTCGCCTCTTGGCGCGATGCCGCGCGGTGCTTGCTGGAGGAAAACGTCCCGCCGCGCGAAGTCCTGTGGGAAAAGGCGGGCGGGCTTTTCTCCGCCGCCCGCGTGGAGCCACCCTCTTCGCCGCGGCTGAAAGTCCCAGCCGCGTTCGTCGGGCTGGCGGAGTCCGTCTCCTGCCACCGCGAGCCTTCGCGCTGGGCCTTGCTCTATCAAATCCTGTGGCGCGTCGTCCGCGGCGGCGAGCGGCATTTGTTATCCATCGCCAGCGATCCGGATATGGCGAAGGCCCGGACCTTGGAGAAAAACGTCCATCGAGAAATCCACAAGATGCACGCGTTCGTCCGTTTCAAGCTGATCGATACCGATGCGGCTAACGGCCGCGAACGCTACGCCGCGTGGTTCGAGCCGGAGCATTTCATCGTCGAGGCCGGCGCGCCGTTTTTCAAAAAGCGCTTCGCCAACATGGATTGGAGCATCTTCACGCCGAAAGGCTGCGTGCACTGGAATGGCACGCTGCTCACCCTCACCCCGGGAATCCCCAGCAATCCGGTGGAAAATCCCGACGCGCTCGAAGCCGCGTGGCGGGTTTACTACCGCAGCATTTTCAACCCCGCACGGCTCAAAGTGAAGATGATGCAAACCGAAATGCCCAAGCGTTATTGGAAAAATCTGCCAGAAGCCGACCTCATCGAAGAACTCATCGGCAACAGCAAACACCGCGTGACCAACATGCTCGCGGAGGAGCCACGACCAGTGAAACCAAGACCGAAAAACGCCTATCTCGACAAACTACGGGAGCTGACTGCGGAGGAATCTCTTTAAAAGTTATTCAGCCCTTCATCACAGCATCGAGCCAGGCAGTCATTTTCCGGCGGTAGGCACCGTTATCGTCGGAAAGAGCGGTGCCGTGGCGGCCGGATTTGACCTCGAAGAGGGTTTTCGGCTGGCCGGCGGCGTCGAAGAGCTGGCGGCCCTGGGCGACGGGGACGACCTCGTCGTTGCTGCCGTGGACGACTAGCAGCGGGACGGGCGAAAGCTTTTTCACGAAGTCCTTGGGCGCGAGTTCGTCGGTGACGAGGCTGGCTCCGAGCTGGCCGCCGACGATGCGGGCCATCGCGAGATAAGAGGCGAAGGCACCGTCGATGACAATGGCGCGCAGACCCCCAACCGGAGACTCGCCGAGGGCGGTGACGGATTTCGCGCCGCCGAGACTGTGGCCGTAGGAAACGAGGCGGCTGGTGTCGATGTCGGGGCGCTTGCGGGCGTAGGCGAAGGCGGCTTTGACGTCGTCGATCATGCCGCGGCGGTCGGGCGTGCCGCCGGATTTCCCGAAGCCGCGGTAGTCGTAGATGATGACGTTGTAGCCTGCCTCGGCGAGCCAGACGCAGAAGCCGAGGTGGTGGCCGATCGAGCCAGCGTTGCCGTGGGAGAAGACGACGGTGCCTTTGGCCGACTTGGCGGCTTTGCCCTTGGCGGGGATGAACCAGCCGTGCAGGGCGGTGTTGTCGGCGGATTTGAAATGGATGGACTCGAATTTCAGCCCCCACGCGGCGGGTGTCGCGGGCTCGTCGCGGGTGGGGAAATAGAAGAGCTGGTTGCCGCCTTTCTTGCCGGCCATCTGCCCGGCGAGTTTGGCGAGGTCGCTGTTGGGGTCGTTGAGCAGCGCTCGGAGGTCATCCGCAGTGACGGATTCCCGGGCGGGCGCGATGGCGAGGGCAGTGATCCAGAAACCGAGGATTCGTGCGGACATGGTCGGTTGAAACGTGGCGGCGATCACCGGTCGCCGCGAGTGGAAAAATCAATGAATGCATCCATGGCGACCGGTGATCGCCACTACGCCGGCACCTTGTCGAGGCCGAAAGCGTCATGCACCGCGCGGGCGGCGTCTTCGATGCGGGGCTCTTCCACGGTGACTGCGATTTTGATTTCCGAGGTGGAAATCATGCCGATGTTGATGCCCGCGTCGCCGAGCGCCTTGAACATCGTGGCAGCAACACCCGAGTGGGAGCGCATGCCGATGCCGACGGCAGAGAGTTTCGCGATGCCGGCTTCGGTCTCGATCTTCGAGTTCGGCGCAAGCGCGGCGAGCACCGGCTTGAGCGCGGCTTGGGCTTTCCCGAGGTCGCTCGAATGCATCGTGAACGAGTGGCGGGCGAGGCCGTCATGGGCAATATTGGAAATGATCATGTCCAGATTGATCTCCGCCTCGGCGAGGGCACCGAGGATCAGGCCGGACATGCCGGGCTCGTCGGGGATGCCGGTGATAGTGATGCGCGCTTGCGAGCGCTCGATCGAAACACCGCGGATGACGACGTTTTCCATGTTGGGATGTTCTTCTAACACGAGGGTTCCAGGATTATCGTTGAGTGAGGAGCGGACTTCGAAAACGACGCCGAATTTCTTGGCGAACTCGACTGAGCGGGACTGCATGACCTTCGAGCCGGACGAGGCCATTTCAAGCATCTCGTCGTAGGAAATTTCCGGCAGCTTGCGGGCGTTTTTGACGACGCGCGGGTCGCAGGTGTAAACGCCGTCCACGTCGGTGAGAATCTGGCAGACATCCGCTTTGAGCGCGGCGGCCACGGCGATGGCGGTGAGGTCCGAGCCACCGCGGCCTAGCGTGTGAATCATGCCGTCCGGCGTGACTCCTTGGAATCCGGCGACGACGAGCGATTTCCCGGCGTCGAGAAAACTCTGCATCAGCGACGGGTCCATGTTGAGAATGCGGCCGCGGGTGTGGGAGCCGGTGGTGCGGATACCGGCCTGGCTGCCGGTGACGGAGGCGGCGTCCACGCCCAACTCGTGCAATGCGATGGCGAGCAAGGCGATGGATTGCTGCTCACCGGTGGCGAGGAGGACGTCGAGCTCGCGTTCGCTGGGATTTTCCGCGAGCTCCTTGGCCATCTTGATCAGGTTGTCGGTCATCCCGGACATGGCGGAGACCACGGCGACGACCTGGTTTCCCTCGTCGCGGGTGCGTTTCATCCGCGCGGCGACGTTGCGGATCCGGTCGAGCGAGCCGACGGAGGTGCCGCCGTATTTTTGAACGATGAGTGCCATGGGTGTTTCAATCCTCGCCCCCTGGTGCGGAGCGACCGGGCGGGAGTGAAAGGGAACTTGGTAAATTTGGCAAGAAATTGAATGCCGGATAAAAACCGGCGTGCGACGGGTCCCCGGCCGGAGACCAAAAGGGAGTGCCGCTCCCCTGTAAGCCGGATTGACTGCGCTCCGCTCCGTCCAAGCGGAGTGTGATTTCCTCCTCCGGAAATCATGGTGGGAATTGCTCGCTAACGCTCGCCCTGCTTTCTGTCCATGAGGGAAGGTGCCGCTCCCCTGTAAGCCGGATTCTGTCCACCCCTTGCGGGGCTGGACGGCCATTTCTCTCACCCCGCCGAGGCGGGGCGCCCTGCTTGCGCAGAGTGCGACTAATACCCGGAGATTAACGGGCGGGCAGCCCTTCCCCTGTTCTGTCTTGCACCACGCGAGGTTTGCCGTGCCGTCCGGTTACCCGGATTCGCGGTGGGCTCTTACTCCACCATTTCACCCTTGCCTGTGGCCTTGCGGCCCATCGGCGGTATCTTTCTGCTGCACTGTCTGTCCGGGTTCCTCGCGGTTCCCGTCCCTCACTTTCATGAGGCGCGTTGCCCTGTGGTGTCCGGACTTTCCTCACCTCCGCTTGCGCGAAACTGCGACCGTCCGGGGAGCGGCGGGGACAACCTGCGGCCGCCGCGCTTGTTTTCCAATCAAAAACACATCGAGGAAGAACCAGGCGATCATCACCACGCCGACGGCGACCTTGAATCCCACCGGAATCGCCCGGCACCTTGACGTCTCTTCACCAATCCGCTCCACTCCCAACAGTTTTGAATCCGCCCCCCCCGAACTCATCAAACGCCTCGTCGCTCTCAAGTCCCTGCTTGATCCTGGCGACATGGAACTTGTGGCAGCCCACGAGCCGGAAATGGGGCACCTCGCGGAGCTTGGCTTTGAAATCGGGCGTGGACATGCGGGACTGCGTGCTCCCCATCGAAGGGTCGGAATCGAAAAGATCAACCGAAATTCCCGCTTGCGGAAATGCCGATTCACGCAGAGAAGCAACCCGGCTATTGCGGATTGTTTTCTGGATTTTTTTTCTTGCACGAGTCCGCAGGATTCGAAATTCTAGCAAACGAATTAATTTCGTGCGCCACCGCCCTGCCGAGCTTAAGCAAGCCCATGCCCTTCATCCAGAATCTCTCCTGCCAGCCCAAACTACGCCCAATCCTGTCGTTTCCCATTTCCCGTCCCGCCAAGCACCACCAATTCCGAGATTAATCTCCGTAACCCACACCCCAAGACCATGAACCCACGCAGCTTGTTTCATCGCATCCTCACCGGTCCCGCCTTCGCGCTGGCCGTGTTTCCCCTCGTCACCAGCTCGCAAGCCGCAACGATCAACAAGGCCGCCACCGGCACCGACCTCACGGACGGCGCAAGCTGGGGCGGCACCGCACCCGGTTC